>CASEMS010000024.1 GCA_949288955.1 uncultured Lentisphaeraceae bacterium
AGAAAGGCTCCGTCGAGCGCCACAACCGCCTCCTGCGCACCTACCACCCCAAACCCACCGACTTCTCCAAGCTGAGCCCCCACACGCTCAGACAGACCCGCCACCTCATCGTCCACTACCCCGCTCCCCCCGAAAGGCCCCCTGACCCATGCGTATCCTACAAGCCATCCCCCGCGCCCTGCGCAATTCTATTGACATTCTACAGCGGCTGAGTCTCGGTGGATCAGCCGCCGATGCTCGGAGACTTGGCGGCTGAGTCTCGGTGGATCAGCCGCCGATGCTCCGAGACTTAGCGGCTGAGTCTCGGTGGATCAGCCGCCGACGCTCGGAGACTTGGCGGCTGAGGCGAAAATCAGCGGCTGGGATGGCTGGGGGGATTCGGCGCGGCGGCGTCGACGGACATATGGAGCGCATGGTAAAGCCCCCTCCCGGTCGTCAGGCCCCAGGTGCCATCCGCATTCAGCACGCGTTGCCAAGCCTTGGCATGACGCGCGGGGTAAGTGCCCCTCGCTTGGTCGTGCGGAAAGACGATGCCCGAGCAACCTTGCGGCGGCGGACCTCGGAAGGTCACCTGCCGTAGGGCATCACTGGGTAAATAGAGGTGGGGGCCGGCCGCCCGCAACGTCTCCGGGAAGGTGATTGCCGTCAGCTTCTCGCACCGGCAGACGATGTCCTCGCCAATCGCCACCACGCCCTTGGGGAGCGTCAGCGTCCGTAGCTCACACCCCAGGAAGGCCACGTCGCCAATCTCGCGCAGCGTCCCTTTCGCCGAGAAGGTGATTTGCCTCAGAGCGCCCCCCGCGAAGGCACCCAGCCCGATACGCGTCACTGTGTCCGGCACCGTGAAGACGGTGACCGTGGGGGGCACATGGAGCAACACCCTCTTCTTTTTGTCATAGAGCACGCCGTCCTCGGAGGCATACCAAGGGTTGTCCACGGCCACGTGCACCTTGCCGATGCCACCGCCGATGGCGCCTGTCTCGACGATCCGCACCGAGGCAGGCAGCGTCACCGAGGCCAACATCCCCGACCTCAGCGCCTGCCCAGGGTTGGTGAAGGACGCGCCAACCACCCGCACCGTCTCCGGCACGGTGTAGTCCCGCACGCCGCCAGGGGCGAAAATCAGCCGCGAGCCATCCTTCGAGAGCAACGCCCCGCCCTCCGAACGGTAGGCGGGGTTCTCCGGAGCCACCGCGAAGGTCAGCCTCGGGCACAGGTCGAAGGCCAGCGGGTCGATGTCCGTGCAGCTGGCCGGGATGACCAAGCGGCAGAGTGCCTTGCAGTCCGCGAAGGCGAACCACCCAATTCGCCTCACCCCCTCCCGGAGGACGACCTCCCTCAGCCCCTCCATGTCTGTGAAGGTGTGCATATCAAGCGCCGTGACCGTCCCAGGCACCGTCACCGACGTGAGGTGCGCACCGTCCGTAAAGGCACCCGATTGGATTTGCGTGACGGGCGCGCCCGCGATTTCGGCCGGGATTGTCAGCGACGTGCAGGTCGCGCCCTCGGAGAGACCCGTGACGCAGACGCCTTGGCCCGGGCCGAGCGACTCATAGGTGAGCGGCGCGGCGGTGCCCTGCGCACCGACAAAGGCGGCGAGCGCGCAACCAAACGCGACCAAACCAAGGCGTATCGTCGTCATTGACACTTCCTCCGAAACAGGCGATCACAATCTGTTTCATTCTATCACCCCGCCCACACACAGTGCAAACGCGTCCGCCCATCATGACGGCCAACGGGATGAAGGAAGGATCCGCCCGCGGGGAGGCGGGCGGGCGTTTGCGGAAGCGGGCCGCTTGTGATAGGATGGGATTACACAGTGAGATTGGAGTTTCTGGCATGAGTGCGGAGTTGATTGACGGCAAGGCGTTGGCGGCGGAGACGCGCGCACGGGTCAAGGCAGGTGTCGCGACGTTGAAGGCGGCCACGGGTGTCACGCCGGGGCTGGGCGTGGTGTTGGTGGGGGATGACCCGGCCTCGCGCAGTTACGTGACGGCCAAGGAGAGAGCCTTGGAGGAGGCGGGGATGCGCTCGGTGGACGTGCGTCTGCCGGAGGGGACGACGCAGGAGGAGCTGCTCGCCGTCATCGCGCGCCTGAACGCCGACCCGCAGGTGCATGGGATCTTGGTGCAGCTGCCATTGCCCAAAGGGTTGGACACGGACGCGGTGATCCGCGCCATCGCCCCGGAGAAGGACGTGGACGGCTTCACGCCGGTGAACGTCGGGAAGATGCTCTTGGGGCAGACCTGTTTCCTGCCGTGCACGCCGCATGGCATCCTGCGGCTGTTGGAGAAGGCCGGCACGCCGACGCGCGGCGCGCACGCGGTGGTGGTGGGGCGCAGCGACATCGTGGGACGCCCCATCGCCAACCTCCTGACGCGCAAAGGGCCAAACGGCGACGCGACGGTCACGCTGTGCCACTCGGCCACGCAAGATCTCGGCCGGTTCACGCGCCAAGCGGACATCCTCATTGTGGCGACCGGCCGCCCCGGCACCGTCACCGCCGACATGGTCAAGCCAGGCGCCACCGTCATCGACGTGGGCGTCAACCGCGTGCCCGACCCCACGGCCCAGCGGGGCTACCGCCTGCGCGGGGATTGCGACTTCGAGGGGGTGGCGAAGGTGGCCGGCAAGCTCACGCCCGTGCCCGGCGGCGTCGGCCCCATGACCATCGCCATGCTCTTGGAAAACACCCTCACAGCCGCCCAACGCGCGGCGGAAGGAGCCTCCCATGTTCGGTGACGACGCCGTGATCCGGCTGGGGCCGGAGATTTTCGCGAAGGACGCCAAGGGCGCCCTCCAGACACGCATCGGCACGGTCTTCCTCCGCACGCCGGGCCTCGTAACCATCCGCGGCATCCATGCCATGCAGCGCCTGGCCTTCATCGACGCGCTCAACGCCCGCCGCAGGGAGAAGGGGCTCCCGCCCCTCACCCAAAAGGAGGAGGAGGCCGAGATCGCCGAGAGCGTCGACCTCCTTTTCGACGAGCACTACGCCCTCATCCGCCCAGACCCCAACAACATGGCGTTGGCCATCCGTGGGGACGAGTTCCTCCAGCGTTACGTCTCCAAACGGCGCATCCGCTACCTCAACATCCAGAACCGATTGGTGCGCGACGCGCTGCGCACCCGCGGCGAGGCGTGGCGCATGGCCCCCGTGCCGCGCTTCGAGGAGGAGATCCGCACCCTCATCGAGAACGCCCGCGTGGGCATCGACGGTCGCGCCATCTACTATTACAACCACCTCACCGGCACGCGCTTCCTCACCTTGGCCAGCTTCCGCTCCCTCGCCGACCTGCCCAACGACGAGCTCCGCGCGCTCCTCCTTGAGATTCAGCAGAACGTCCAGCGGCACAACCGCTTCGCGAACCCCGAGATCGATTCCCTGCCCCACGGCGCCCTGCCCCCAACGGCCCTCGCCGGGCTGGACTTCGCGAACATGGATGGCGCGGCCCTCCGCGCCGCGCACGCCACGCTCCTCTCCACCTTCCAGGCCGCCGTCCAAGACCCTTCGCTGCGCGACGACGACATCAACGACCCCGGCTGGCGCAAGGCGCTCTCCGCGGCGCTCGTGCAGCAGACCAACGAGACCGGCGTCTCCGCCGTCATCGAGGGGTTGTCGCCCGAGTTCTTTATGCAGATTGAGTGGCTCCCGGGCGGCCGCGTGGAGGAAGGCGAGCTCTTCTTCGACCCCATCTTCTCCGAGGCCGACGCCCACCCCGACGACGAGCAGCTCCAACGCCTCTGCGACCATCGCGCACGTTCCATCCTCTTCAACTACGTCCGCGAATACTCCAAGATCGAGTACGTGAACATCGGCCGCACGCGCCGTTCCCTCTCCAACCGCACCGGCCAGGGGCCCCGCGCCTTCGTCTACATCGTCGAGCTCAAGGAACGCCACCGCCAGCAACCCCAGGTCAAGATCATCCGCATCCAACGGTGGACGGTCGCCACCCATCTCGCCGACGGACGCCCCCTCCTGCAATCCATCATCGAGGCCGAGGACTACACCGACTACGTGATGGATCGCCGCCTCGCCGCCCGTCAGCTCGGGATGCACCTGCCCCCCCTCATGGTGCCGCGCACCTTCCGTGAGACCGTCCGCGACCGAGACGGCCAGACCCACAACGTCTGGACCGGTTACTTCGAGCGCGACTACATCGCCGGCTACGCAACCGACAAGATCCCCGAGCACCTCTACGCCTCCCCGGCCTTCCGTCAGGCCTTCTGCCGTCTCCTGGGGCAGGCCGCCGCCCCCAACATCATCATCGGCCGCGCCGCGGTCGAGGGCGGCAAGACCATCTTCGACGACGGCGACGAGGTCATCCGCCTCAACGCCTTCCAACTCCCCGAGGAGCTCACCCTCGCCGAGCCGACCGGCTCCTTCGTCAACTACCAGCGCCCCTACGCCGAGACCATCGGCGACTACGCCGCGGCCATGAACCGCCGCAAAGAGCTTTTCCCGGACTTCGAGACCGCCGCGCGTATCTTCGCGGAGAGCTTCGAGGACGAGTTGGCCCGTATCCAACGTCTCTACCGAGACCGCCGCGCCGGCTTCGACGGCCTCTTCCGCGACCGTCCGATGGATGCCAACGGTTCGATGGCCTACCGCTGGCAATGCGTCCTCCGCCGACTCGACGCCGTCAACGCCCACGCCCTCGCCCTCCAGCTTCTCGACCACATCGACCTCTAACCATGCCCTCCCCCACCCCCTCCCCCGCGCCCAAGCGCATCGCCCTCGCCTGCGGCGGCACCGGCGGGCACATCCACCCCGCCCTCGCCGTCGCCGAGCGCCTCCGCGCCCAAGGCCACGCGCTGGCCCTCATCCTCTCCGGCACCCGCCCCGCCGAGCGCCATGCCGCCGAAAGTTGGCAAGGGCCGTTGCTCCGTTCCGGCGCGCGTCCCATCACCGACCCGCGCAACCTCTTGGCCATTCTCCGTTGCCGCGCCTTCCTCCGGCGTTTCCGCCCCGACGTCCTCCTCGCCACGGGCGGCTACACCAGCTTCGCGCCCGTGCTCGCCGCGCGGTCGCTCCGCATCCCCGTTGTTCTCCACGAGGCCAACGCCCTCCCCGGGCGCGCCGTCCGCTTCCTCTCCAAGCATTTCCGCGTCGCCGCCGTCGCCACCTCCTACGAGGAGACCGCCGAGCGCCTCCCCTGGGCGCGCATCGTCCTCACCGGGCTGCCCTTGCGCCAAAGCGTGGTCGATGCCCTCGCCAAGGCCCGAGCCTCCAAACGCCCCGACGGGCCGGGCTTCCACGTCCTCGTTACCGGCGGCAGCCAAGGCGCCCACGGCCTCAACACCCTCGTCGCGCCGCTGTTGGCCTCCCTGGCCCTCAGCGACCGCAACGTCCGCGTCACCCACCAGACCGGCCAGGCCGACCTCGCCGAAGTCCAGGCTTGCTACGCCCAGACCCCCCAGCAGGTCGCCGTCGTCCCCTTCATCGAGGACATCGGCGCCGCCTATGCCCAGGCCGACCTTGCCATCGCCCGTGCCGGCGCCGCCACCTGCGCCGAGCTCGCCCGCGTCGCCCTCCCCGCCATCCTCATTCCCCTCCCCACCGCCGCCGACGACCACCAGCGCCTCAACGCCCAGGCCCTCGTCCAATGCGGCGGCGCCCTCTGCATCGACCAATCCGCCCCCCCTGAACAATTCGCCGAGGCCCTCCGCCAACTCTACTCCGATCCTCTCCTCCGCCAAATCATGCGCGACGCCCTCGCCGATCTCCCCCACCCCGACGCCACCCAAGCCCTCGCCGACCTCCTCCTCGCCGCCGCAGAGTGACCGAAAGGCCTTCCCATGGACTTCTATGCCGCACTTGACGTCCGCCGAACCATCCGCGATTTCACCGAGGAACCCGTGGCGGAGGAGACTCTCCGCAAGGTTCTCGCCGCCGCCTTCAAGGCTCCGACCAACGACCACCTCCGCCAACTGGAGTTCGTCGTCGTGCGCGACCGCGCGGAGATCCTTCGCCTCACCGCCACCGTCGCCGCCAACACCGAGGCCATCCAGCAGACTTTCCTCAAGGCCAACGCCGCCGACATGGATGGCGATGAGCACGCCATGTTCGTGGACGCCCTGCCCAAGCAGCAGCGGATGCTCGCCCAGAGCGGTTGCCTCATCCTCCCTTTCTTCCGGCAGATCGGCTGTCCCCTTTGCCGACCCGCCGAGCAATCGGGGCTCAACTACTTCGCCTCCGCCTGGTGCGCGCTGGAGAACGTCTTCCTTGCCGCCGCCGCGGAGGGGCTCGCCTGCGCCTTCCGAATCCCCATCGCCGACGAGTCCGCTCACGTCAAACGCCTCGTGGGAGCGCCGGAGGGCTACGAGCTCGCCTGCTTCCTGACTATCGGCCACCCCGCGCCTAATGCCATCCGCCCCCGCCAAAAGCCCCTCGATCCGGATTGCCACATCCACCTCGGCGCCTGGCAACGCCCCATGCCTAGGGTGTGATCAACTCGCTTTGGACGCTTCCTTCCTGCTGTCGCTTCCCGACCGCTTTGCTATACTGTGGCACATTCGAGAGGACGCAAGATGAAGTTTTATGATTTCCTGAAGTCGCGCCACTTGGTGGAAGCGTGTACCTGCCCCGAAGAGAAGATGGCCGAGTTGCTGGAGAAGCCGCTGACGCTTTACATCGGCTTCGATCCCACGGCCTCCTGCCTGCAGGCTGGCAACTATGTGGCCATCCAGACGCTCGCGCAGTTCCAACGGGCCGGACACCGGGTTATCGCCCTCGTGGGTGGGGCCACCGGCATGATCGGCGACCCTTCTGGTCGTTCCACCGAGCGTAACTTCCTCTCCGAGGAGCAGCTCCGTCGGAACCTGGAGGGTATCAAGGAGAACCTCTCGCGCTTCTTGGACTTCAACCATCCGACGAACCCCGCCATCCTGGTGAACAACTACGATTGGTACAAGGACTACGCCATCCTGCCCTTCCTGCGCGAGGTCGGCACTCTCTTCCGCATGAAGCCGATGCTTGCCAAGGACTCCGTGCAGAAGCGCCTCAACGCCGAGACCAACTCCATGACGTTCACGGAGTTCACCTACCAGATTCTTCAGGGTTACGACTTCTATCACCTTTACAAGACCTATGGCTGTACCCTCCAGGTGGGTGGCGCCGACCAGTGGGGCAACATCACCGCCGGCACCGACCTCATTCGCCGACTGGAACCTGAGGCAGAGGTCAATGGCCTGACCATCCCGCTCGTCTGCGACGCCAATGGCCAGAAGTTCGGCAAGTCCGCCGGCAACGCCATCTTCCTCAACGCCGACAAGACGAGCGTCTACGCCTTCTACCAATTCTTCCTCCGCACGCTCGACGCCGACGCCATCCGCTATCTGCGCATTTTCACCTTCCTCGACGACGCGCGAATCGCCGAACTCGCCGCCGCCCAGCACGAACACCCCGAGGCCCGTGAGCCCCAGCGCGTCCTGGCCGAGGAGCTCACCCGCACCGTCCACGGTGAGGACGGTCTTCGCGCCGCCCAGCGCGCCTCCGCCGTCCTCTTCGGTGGCTCGCTTGAAGGCGTCTCTGCCGCCGATCTTGAGGCCATCGCCGCCGACGTGCCCAACGCCACCCTCCCGCGCGACCAAGTGATTGGCCAGCCGCTCGTGGACGTCGCCGTCGCCGCCGGCTTCCTCAAGAGCAAAGGCGAGGCCCGGCGCCTCATCCAGGGCGGCGGCATCTCCCTCAACAACGACAAGGTTTCTGACCCCGCCTGTGTCGTCCCCGCCGAGGCCCTCGTCGAGGGTAAGGCGCTTCTTCTTCGCCAAGGCAAGAAGAACTACTTCCTGCTCCGCCTCGCCTGAACGGAGCCATCCGTCCGCCATGCCGCTGAGCCCCGCCACCATCGAAGCCATCCAGGCCCTCATGGCGCGCGCGGGTCTGACGGAGGACGACCTGCGCGAGCAGTTCGTGCTCGGCTCGGGGAGCGGTGGGCAGAAGATCAACAAGACCTCCTCGGCCGTTCGGCTCACCCATCTGCCCACGGGGCTTTGGGTGAAGGTGCAAAGTTCACGGTCGCGCGAGGACAACCGTTGGTTGGCGCGCCGTGCCCTTGCCGAGCGTATCCTGGAGATCCGTGACGGCGAACGTTCCGCCCGGCAGCAGGAACGCGAGAAGATCCGCCGCCAGAAGCGCCGTCGCTCCCGCCGACAAAAGGCGCGAATGCTTGACGACAAGGCGAAGCATGCCGCCAAGAAAGCTGCCCGCCGGTGGACGCCTGAGGGATGAGAGGGGAAAATGAGATTGCGCAAAAGGATTTGTCCTGCGACGCTTGCGGCAATGATTGTCGCGGGGGGACTTTTCGCGGAGGGTGTGCCGGTTCGGCACATGGGAACGCCCGTGAAGGTCACACCGGCCAACCCAGGGCACGCCGCTGCCATCAGCGTCCGTGAGCAAACGAAGCCTCCGCCCCCTCCACCCGACAAACCCGATCCGGCGCCGAACCCATCACCACCGCCCAAACAACCGTCGCCATCCCCATCGCCTGCGATTGTGCCGGTCATCGTGGAGCATCGCCATCTGGTTGAGGTCAAGGACGACGACGATGACAAAGAGATTGGGTACGAGTTACCTGTCCGTGGCGGTGGCGTGAGCACTTACTCCGTCAAACACGCCAGGTGCCCTTCCCGACCCACCGCGACTCGCTCACGGGGACTTGACAGGAAGCGGAATGCCTTTTCGCGCAAGAACTTCCTGGGTGGAATCCCGAACCGTCTGTAAGCGTGTTGGCATAAAAAAAGCCCCCGACCTTTGCGTGGTCGGGGGCTTTTGTGCGGTGTGGCGGCTTACTTGCCGCGGCGGTACGGGTTGGGGACGCCGTAGGCACGGGAGAAGGCTTCAATGCGTTGGAGAAGAGCCGCAGAGGGGTTCTCGGCGTATTCGGCGAGGAGATCGAACATGGCACGGGCGGCCCAAGCGCGCCGGAGGTCTCGGGCGGTGTGGGTGGCCTCGGCGAAGTCAAAAGCGAAGACGGCGTCGTAGGGGGCTGCCGCGGAACGTCCGGTGAGCTGGCAGGTAACGCCGTTGGTGGATTTCGGGACGCGTCCGTAAACGACGAGTTGGCGATCGGCGTAGAGGTGAGTGAGGGCGCGGGGGTGGATTTCTCCGCCGCTCTTGGCGTCGAAGGTCAGGGTGAGATCCTTCATCACAGGATTGCGGATGGACTCAAAGACGGGCGCGAGTTCGGCGGCGAGGCCGGAGACGTCGCCAGAGGCGGAGGTGTTCTCGCCTCGGTTAGCGTAACAAAGCATATCGAGGAAGTAGGGGTCGCGCCGTTTGGCACCGAAGGCATAGACGGCGATGCGGCCTTGGTTCATGCGCGTGAACTCGCCGATGATGCGGGTGGTGCCGGTAACACCGACGGTGGGCTCACCATCGGTGACGACGACGGCAATGGTGGGGCGTGCGGGGTCGCGGGGAAGGGTGAGGATGTCTTGGAGAAGGAGAAAGAGGTCAGTGTTGCCGATGGCACGAAGGGAATCGATGAAGGTCTCGGCACGGGCGCGGGTGTCCGGCCCATACGTGAGCCAGGCGTTGGATGGCGTCAAGGTAACATCCCGGAAGGCGAAGACGTTGAAACGGTCGCCGGCACGGAGGACATTGGCGAGGGCGGCTTTGAGCGCGGCCTTGCCTTGGGCGAGGCGGTCGGCGCCGATGGAGCCGGAGACGTCCTGGATGAGGACGACATCCTTGGGCATCACGGCGAGGGCACTCTCTGGCTTGCGAAGGATCTGGAGGCGGAAATAACGATAATCGGGGTCGTCCTTTGGCTCATGGACGACGAGGGAAAGGGAAAGACGGTCATCGATGGCACGGAAGGCCGGTGCGGCCTCACGCATATCCGGAACGACGGCATCCACCGTCGAGGCGGCTCTCACTGGTGTCTCGGGGAGCGACGGCGGGGGAGACACAGATTCTCCTTCGCCCAACGCCTGCACGGCTTGGGCGAGATTGGCCGAATCGCCGCTCATCGGGCGCGACAAATCATGCATGGCGCCAAGCGGCATATCCAAGACGCTCTCCGCCAGGTCAGGCGTCTTCGGTGCGCGAGGGATGTCGGCGGGGATGACCCAACGTGGCTCGGGGGCAGCAGGCAGGTCGGGGACGGCGAGAATCTGCTGTCTCGGCGCGGCGAGTCCGGGGAAGGGCGCAGATGCGGCGGGCGGTGGGGGCAGAGAAGGTGTGGCGGGCGGGGGCGGCGTCGGAAGCGGGATGGCATCCGCGGCGGCGACGGCAGCCCCTTCGGCTTGTCGTGCGGTCTCCACGGGGTCGGGCGCAGACGCGGCCTCGGCCTGAGCCAACCCGACCTCCCGCACAAAGGTTTCGATGCGCAGAGGCGGAAGTTCGGCGGGTCCGCGCACAGACTCCGCCTCTGCGCCAGGCGCACCAAAGGTTACTTTCTCCAAGGCGACCATCGCGCCGCCGTGGAGAAAGACAGAGAGCAGAATGGAGAGAACGAACCCAAGCGTATGCCGCCCCACGCCCAACCCATTGTCGGCGCGCAGGGCAGAAAAGGAGGCGCTAGGAGAGGTCTCCATTGGGATCTCACCGCCCGTGGCAGTTCTTGTACTTCTTGCCGGAACCGCACGGGCAGGGGTCGTTGCGGCCGACCTTGGGGAACGCCTGGGCCGGTTCGGGCTTGGGCGACGTTGGCGCTGTGGCAGGCGTGGATTGGGCGGTCGCCGGATCCAACCCCATCGAGCGCATCAGCGACTCAAGCGAACCGTCTGTCTCGGGAGCAGGCTCTGGTTCGGGCTTGGCTAGTCCGGGAGCGGTTACGGTGAACGACGTGGGCATGGCCGACGCGGGGCGTTGCGCGACCTGCGGATGGGGCGACGAGGGCGGCGGAGGCGGCGGAGGGAGGTTGGCCGTGAGATCGCCAAGGTCTTGGTGGACGGTCTGCGCACGGCGAGCGGCGCGTTCGCGCATGGCGAAGTAGGCCTCGATGTTGGTGGTGGTGGTGAACGCGCCGCGGACAATGCCACCCTTGATGGTGTCCATCAGCTCGGAGAACATGGCGAAGGCCTCGCGCTTGTATTCTACCAAGGGGTCGCGCTGGCCGTAGCCGCGAAGGCTGACACTGCGACGGAGGTCATCCATCGCGGCAAGGAACTTCTGCCACTCCTCATCGATGGCGGTGAGGCAGATCATGCGCTCAAGCATGGGGAGCGCCTCAGGAATCTCGCCTTCGCACTTGGCCTGGTAGGCTTCCTCGACGCGCTTGTAGAGAGCCTCGGCCGCCTCTTGGGGCTTACCAATCCACGCGACGCATTCTTCCTTGGAGCAGGCGATGGGGAAGTTGGAGACCCAGGCGTGGAGGGCGTCAGGGTCAGCGTCCTTGGCGTTGGTGAGGAGGCCCTCGCAACGGTCGGCGATGACGTCGTTAAAGACATCGAGGATTCGCTCATGGGCGGTGCCTGCCTGCATGAGAACCTCTTGGCGCAGTCCGTAGATGATGGAACGTTGCTTGTTCATCACGTCGTCGTACTGCAAGGTACGCTTGCGGATGGAGAAGTTCTGCTCCTCCACCTTGCGCTGGGCACGCTCGACGGTGTGGTTGAGCCAACGGTGCTCGATGGCCTCGCCCTCTTTGAGACCGAGACGGGTCATCATGCCGGCCAGACGGTCGCTGCCGAAGAGGCGCATGAGGTTGTCTTCGAGCGAGAGGTAGAATCGACTGGCGCCGGGGTCGCCCTGACGGGAGCAACGGCCGCGGAGCTGACGGTCGATACGGCGCGACTCATGACGTTCGGAGGCGATGACGTAGAGACCACAGGGCCGCTCCTCAAGCAAACGGCGGAGCGTCCGCTTCTCGCCTTTGGGGACGGTGTCAAGGGTGAGGGTCTTGTCCTTGATCTGCTCATCGGTCATCCAGACGACGCCTGGGCCGAGCTTGATGTCGGTGCCGCGGCCGGCCATGTTGGTGGCGATGGTAACGGCGCCGGGCTGGCCGGCCTGGGCGACGATTTCGGCCTCCATCGCGTGGTTCTTGGCGTTGAGGACGTGGTGGGGGATACCGGCCATGCGGAGCATACGGCTGAGCACCTCGGAGGTATCGACGGTGACGGTGCCAAGGAGGACGGGCTGCCCTCGGTCGTGCGCGGCCTTGACCTCCTCGATGATGGCGCGGTACTTCTCGCGTTGGGTCTTGTAGATGAGGTCGTTGCCATCCACGCGCCGAATGGGGCGGTTGGTGGGAATGACGACGACGTCAAGATTGTAGATGTCGTTGAACTCGGCAGCTTCGGTCTCGGCGGTGCCGGTCATGCCCGAAAGCTTGTCGTAGAGACGGAAGTAGTTCTGGATGGTGATGGTGGCGAGGGTCTGCGTCTCACGCTCGATGTTCACCCCCTCCTTGGCCTCGACGGCCTGGTGCAGGCCCTCGCTCCAACGGCGACCAGGAAGGATACGCCCGGTGAACTCATCGACAATCATCACCTTGCCGTCCTGCACCACATACTCCTCGTCCTTGTTGTAGAGGGCGTAGGCGCGCAGGAGCTGATCGACGATGTGGAGGCGCTCGCTCTTGGCGGCGAAAGCTTCCTGAATCTTGCGGCGCTCGGCGGCACGTCCCTCGGGCGAGAGCGAGGCGTCGCCGTCAAGGGCTGCGAGCTGCCCAGGAAGATCGGGCATCACATACATCTCCGGGTCGTCGGGGGAGATGAAGCGCGTGCCTTTGTCGGTAAGGGCGACCTCGCGGGTCTTCTCATCGATGGTGAAGAGCAACACTTCTTTGAGTTCGCGGGCCTCACGCTTGCGCATGTCGGTGATCATCATGGCCTCAACCTGCTCATGCAGGCGGCGAACGGCGGGTTCCTCGATGAGGTGGAGGAACTGCTTGTTCTTGGGCGTGCCGTGATAGACCTGATAGAGGCGGCGCATGACGCCATCGTTGTCGCCCTTGGCCAACAAAGCCTTGGCCTCGGAAAGCAACTGGGTGCAGATTTTGGTCTGCTCGCGGAAGACTCGCTCCACACGAGGCTTCTGCGCCACATATTCACCCGAGGCGGAACGCTGGGCGGGGCCTGAGATGATAAGCGGGGTGCGGGCCTCGTCGATGAGGATACTGTCCACCTCGTCGACGATGGCGAAGGCGTGGCCGCGCTGCACCACCTGCGAGGGGTCGGTGGCCATGCCATTGTCGCGGAGATAGTCGAAGCCGAACTCACTGTTCGTGCCGTAGGTGATGTCGCAGGCATATTGGGCGCGGCGCTCGGCCGGCCCCATCGTGTTCTGGATGCACCCCACCGTCAGCCCAAGATAAGTGAAGAGGTGACCCATGAACTGCGCGTCGCGGCGGGCGAGGTAGTCATTCACCGTCACCAAGTGCGCGGCGCCGCCGGAGAGGGCATTGAGATAGAGCGGGAAGGTGGCGACCAACGTCTTGCCCTCGCCCGTCTGCATCTCGGCGATTTTGCCTTGGTGAAGGACGATGCCGCCGATGATCTGCACGTCGAAGGGAATCATGTTCCACGTGAGCGTGTGTCCGCAGACCTCCACCGTGGTACCCATCAGGCGGCGGCAGGCATTCTTCACCACCGCGTAAGCCTCGGGGAGGATGGCGTCCAACGTCTCACCCTTGGCCAACCGGTCGCGAAACTCCTGGGTCTTGGCCTTCAGCTCATCCTCGCTCAACTTCTGGTATTGCTCTTCGATGGCGTTGACTTTGCGCACGATGGGCAGGAGTTTCTTGACGTCACGCTGGTTCTTGGTGCCGAAAATCAGTTTCAGGAGATTCATGTCTGTCCTCTAAGAGATGGAAGCGCATAGCATACCATAAACGGCGTTCGCCGCGCCGCGTCAGGGGATGAGGCCAAGCTCGCGTGCCTTCGGCTCCAATCGTTCGACGTTCTGGGTCAGCCGCTTCCAGACCGCGCCCTTCTGCACGACGCTTTCATCGAAGGGATGGCTCTTCTCCCACTCCTCGGCGGCGGCCTCCAAACGCTTGATCTCCTCTTGCAACCCCGTGGTGCGGTAACGCAACTCCTTGCGAAGGTCTTGATACTTCAATCGCTCGGCGTTGGTGCGCGCGGCCTTCTGCGCCGCCTCGTAACGGCGATCCGTGGCGGGAACCTTCGCCAATTGCGCCTTGCGCGCGGCCAAATCCTTTGCGGGCGACTGCGCCAAATGGCGTTCGCGCGCGCGCTCCAACAGTTTCGCGCGCATGGCGACAGCGGAATAATAGTCGCGTGCGGTCGCCTGCTTAGCCACCTGCGCCACAAACGCGTCCAGGTCCACCTTCGGATCCGCCGCCTCGCCCATGAAGACGCGGCAGTCGCTGCCCAGCAACACGCACTCCGGCTTCTTGGGCCGCTGAAGCGCCACGTAATAGGCCGGCTTGCCGCTGGCTTTGATTTCCTTGAGCACGTCAAACAACTCGCCGCCATTGACAAGCGCGGCCTGCTTGCCATCCTTGCCATAGGCCGTGGCGGTGGAGGCGGTTACGACGCCCCACCCCACCGGCGTGAGGTCGGCGGCCCAAAGCGACAGCGGCAGAAAGGCAAGCGCGAGCAAAAGGTTTCGCATGGGATTCTCCTTAGTTACGGTAGAAAACAAGGGTGCCGGGGGGCACACGTTTCATGTCTATCTCCCCGGAAGGACACAACGGTTTGCCGGGCATCAGATAGAAGGTGTCTGGCGCGTCCCACTGGGTGGGGCAGATCTGCGCAGGCAGACGTTTGCTGGTAACGGGCCCGCCACGTGCGTAGCCCACCAGAATCTTCGTGCCTGGCGGCATCGCCGCCAAGGTCTTCTCGTTGAGTGCCGACCCGCGCACGCTGCCGCCCGTGGGGCGGATATACCACGTGTCCTGCGCAAAGACGGCCTCGCCAATCAAGCGGCGTGGGTGCGCCCCCTTCGCCAACGTCTGCAACGGCGAACCGGAGGCGTCCGCATCGCCCAAGATCACCTTGGTGCCCACGGTCAGTCCCTCCCAGTCTCGCACCTTGTCGCCCGTTATCTTGCGGCCATCGGGAAAGACATAGAGGGTGGAGGCGGCGTTGTAGGCATCGCGCGCCACGTCCCAGGCCGTTTGGCCCTTGGCGATGACATACGTGCGCGGCCCCTCTGCCGCACGCGGCGCAGGCTTGGCGGATTGACCGGCGGTGGCGGAGGGCAATTTGTAGGGCAACAGGCGTTCGCCGTTCTTCGCGTAGAGCACCTGCGCCAGATAGGCGTCGCCCACCACCAAACGGCGGGCCTTCACGTCAGGATCCGCGAGCCAACGCTCATCCAGCCCCAACAGTCTGCGCACGGCGGGCGTGGCATAGCCCATGCCGCACCGTTTACGGCCGCGGTGCCTACGTGGATGCCAACGGTTGGGCGTGCCATAGGCCACCTGCGCGTGGGGCATCACGTTCGCATCCTTCACGCCGTAAATCTTCTGCAAGGCCAGCACCAGCTCCCGCAACGCGGCGTACTGCGCGCGTGTCAGCGCCCGGTCATGATAACCCACCACCTCGATCCCCACCGACACGTCGTCCAGATTGCGCCGCCCCTGCCACATGCTCACCCCGCAATGATAGGCCACGCGCGACCGATCCACGATGCGATAGACCTTCCCGTCTCGGTCTACGCAATAATGCGCCTCGCCGTTCTTGCTCAGTTTGCTGAGCGAAGGTTTCGCCTCGCCCTCGGTGGTGTGCAGGATGATGTAGGTGGTGGCGTCGCGCCGGGCGCGCTCCTTGTTGCGTGGGCTGACGTAGGCATTGCTGTAGGTCAGCGCATGGCAGAGCCCACACGCCAAGACCCACAGCGCCGCCAACGCCAGGCGCGTCACAACTCCGCCTGCAACCTTTCGTCGGCGGCCTCGACCTTCCGCGCCATCTCCGCCTTGTGATCATGCAGCGCCGCCCGCAGCGCGGGGTCGCCCAACGCCAGAATCTGCGCGGCCAGGACGCCCGCGTTCGTGGCGCCCGCGTTGCCCAACGCCAACGTAGCCACAGGGATGCCGCCAGGCATCTGCACCGTCGCCAACAACGCGTCCAGACCATCCATCGCACCGCCCTTCATCGGCACCCCCAACACCGGGAGCGTCGTATGGCCGGCGATGACGCCCGCCAGGTGCGCGGCCATGCCCGCGGCGCAGATGAGCACCTTCAACCCGCGCCCCTCCGCCTCCTCGGCGTAGCGCGCGGCCTTCTCGGGCGTGCGGTGCGCGCTCATCACGTGCGCCTCAAAGGGAATGCCGAACTGCTTGAGCGTCGCCACGCACTTCTGCATCGTCCCCCAATCGGAGTCGCTACCCATCACAATGCCGACCAACGGCTGAGCCTTGTCCATGAAGCCTGAACCTTTCCTTAGAGATGGCGGAACGCCTTCGCCGCGATGTCGCGGCGGAAATGCGCCCCCTCAAACCGAATATGCGAGATGCCCGCGTAGGCCGCGTCGACCGCCGCGCGCAGATTCTCCCCACGCGCCGTCACCGTCAGCACACGCCCGCCGGAGGTGACCAACCGCCCCTCCTTCAGCGCTGTGCCCGCGTGGAAGACCGTACACCCGGCGGCCTCCGCCGCCTCCGTGCCAGAGATGGGAAGCCCCTTGGGATAGTTCCCCGGATAACCCGGCGCGGCCATCACCACTGTTACCGCCGCCCCCGGCAGGATACGCACCGCCGACGGGTCGAGCCGCCCCTCCGCGCACGCCAAGAGGATTGGCGCCAAATCGCTTTCCAAACTCGGCAACACCACCTCCGTCTCCGGGTCGCCGAAACGACAATTGAACTCCAACACGCGCACGCCCTTCGGGCCAATCATCAATCCGCAGAAAAGCACGCCCTTATAGACGATGCCACGCTTGCGCAGTTCCCGGAGCGTCGGCAGCACCACCTGCGTGCGCACCACCTCCATCACCTCGGGCGTGGCGATCGGCGCGGGCGTGTAGGCACCCATGCCCCCCGTGTTCGGCCCCTCGTCGTTGTCATTCACGCGCTTATGGTCTTGCGCCGCCGGCAGGAGCGCCACGCGCTCGCCGTCGCAGAGCGCGAAGACCGAGGCCTCCTCCCCCTCCAGAAACTCCTCGATGAGCACCTCCGCCCCCGCCGTGCCGAAACGCCCGCCGTCGAGCATGTCGTGGATCGCGGCCTCGGCCTCCGCCCGGGTCTGGGCGATGATGACGCCCTTACCCGCCGCCAAGCCATCCGCCTTGACCACCACCGGCAACCCGAAGCCTCCCAACGCCGCGATG
This sequence comes from uncultured Lentisphaeraceae bacterium, assembly GCA_949288955.1. Taxonomy (GTDB): domain Bacteria; phylum Verrucomicrobiota; class Kiritimatiellia; order RFP12; family DVOR01; genus Spyradenecus. Next base: position 17,189 of record CASEMS010000024.1, read on the forward strand.
GCCGAGGCCGAGTCCGTGAAGACCTCCGCCCGCGCCGTCGGCACCCCCGCCGCCACCATCACCTCCTTCGAGAAGGCCTTGCTCCCCTCCAACCGCGCGGCCTCCCTGCAAGGCCCGAAGACCCGCAGCCCCTCCGCCTCCAACAGATCCGTCAGCCCCGCGCACAACGGTGCCTCCGGCCCCACCACCGTCAGATCCGGACGGTTCGCCTTCGCCCATGCCACGATGGCCGGCAAATCCTCCGCCCCGATAGGCAGGTTCGTCGCCAAAGCCGCCGTGCCGGCGTTCCCGGGCGCGCAGAAAAGCGTATGGCCACCCGCGTCCCGGGCCAACCTCCAAACGATGGCGTGCTCCCGCCCGCCGTTTCCAATCACCAGAATCTTCATGCCCCATAGCATACCACAACTTCTCCAACCCGTCCCCCACCCCAACCCAAACTGGAGTTACAACATAAACCCATAACGTACTGGAGAGGTTACGCGCCCACCTCACCAAAGTCGATCCAAGGAACCTTAGGCAGACACAGTCAGCCGAACGTTTCCCGCACCAACTCCGTCAGCTTCCCCTTCTGGGCGGCCTCTGCCGCATCGGCTTGGACGATGTGCGTCTCCCCCACGCGCTGGCGCAACGCCTCGTCGAAGCCCAAGAGATAGGCCAGGACAATGCGATGGATGATGCGCGTGGGCGCCATCCCATAGAGTTGGCACGTAAAGATATGCTCCCGGCGGGCCTTGTCGTCGGGGAAATGCCGCCGCATCGCCGCGCTGCGGTAGAGCCGCTTGGCGATTTCGGCAAGGAAAAGACCGGACTTCGCGTAGAGGTCGGCGAAGGTGTGCGTGGGGTCGTCGAAGCACCCGGGGTTCTCCCGCTCCAAGGCGTCCACCATCCGCACGACGACCGCGCGGGGGGTGAAGACCTGATTGGTCTTCTGCTGGGGGATGTAGTCGAAGATGTCCTCCTTCTGCGCGCCGTCGAAGTAGTCCGCCAGCTCTCGCTTCTTCGCCAGAAACTCCCTCACGGAGTCGTTGAAGACCGTCTCATCGAAGACATGCCCCTCCACGCGCTCCCCATCCATCTCCCCGCCATCGCGCAACAGCCGGAACTCCTCCAACGTGATGCCTGTGAGCTCCTTGAAGGTCTCCGCCTCGACCTTCCGGTCGAAGTTCGCCAAGGTCAGCGTGTCGTCGCCGTAGGCCATGAGGAAGCTGGGGATGGTGCGGGCGAAGCCGCGCAGACGGTCGCGGATACGGTCCTCGGCCGTCTCCTTGGTCGCCTCGGCCTGTTCGGTGAGCGCCAGTCCCGTGGCCCTCTCCGGCAGGCCGTTCACGTAATCGCGCACGGCCGCCTCCACCTTCTCCTGCCCCTCGCGTTCCAGATTCGCGAGGGTCTGCGTATGTTCCTGCTCCAACTGCCGCCGCGTTGCCTCGTCCGGTGCGGCGGCCATCGCCGCGACGTGCGCGTTCTCCGCGTCGGCCACGGCGTGCCTGTTGGCGCGCGTGGTCTCCTCGACGACCTCGCGCAACCCCTGCTCCACCTGCCGCGCCACACGCTTTTGCGCGGATTTGGGCAATCCCTGCGTCGCCACCTCCACGATGGTCGGCTGCACCTGCCCCATCACCGCCCCAACCAAGTCCGCGTCCGCCTCCGGCGCATCGGGCTCGCCCACCGCCAACGGCGGCATCACCACCTCCTCGCCATAGAGTTTGTCGCCGAAGAGTCCCTTCGCCGTCCCCACCACCGTCTCCTCCGGCACCGTCGCGTTGCCCGCCTCGTCCACCTGCACGCCGCCGAGAGCGACCGCCTCCGGCGCCCGCTTCGTGCCCTGAAAGGCCTTCGCCTCGGGCATCTTGTTGAGGATCCGCTCGTAGACCGCCGCCCCGCTCCCGAAGAGGTTGAGATTGTGGAAGAGGAAATTGCACATGAAGCCCTGCCGCACCACCTCCTGGCACTTCATGCGCCGCGGGATGGAGAGTACGTCCCCCACGTCCAGCTCCACCATCCGCCCCTCCCTGTCCTCGCCGATGACCGGGAAGAAGTTCAGCAGCCTGCGAATCTTCCGCGCGCGCCGCCCCGACGCCCCCTCCCCGGCCTCCTCCGCCACCGGCACCGTCTCGTTCGCCAACTGCTCAAAGAGCGTCAGCGTCCGCGTCGGGTCGAAGTCAAAGACGTAGGCCTCGCGCTTCAGCCACGCCTTGCCGTCACGCACCGCCTCGTGCGGGTTCTGCACGCGGAAGGTCGCCTGGAAGTAAGCCGCCGGGCTCTTGCAGGTGTTCAGCATCAGGATTCCCGTCCACTCCGGCACCGTCACCCCCACCGTCAGCTGCCCCACCGAAAGCGTGATCGTCGGCTTCCCGCTCGACGCGATGGCCTGCTTCACCCGTCGCAGTGCGGTCTCCGAGATGACCTCCTCCTCCTCGTCCACGCCCCTGCCGTCCCCCGCCGCGATGATTACCTCGTAATCAGCAAAGGCGCTCCCCTCCTCCCTCAGCAACCTCGCCAACGCCTTCACGCTCGCCACCCGGTTGAAGAGCCAGATGGTGTGGCGCAGCTCCTCCCGCAACGCCGGCGTCGAGAAGGGATACTTCTCCTGCGTGGCGAGCGCCCGCAGGAAGGCGCGCACCTTCTCCTCGTAAAGGAAGCGCCCATCCGCCTTCGTCTTGAAGAACTCGTTCAGGTCAAAGGCATACAGGTGCTCCTCGTCGAACCCCGCCCGCGCCTTCGCCTCCACCATCGGCGAGAGCGCGTAGGTATACATCCGCAGACGCGGCATCCGCTCATAGGGGTTCGTCTCCCCCGGCGAGGTCTTCGCCCAATCCTCCTTCGCCGCCTGCTCATCCACATAGCTCCACGTGAAGGTCTGCTCCGGCCGGAACTCCCCCCGCGCCAACTGCTTGAAGGGCGTCCCCGAAAGGTGCAGGCGGTGCTTGTGCCGGATCCGCTCGATGGCGAACTCCGTCTTCTCCGTCGCGGTCCCCTCGTGCGCCTCGTCGATGATGAGCAGGTCAAACTCAATCTGCGACATCCACCGCAGCTTCTCGTACCGCCCCCCGAAGCACTTCGCCCCCTTCAGCCCCTGCAGCGACTCGAAGGCCACGAAGCCCTCCGCCTCCGCCAAATCCAGGAAGCCCCTCCGCGAATGCACATCCGGCCGCCGCCGCACCTCCTCGTTCTCCGAGACGAACGCCAACCGCGGCTCCCGCGCCTGCCATCCGATGAACGCCCGGAAATCATCCGCCCACCCCGCCGACACCGCCGGCCGGTTCGTCACCACCAGCACCTTCAAGCACTTCATCCGCCGCACCAGGTGATACGCCGCCAACGTCTTGCCGAAGCGCGGCTTCGCGTTCCACAGGAAGGCTTTTCCCCCACCCGCGAAATAATCCAGCGTCCGCTGCACCGCCTCCGCCTGCTCATGGCGCAGCACATAGGTCTTCCCCTTCCCATCCTTCGCCAATCCCCGCCCCGCGAAGGTCTCGAAGTGCCCCAACGCCTCCCCCCCGCCGAGATGGAACCACTCCAATGGCCGCCCCGTCTTCGCGTCCCGCTCCCGCTCCACCCCACGCTCCCCCTCCAGATAGGCATGGAAGTCCCGGTCATGGAAGAACGCCCCATCCACGAACCGCGCCGGACGCTCCCAACACAGTTCCCAATCCAGCCCCGCCGTCTGCGTCTGCTGGCGGATCCGCGCCTCCACCGTCTGCGTCCACGTCTCCCCGATCTTCGTCCACCCCACATGCTTCGCCACCCCCGGCGTCTGATACGCGTAGATCCGCGGATCCGCCTCCGCGTAACTCTTCAGCTCAGGCCGCTCCAACGTCCGCTTCTCCGTCTCCATCACGCCATCTCCTTCACCTTGCTCTCGATGAACGCCACCTCTTCCTCCGACAGCCCATACTTCCTGTACAACTGCCGGTCAATCCCCGCCACGCTTTGCGACCAGTCAATGTCCGACTTGGACGTGAAGTCCTGTAACGGCACATACGCCCACTTGTCCGGCGGATTATCTTGGGTTACTTTGAGAACCCCCAGCATGACGCGGGCGAACTTCGTCTTCACATACTTTAGGCACGCCTCAGCCTCCGCTTGCGTCCCGAAGTTCCCAATTGAGATGAAGGTCTCGGTCGAGCCGACCATCGGCTCGCCGATTATCGGGGTCGTGAGCACCTCTCCGAGGGTTCCCGAGCCATTTGACTTCGGTAAGACAACCTTCCAGTTAGGAAGGTTCTCCGGTTCGTTCACGTAGTCTTTCCGAATCCAACGGAAGACACGTTCATTCCCTAAGCGACCATAAATCCGAATGTAAGCCTTCCCGCTCGCCGCATCCTCCGGCTCCCACGCAAAGAATACCTGCGGCAGAAGCTCAAAAATGTTGGTCGACATATCATACAAATGCCCTTGGCTAAGTTGTGCCTTTGCCTCTGGGTGTTCTTGATGTAAGCCCTCCGTCAGTCGATAGATTGTTCTGGAGAAGACACTGTCAGCAAAAGAGTGAAATCCTTTATGGTTACAGACCTTTTGTTTGATGGCCCGGAGTGTCTCATCCACAATGAAGGTGCCGATTGGCCCCAGCTTACGCTTGGCATCGCGGTAGGTTACCGCCACGCCACCTTTGATGTCCGTCCCGGGAAAGACCTTGCCGCTGTCCGCCTCGTACCACTCCACGCGGAGACAGGGGTCGGCAAGCATTTGCTCATTCCACGCCTTGGGCGTGCTGCCGGCGTTGAAGAGGAAACGCGCGGGGTGGATCAGCTCCACGCGATCCGAGAGCGTGTAGGCCTCGCTGATAAAACTAGGGTATAGGGGGGGGTGTAGGTGGCATTGAGACCCTTGGCCTCCCCCTGGTAAGGCGGGTTGCCGATGATGAAGTCAAACTTCATGGTGCGTTCTCCTTTCACAGCGGCAAGGGTGCATTTCTGCCCCGCCACGCGGAGGCGGCAGGGGCGCGGGGGCGGTTCGGTGGGGGCGGACGCGAAGAGGTCGTCCTCCGCGGAGGTGGCCTCGCAGGGCGGCAGGCCCGTCAGCCCATCCATCTGCCAGAGGTTCCACGAGAGCGTCTCGGCGATGGCGGCCAAGGCCTCGGGGGCGGGTGCCCCACCCCAACGGACGCGGTGAGCCTCCTCGAAGGTCAGGAGCAGGTTCACGCGCGCCAGGAAAAGGTTGTCCCCCTGGTACTCATAACCATAGGTCGCCGCGAAGGCCTGTTCCGCCCACAGCCGCCAGGCCGCACGGTTGAGGCACGTGGGCAGGGCTCGGAGCTTGCGGTCAAGGAAGCCATAGCGTTGCTCCCACGGGATGGGCTCGCCGGAGGCGGCGTCGTAACGCGCCGTCAGAAAGGGCGCCTCCCCGCAGGTGATCTCCAGCCGCCGCTGGCGCACGTAGTCCTTCCAACGCCGACGCGGGCGGAAGCGGAGCGAGGTGGGCGGCAACGCGGCGCGGAGGAACATATCCGGCTGGGACGCGGCGGAGGCCTCGCGGAGCCACGGCGCGTCCGCCACGTCCGTCATCCGCTTGCAGACCCAGGCCGGGGTGAAGACCTCGCCATGCGCCCGCACCCGCGCCTGGCGCTCGTGCGCGGCTTTGGCCGCGCGGGGCCGCAGTGCCCCCAGCCGCACGGCCCGCCGCACCCGCGCCGGGGTCATCGCCTCCCACCGCCCGAACCCTTTCCCCAACGCGGCGAAGCTGTCCGTGGCCCAGCGGATGGGCCGCCCCATCGCGCGGTCGGCGAGCAACACGCCCACGAGCGCATCGCCCCAACGCCGCAACGTCATCTCCAAAGAATCCTCGCCATCCATCTCCGCGTGTGCCTTCCTGTCGATAGTATAGCAAAGGGGAGGGCTGATTGGCTGATTCGCTGATTGGCTGATTGGCGGCGGAGTCTCCTCGGATCGGCGGCTGATCCACCTCGGCTCAGCGGCTGATCCACCTCGGGGCGGGGGCTGATCCTCCTTGGGTCGGCGGCTGGGGGGTCTGCAAGGGTTGCCTGGGAGAGGGGTGAGGGAGGGGGGATGGGCGGCGACGGTGGGTGGGCTTCTTGTATAATAGAGGGCATGAGACCTTTTTCGTTGCTGATCAAGCCGGCGGGCGCGGATTGCAATCTACGCTGTCAGTACTGTTTTTATCTGGGGAAGGCGGCGCTTTACTCGGGGCGGACGGCGCATCGGATGGATGAGGCGACGCTGACGCGCCTGGTGCGGGGGTTTCTGGCGTTGCCGTTCCCGGCGCACACGTTCGCGTTCCAGGGGGGGGAGCCGCTCCTGATGGGGGAGGATTTTTACCGCACGTTGGTGCGGCTGCAACGGCGCTATGCGCGCCCGGGGGCGCAGATCACGAATTGCGTGCAGACGAACGGCACGCTGCTCACGCCGTCGTTGGCGCGTTTCTTCGCGGAGAACCGGTTTTTGTTGGGGGTGAGCGTGGATGGGCCGGCGGCGGCGCATGACCTGCGGCGTCCGGATGCGGCGGGTCATGGGAGCCACGCGGCGGTGATGCGGGGCTTGGCGTTGCTTCGGGAGGCGGGGGTGGAGCATAATCTGCTGACCTTGGTCTCGCAGAGCAACGTGCATGACCCGGTGGGGACTTATCGGTATCTGCGCGACACGTTGGGGTGCCGGTTCATGCAGTTCATCGAGTGCGTGGAGTTCGGGGCCGATGGCGCGCCTCTGCCGTATGCGATCGGCCCGGATGAGTGGGCGGATTTCGTGCTGGCGGTCTTCGATGAATGGTACGCCCAGGATATGCGTACGGTCTCGGTGCGGCTCTTCGACAGCGTGGTGGCGAAGATGCTGACGGGGAACGCGAACAGCTGCTCGATGGGGTGCGACTGCCGGGAGTATGTGGTGGTGGAGCACACCGGCGATGTCTATCCCTGCGACTTCTTCGTGCGGCCCGAGCTGAAGTTGGGCAATCTCTTGGAGAATGACTGGGACGAGATCTGGGAGAATCCCCTTCACGCCGCTTTCGGCGCGCGCAAACGGACGGTGAACGCCGCCTGCGAGGGGTGCGCGTGGCGGCGCTTCTGCGAGGGGGATTGCCCCAAAAACCGAACGGGGCACGACCCCGCGGCGGATCCGCGGACGCTTTCCTTCCTCTGTCCGGCCTGGAAGCGTATCTACGCGCACATCGTCCCGCCGTTGCGCAAGGAGGCGGAGCGTCTGCGCAAGGCCGCCAAAGGATAAGGGTCTGACCGCACAGGCACAAAAAAAGCCCCCGCCGTGGAAAACGGCGGGGGCTTTGCATCCAAATGACAGGCAAGACTCAGGCGGCGAGGCCGACGACGGCGATGAGGGTGAAGACCATGATGAAGATGGCCGTGGTCTCGATGACGCCGAGGGCGGCGAGGTTGTTGGTGAGGCCTTGGCCGGTCTCGCCGTGGGCGTCGGCGGAGCAGCCGCCGGCGCGGCCTTGGAAGATGGCGGACATGCCGATGCCCGCGCCGGCGAAGATGCCGAGGATGAGCATCCCGATGCCCGCGAAGGGAAGGGCCGAGGAGGCGTTCTCGGCGACGGTCATCCCCAGGCCTTTCAGGAAGGCGAGGCGCTCGGGCTCAAGGGCGGCGATGGCGTCCGCGGTGAAGGTGCCGGTGATGGTGGCGATCATGGTGAACATGAGGATCATCCCGTAGAGCGTCTGGGTGATGGGGGCGCCGACGTAGGCCAGGAGGAGGAAGGGCGCGGGGCGGTTCTGCGCGTAGCATTTCTTCCAGGCGCCGATGGCGCCGGCGGCGGCGAAGCCCGTGCCGATGGCGGAACCGAGGCCGGAGAGTGCCAGGCAGGCGACGGCGCCGGCGATGCCGAGTGCGATGTTGGTGTCCATGGTGTGTGTTTCCTTTGCTATTACTGTTGTTGGGGTTGGCAGAAGGGGGCGTAGGGCTGGCCGGACCAGGTGATGCCTTTGGCGTTGGAGAACTCCAGCGTGTTGAGGCGGACGGCGTGGACGAGCACGGAAAGCGCGCCCATCGCGAGGTTGAGGCCGTGCCCGACGAGGAGGATGGCCACGATGGCAAGCGCGCGGAGGACGAGGGGGAGGTCGACCCCGAGGGCCATCGCGTTGAAGTTCTCGGCGACCTTGACGGAGGCGAGGCCGACGGCGAAGAGGCGGACGTAGCTGATGATGTCGCCCATCGCGCTGATGACGTTGAGGGGCAACATGCCGATGCTGACGCCTTCGTGCCGGATGTCTTTGACGAGCGGGACGAGGATGAGCGCGACGCCGCCGCCGAGGAGCCACCACGCCCAATCGGGCTGCGTGAACCACTCGACCACAATGCCGCAGACAATCAGGAACATGGCCCAGGTGACGCCCAGCCACCCGATCTCACCCAGCGCCTTGATGCCGGGGGCAAGGAGGATGGCGTTCCAGACGCGCGCGAGCGAGAGGTGCACGGCGCCGATGAGGAAGCAGAGGAACATCATGTTGGCGTCCTGACCCAGCCAGCCGACGGTGGGGAGTTGGGCGAGGCAGGCGGGGAGCGCATCCTTCGCGATGCCAAAATAGGTGCCCGAGAGGACGCCCCAGAGGATGGTGGCCAGGCTGAAGACGGCGAAGACCACGAGGGCGGGGCGGGCGGCGGGTTTATGGCGGAGGCCGATGGCGGCGGCAAGGGTGGCCGCGAGCATGAGCGCGCCGTAGCCGGCGTCGCCCACGAGCATGGCGAAGAAGAGGGAGAAGAAGGCGTAGAAGGGGATGGAGACGTCGCCCTCGGAGTAACCGGGCAGAATGCCGAGGCCCTTGAAGACCACGCCGATGGCGCGGAACCCGCGCGGAGGTTCGAGCAGGACGGGCACGTTGGGGTCGTCGGGGTCGGGCGCCTCGGTGACGATGCCCCACCCCTCGGCCTTGGCTTTGGCGAGGAGGGCCTCGGTGGCGCGGGTGGGGACGTAGCCGCGGAGATAGGCCACCTCGCCCACGTCGCGCAGGTTGGCGGCGACCTCAGCGGCGGTGCGGTCGGCGGATGCGGCGGCGGCCTCGCGGCGGAGCGCTGGGCGCAGGGCGTCGCAGGCGGCCAGGCGGGCCTTGAGCGCGGAGGCGGCCTCGGAGGATTCGGCGGCGCGGAGGCGCAGGGCGGCGGTGGAGGTCTCGGGGGGCGGGATGGCCTCGCAGACGGCGGGGAGGGGCGCGTCGGAGATCCATGCGCCGTAGGTGAAGCCGGCCTCGGTGCGGAAGGGATAGGCATCGGGGCCGAACGTGGCGGCGGCCTTGGCGGGAGCCTTGAAGAGCGTAACGCGGATGCCCCCCGCCGCGAGGGCCGCGAGGGTGGCGGGATCGACCTCGCCGAAGGGTGCGTAGCGGCGGAGGGTGAGGGTGGCGGCGAAGGCCTCCTCGTCCAAGCGCGTGGCAAGCGCGGCGAGTCGGTTCACGTCGGCGGCGGAGGTGGGGTCTGCGGCCTGGCGGGCGGCGGTGAGGAGCGCGGCGGCGTCCATCGCGGCGATGGGCGAGCCGGCCTCGGGCTTGAAGACGAAGGCGCCGTCCTTCTTGGCCGCGTCGAGCGCGCGGAGGGCCTGTTCGGCGGCGGCGACCTTGGCGGCGGCGCGGCGGATGCCCTCGCCGTCGCGGACCTCAAGCCCCACGTGGACGCACCCCAGGGCGCGGAGCGCGTTGAGCGCGGGCAGCCGCTCCGAGGCCGCGCACAGCAAGGTCAGGCGGGACATCGGGACAATCATTCGGCCTCCTTCTGCTTGGGCGTGCGGCCTTTGGCGATTTTGCCGCGCACGACGGCGGCGGTCTGCTCGTCGCCGATGAAGATACGGATGACGCGGATGTTCTCCTTGCACTCCGGGATCTTCACCTTCTCGAAGAGATTGACGCGCTGGCCGGTGGTGTGGAGTTCCTCCTCGATGGCCGCGCGTTGCTTGCGGAGCACGTCGCCCTCGGCCTTGAGGGCCATGAGGTCGGCGAGCATGGTCTGGGCGTCGTCGGTCCAGGCCGGTGTGCGATAGGGGTCGAGCGGCGCGGGTTCGGCGTCGATGCCCTCATAGAGGGGGATGGCCACGCCGGCGATGTTGCCCTGCGCCGTGCGGACGCCCTTGAAGGCGACGAGCGCCTCGGGGCGCACCTCGGCGTCGGCATAGAGCGCCACCCAAGCGTCGAGACGTTTGCGCGCCTCTGCCTCGCGCCGCTGCACCTCGCCCAGTTTCGCGGTGATACCGGCGATCTCGGCCTGGAGCTGCTGTTTCTTCAGTTGCAGCATGGGCAGGAAGCGTTGGAAACGCTTCAGCGCATCCGTCTGCGCCTTGAGCTCCGTCTTTGTATGCTTGATTTTAGCCATGGGAATCGGGAAGTTTGGAAGTTTAGAGGCTTGGAGGCTTGGTGGTATCAGAGGTCAGCTTCCGCATAAAAGCGTTTAT
>CASEMS010000025.1 GCA_949288955.1 uncultured Lentisphaeraceae bacterium
GCGGGAGGCGAGGGCGGTAGGGAGCGGTCAGCGGGCGAAGCCCGCAGAGCGACCGGCGGAGCCCGCAAGCCTCCCGCGCCCCCTTGCGTCTTTGCGGTTGAACCAAGGAGGCTCAGCCGCCGATCCACCTCGGGTCAGCGGCTGATCCACCGAGAGTCAGCCGCTGATCCACCTCGGGCGAGCCGCCAAGCCTCATCCGAGGTGCTCGTGCCCCCGCTGTCCATCCCGTCCTGCGCGGGCCACGCCCGCGCCCCCCTTTGTGCCCATTGTGCCCGTTGTGATTTTTTCGTCGTGCTTCGTGTGCCTCCGTGTCCCCCTTTGTGCCCTTCGTGATCTCTCCCCCCGCGTGGCCCGAATCCTCAAAAACAGTTTGCACAGGCCAGCGGTTTTGCTAAAGTATGACTGTGATATGAGGTACGCAATGAAGACTTTTCTGCGGAAGCTTTTCGGGGCGTCGGCATCCCGCGGCGTCATCGGTGGATTTTATCTCCTTGCGCTCACGGGCCTTAGCGTCGCCCTCCCGAACCAGGCCCGGGGCCAGGAGGCCGAGGGGGCCCTCCACGCGCGGTACCTCCGCGTGAGCGTCACCCATGCGCAGACCAGCTCGGAGAACGCCGGCGGCGGCAGTTCCACCGACCCCTACGGCTTCGCCATCGGCGAGATGCGCTTCTTCAACGGCGATGAGCAGGTCGACCCCAAGAGCGTCTCCGCCAACATCGACGGCTACAACTCCAGCACCGAGGAGGATCACCTCCTCAACGGCCAGTACGGCCAGGGGAACAACGACAAGTTCTGGGTCGCCGCCAGCGCCGTCTCCGGCCTCTCCGGCATCACCCTCCCCTCCTTCACCTTCGACTTCGGCGACGGCGGCGTGGACCTCACCCGCTACATCCTGACGATGGCCGACGTCCGCTACCGCCACCCTGTCGCCTGGACCGTCGAGATCTCCGACGACAACAGCACCTGGGTGCGCGTCGACCGCGTGGACTATCACGGCGTCGAGAACGTCCCCGACCCCTTCGCCGACGTCGAGCGCGATCTCACCCCGCCTCCTTCCGTCTCCGCCCGTTACATTCGCCTCATTATTCCTCAGTGGCAGACCGCCGGCAACAACTGCGGCGGCTCCAACACGGATTACGGCTTCGCCATCGGTGAGTTCCGCGCCTTCTTGGGTTGCACCGACGCCTTTGGCTCCACCACCTCGGTGGAGGCCAACTACACCATCACCGGCGCCCACACCGTCGACCACCTCGTCAACGGCCTCTACGACGACGACTGCTGCTTCATCGCCGCTGCCGACCTGGACCCGACCAAGCCCTTCATCGTTACCTGCGACATGGGCTCGGTGAAGACAATCGATCGCTATCTCATCACCTTCCAGGCCCAGCGCTCCCAGATGCCCTTGGCCTGGCGCGTCGAGATTTCCGAGAACGGCACCGACTGGGCGGTCTGGGACACCCACGCCTATGCCACACCGGACGACGTGCCGCAGCCCTACGCCTCGCTGATCATCGTGCCGGAGCCCGAGTGGGAGATCCCCGCCGGCAAACAGGCCCGCGCCTGGCAGTACATCCGCTTCACCTCCGACGTCGTCCCCAGCGATAATCTGGCGCTCGGCCTCTTCACCCCCCTTCATAAAGGAAGGCCCGTCCTCCCCGGCACCGGCATCACCGTCTCCGGCAGCTCCACCCAGAGCAATTGCGCGTGGACGAACATCCTCGACGACGAGTTTTGCCACCGCGGCGGCACCTCCAACGAGAAGGGGTGGGGCGCCTCCTCCCCCACCACCTTCACCGCCAACTTTGGCAAGCCCGTCGCCTTCGACGGCTACCGCATCCAGCTTGCCGACCACGGCCCCCGCAACCCCATCGAGTGGACCGTCGAGGTCTCCGCCGACGGCGCCACCTGGGAGACCTTCGACCGCCAGAACTTCGCCACCCTCGGCGGCGGCACCGCCTACTTCGGCAGCGCCTCCACCACCAGCACCAACAGCTATGCCGACTCCGCCAACCTCTATCCGTGGCGCGACTTCCAGGGCGACCCCGCGGTGGCCTACGAGGATTCCACCGCCATCGACCCCGCCCTCACCGGCCGGAGCGTCAGCTTCGTCCTCGGTGCCTGCGGCCAATCCGGCGCCAAGGACCTCTCCGGCACCGGCCTCTACGGCATCGCCCCCTACCAGGTCTCCGGTGACGGCTGGAACAACCTCGCCGTCTCCGGCACCGGCGCCTACACCCTCGAGTCCGCCCATGACAACACCGGCGCGGAGGTCGAGGGCATGACCTTCACCGTCGCCGCCAACCACGGCGACCTCCTGGCTGTTACAGCCGAGGATTCCCCCGACTACACCGCCAAGGACACCGTCATGGCCCGCGGCTACTGCCTCCTCCAGGAAGGCACCCAGACCATGGCCGTCCTCAAGAGCAAGAACGGGAACCGCGGCGACATCGGCTCGGACACCTTCGATGAGTTCACCGTAACGGGCGTCCCCTACGCGAAGTTCACCGCCGTCCTCTACCTCGGCCGCGGCATCTACACCGCCCATGAGGACGGCCACGACCCCGTGGTCGTCAACCAGACCTGGAACGTCGGCACCGATGGCGGCTCCCCTGTCAAGCGCAACATCAAGTACACCTACGTCGATGGCAAGCTGAGCATCGTCGAGACCGAGGGCGACCAGACCTCCAAGGAGGGCCTCTGGGGCGACCCCTCCATCGCCTGGAGCAACGAGGTGGGCAGCGGCGTCATGGTCATCCCCAACCTGACCCCCGACGCCAACGGCAACTTCTCCTTCAACATCTCCTGGAAGAACAACGGCGGGAACAACACCTCCGCCCGCACGATGTTCCGCGGCGTCCAGCTCGTCGAGCAGTCCGCCACCTGGCACGAGCCCCTCGCCGCCGGCACCGGCTCCGTCGGCTTCGTCTTCCAGAAGAGCGGCTCCGCCTGGGATGACGACGCCCTCTACGGCATGGATGGCCGCGCCCTCCACGGCTCCGGCTGGAACAAACTCACCTCCCACGCGCAGACCCTCGCGGCCGGCTCGGTCATCGACCGCGACGGCGCGGTGGTCGCGGGCATGACCATGGCCCTCACCCGCGTCTCCGGCAACATGAGCATCGACAGGTCGGGCGGCAACAACGCCGCCCTCCCGCCCTTCGACACCGACACGCCCTACACCCAGTGCAACGCCCGCGTCGCCCTCAACGGCATCCCCTACGGCACCTACTCCCTCGTCCTCTACCTGGGCAAGGACAAGGGCTTGGATCCCGACGGCAGGAAGATCGGCGCCGTGAAGGTTACGGCCGGCGGCGCCACCACATCCTATACTTATAAGGATGGCAAGCTCGCCATCGGCACGGAGGACTGGGGCGCCTACGGCCAGGCCGGCATCGTCGGCCAGGAGGGCATCGGCGTGATGGTCATCCCCGGCCTCACCGCCTCCTCCCTCACCTTCGAGACCACCGGCGGCGACCGCAACAGCCAGCTGCAGGGCTTCCAGATCGTCGAGGAGGCCGACGTCGCCGAGGCCGGCTCCGGCCTCCTCCACGCCTTCCATTTCGACGAGCTCGACTCCGTCGAGTCCCGCGACGTCGCGCCCATCGATGTCGGCGTCGGTGGCCGCGCCCTGGCCATCGCCTCCGACCTCGGCGACGCCTACCGCCGCCTCGTCGCCGCCGGCGAGGGCCGCTTCGGCGACAACGCCTACAAGAGCGGCGTCGCCATCAGCGGCCTGAATGCCAATACCAACTCCGACGGCCTCTACCTCTTCAACCCCACCGGCCTCGGCTGCGGCAGCGACACCGGCTTCACCCTCTCTTTCTTCCTGCGCATCAACGAGGACTCTTCCGGCAACGGCCGCCGCTTCATCTCCTTCGTCGTCGGCGGGCAGATCTACGGCCTCGGCCGCTACGGCGGCACCTACCAGTGGTCGATGTTCGACAACGGCGACTGGGACGACGACGCCGACGGCGAGGAATACTCCGTCTACAACTCCAGCCCGCAGGGCGAGTGGCACCACGTCGCCATCGTCTACAACCCCGACGTCGACGGCGACGGCACCGGCAAGGCCGGCCTCGACTGCTACATCGACGGCGAGAAGAAGGGCTGCTGGTACGGCGCCAGCCGCGTGCCCGAGGGCCAGATGACCCACCTCCTCATCGGCCGCGGCTTCGATTCCATCCCCGGCGCGGTCACCGCCACCGGAACCGTCAACGGCGAGTGCGTCCGCAACTACGACGACCTCGACATCGACGAGTTCGGCCTCTTCGCCCGCTCCCTCACCGCCGAGGAGATCGCCTGGCTCGCCGAGAACCCCATCGGCGTGCCCCCCGGCCCCGAGGCCGACGCCGAGACCAAGTGGACGGCCTTCGGCCCCGACGGCTCCTCGAAGTACGACGCAGGCAACTGGAGCCACTTCAACGTTAACTTCGGCAACCTCCGCCACGAGGGCCCCGGCAAGCCCGGCCTCATGCCCGGCGAGGCAATCCTCCGCTCCGCCGCCGTCGGCTGGCACTTCGGCGGCAGCAACAATGCCAACGCCGTCCGCCTCGTCCTCGTCGACTCCGCCGGCAACGTCGCCGCCGTCTCCGACCCCTCCGAGCCGACGCCCTCCAACGCCGCCTGCTCCACCGTCTACACCTTTCCCGCCGGCACCAAGGTCTCCCTCTCCGAGCAGTACCAGGGCCACTTTGTCCCCGCCGACACCGTCCCCGAGATCGGCTCCGCCTTCAGCACCGCCTCCCATGTGACCGTCCGTTACGAGACCTATCCCGGCGACGGCGGCGCCATCGGCTTCTACGCCGCCAACAACACCTCCGCCATCCCCAACATCTCCTTCGTCCTCCAGGAGGACGCCGCCGGCCTCTCCCTCTCCGACGGCGACGCCATCAACATCGACTTCACCAGCCCGGAGGCCTCCCACAACCTGGAGGAGGGCCGCTTCTATGGCGTCGTGCCCTTCGACACGGACAAGTGGAACCAGCTCTCCTTCCCGAACGATGAGGCGACCTCCGCCACCTTCGAGGACGTCACGGACTCCGCGGGCGTCGAGGGCATCACCGTCTCCGCCACCAACGGAAATGGTATCTACAACGAGTCCGGCTACTCCCATCCGCTGCTGCACTCCTCCCTGGGCGATGCCTCGGACGGCGCCGCCACCGTCACCGTCAGTGGCATCCCCTATGACACCTACGACGTCTACCTCTACATGCCGTCGAGCGGCTGGAACAACATCAGCTCCGTGACGCTGAACGACGACGCCTCCACCTATTACTATATGCCCGAGGGCGCGACCGAGGCTGTCACCGCCACCTCCAACACCTACTGGGGCGTCGCCGATGGCTCCGTCACGACCCCCACCTTGGGCAAGACGGTGATGCGCATCGCCAATCTCTCCGGCTCCACCTTCAAGGTGACCTCCCACCGCGGCTCCGGCAACGGCCGCGGGAACATCTCCGCCGTGCAGATCGTCGAGCGCGTCCCCGCCGCCGCCATCAACCTCAACTTCTATCACTCCACCGACCCCATCGCCGCCGGCACGACCTATGGGTACGTGCCCTTCGACGGCGCCCAGTGGAGCAGCCTCGGCTTCTCCGACGGGGACATCAATTGGACCGGCGACCGCACCGACTCCCAGGGCCGCCCCGTCACCGTCAACGTCCAGGCCCGAAGCACGGAGGACACCAGCCGCCCCGCGAGCGGCGACCCGCTCCTCCGCGGCACCCTCCTCGACAACAACAACGACGCCGCCGTCAAGCCTGTCGTCACCGTCAGCGGCATCCCCTACGACACCTACGACGTCTACGTCTACATGTCCGCCAACGACTGGGACCTCAACGGCTCGGTCATCCTCAACGACGACGCCACCAAGCATTACTACATGAACGGCTCCGAGGCCGCCGTCGCCGCCTCCCACACGCCGTGGGGCGACCCGCAGACCGACCCCATCCTCCTGGGCTACAACCTCATCCGCATCCCCGGCGTCTCGGGTGAGACCGTCAAGATCCAGCCCCAGCGCATCAGCGGCGTGTCCGCCCGCGCCTCCATCGCCGCCGTGCAGATCGTCGCCCGCATGGACTACGAGCCCTCCGAGCTCTGGCTCGCCACCCTCTCCGGCGACGCCACGGCCTCCACCCTGGTGCTCACCGACGAGACCGGCTCCAAGACCGCCCTCCTCACCGAGCTCCCCTCCTACGCGAACGTCCGCCTCGACCTCACCGCGGACGCCACCCTCACCCTCGACGCGCCTGTCCCCACCCTCACCGCGCTGACCGTCGCCGCCGGCGCCTCCACCCTCACCCTCGCCGGCCCCAACGCCCTCACCGTCGCCGAGGCCGAGGTGCGCACCGGCGCCCTCGCCCTCAACGCCGGCGCCCTCGCCCTCGCCGACCCCGGGAAGGGCGCGGTCACGCTCGCCCCCGACACCCTCCTCCTGCCGCGCGGCGCCGACGGCGCCGAGTTCGCCCTCACCCTCACCGGCGAGGGCGCCGTCCGCGTGGACGCCGGGCAGGACGTCGCCCTCACCGGCGCGGGCTCCGACTTCACGGGCGGCACGACCGCCGCGGGCATCCTCCGCTTCGCCGGCGATGGCACCCTCGGCACGGGCGCGGTCACCGTCCCCGCCGGCGGCGTCTTCGACCTCGCCGGCCACGCCTGCGCCCAGCCGCTGACCCTCGGCGGCGGCATCCTCCGCAACAGCGCCGCCGGCACCGCCCGCGCCGTCGCCTCCGTCAACTTCAACGCCGAGGGCCAGCGCGGCAACGGCGCCAGCGGCGCCGCCGTGCCCGACGGCACCTCCGCGGGCCTCCTCGCCATGCTCGGCGAGTACTGGACGGACACCACCACCGACAGCGGCTCCGTCGACCCCACCTTCGTGGACCTCCGCGACATCGCCGTGGCCGGCTCCGCCACCCGCACGGTCGACGGCTTCACCGTGGACTGGAAAGCCTCCTTCTGGACCAACAGCGGCAACGCCACCTCCTTCCTCAAGGGTTACCTCGACGACGGCAACGGCATCGACTCCCGCTACGTCTCCCTCACCGTCCCCGAGGCAATCGCCAAGGCCGGCTACGACGTCTACGTCTATTGCAGCACCGATGCCAGCGGTTCCTTCGCGCCGCACCAGCTCCGCGGCGACGACGGCCAGGGCGTCTTCTACTCCTACGTCAACGGCGTGCTGACCGCCGGCAGCCAGGCGGGGTGGGGGAGCGTCTCCAATGGCCGCTCCACCGTCGCCGAGGGCACCAACGTCATGGTCTTCCGCGGCCGCACCGACCGCTCGCTCGACATCGGCCTCGACAAGCCCACGGGCCGTGGGTGCATCGCCGCCATCCAGATCCGCACCTCGACCCCGATCCTCTCCGGCGCCGTCACGGTCACCGCCGACTCCGTCATCGAGGCCGAGGGTGGCATCGCCTTCACCGCCGAGGTGCTCGGCACGGGCGGGCTGACCAAGCGCGGCGCGGGCGAGCTGGCCTTCGAGGGCGCCACCCTCGGCGCCCGCCGCCTCACCCTTGAGGCCGGCACCCTCGCCTTCGGCGCGGACAACGCCACCGACACCCTCGCCCTCACCCTCCGGTCCGGCACCACCGCCTTCGTCGACGCCGGCCTCCTCTCCATCGCCAACCTCACCGGCGCCGGCACGCTCGACCTCGGCTCGGGCGCGGAGGTTACCTTCAACTCCGGCACCGCCCTCTTCGAGGGCGCGATCCTCTGCGAGGCCGCCCCCGCCTTCGTCCAGCGCGGCGGGGCGCAGACCCTCACCCAGATCCCCGAGGGCGCGGACGTCTCCGTCCTCGGCGGCGAGCTCATCTACAACAGCGACGACCGCGCGGCCGCCATCGGCAACCTCGCCCTCAACGGCGGCGACCTCACCTCCGTCACCGCCCAGGCCGTCACCGTCACCTACGCCGAGCTCACCGCCGGCGACGTCGCCTTCGGCGGCACGGCCAGCGACGCGGCCTCCGCCCGCCCGACCGCCGCCACGCAGTCGGACGCGACGGTCAGCCACTTCCGCCTCCGCGAGGGCGGCGAGATCTTCTACCGCACCGCCGCGGACTTCGAGAAGTGGTTCCCCGAGGGCTTCATCCCCGCCGGCCACTACCGCATCGTCCTGGGCGGCGACCTGGTGGAGACCCTGCCCTTCCCTTATACCTTCACCGTGCTGGGCGCCGACCCCACCGCCACCTTCACCGTGGTGAACGCCGAGGGCCAGGAGGCGCCCGAGGGCACCGTCTTCGCCGACGGCAGCACCATCACCCTCAACTCCGCCGGCGCCATCGCCGGTGACCTCACCCAGCTCCCCGCCCCGCGTTTCCACTACGAGTTCTCCCAGAACGTCAACGCCGCCGACGACGCCACCCAGAAGGTCAACCTCACCGGCTCCTCCCCCGCCTACACCCAGGACGGCGTGGAGAACGGCTGGGCTCTCTCCGACGGCCAGCCGTGGTCCAACGGCAACGGCGGCGACTGGAACTTCTCCGAGGGCGACGACTGGTCGCTCGGCCTCTACCTGAACATCGGCGACTCCTGCCCCTCCAATACCGTCCTCGTGGGTATGGCCGGCGACAACGGCCAGACCTCCGTGGCCGGCAGCCTTATCCTCGCCACCGGCACCGAGGCCAACACCATCACCCTCTGGAAGCGCACCTCCTCGGGCAAGGAGGAGGTCTGCACCGCCGACCTCGGCCCCGGCGGCGCCGCGGCCTGGCACTTCGTCCTCGTCACCCACACCGCCTCCACCATCCGCATCTACGTGGACGACGCGCTGATGGTCACCGCCACGGGCGACTTCTCCTTCCGCCAGGCCGCCTTCCAGATGGGCTCCATCCGCGGCTCTGCCATCAGCGGCATCGGCGTCTCCAGCTGGTCCGGCCAGGGGGTGAAGGTCGACGACCTGGCCATCTGGGGCTCCGCCCTCCGCGAGGGCCAGACCGCCATGGCCATGGCCCGCATGACGGGCAAGTGGCATTGGCACGACGCCGACACCGCCGCCGAACTCTTCGACCCTGCCTCCGAGACCTGGGCCGACATCCTCGGCGGTTCCTCGCCTTGGGTGAACGACGGCACCCACTCCGCCCGCGTTACGCTCAACGCCCCCGGCACCCTCGAGTCCATCCTCCAGGCGCTCACCGACCACGCCTTCGCCTCCAAGTTCCTCTACCTCGAGGGCGCGGAGCTCACCTACTCCGTCCCTGCCGACACCTCCGTCGCCACCCTGCCCGACAGCGTGACGGACTTCGCCATCGCCAACAACCTGACGCTCGACCTCCGCGACCTCGGGGCCGACCGCGTGGGCCAGGCCCTCGGCTCCGCCACCGGCGCCAAGGTCGTCGACGGCGAGTGGCGCGGCGACGTCTCCCTCCGCAACGCCCCCGACGGCTTCGACATCCAGGCGCAGAACCTCGGCGACGGCATCTACCTCACCGCCGAGATCGACGACCCCGACTACGTCCCGCCCTACGAGTGGAGCATCTCCTACGACACGCAGTGGGACAGCATGGCCGGCCAGACGGGCTTCTTCGGCCTCGCGGGCTACGAGGTTCAGGGCCAGTACTGGAACATGCACGGCAACAACGTTACCGTCAGCAACCCGAAGATGGCCGACGGCCAGGTCCTCAGCGGCGTCTCCATGAACTTCGTCTCGCAGGGCGGCGCGTGGTACCGCTCCAGCTACGGCGACCGCATGATGAAGGGCTACACCAACGGCCCCACGCGCATGACCCTCACCGGCCTGCCCGCCGGCAAGTACGACGTCCTCCTCTACGGCTCCAGCTCCACCAACCGCCCGAACTCCCCGCTCAAGGTCATCACCTCCACCGAGGCCCTCTACTACACCTATCAGGGCACGACCCTCGTCGCCTCCGAGACCGTCCCCGCCGCCGGCTGGGGCCAGTCCAACTACAACACCGTCAGCAACGGCCAGCGTCTGGGCTACTCCGTCATCAAGGCGCCTGCCACCGTCGGCGCGGACGGCCAGCTCATCCTCGAGTTCACCGACAGCGACGACCCCGACGCCGGCCCCGGCCTGGATTGGCGGATGCCCGACGGCGTCTCCGTCATCGGCGGCATCGGCGGCTTCCAGATCTTCCGCGTCGCCGACCTGCCCACCTACACCCGCGTCCTCACCGGCAGCGGCGAGACCTGGCGCCAGGAGGGCGCCTGGACCAACGCCGCCACCGGCGAGAAGGTCGCCGAGCCCGAGGCCGGCGCCATCGTCCTCGTCTCCATCAACGGCGACACCACCCTCAATGTTACACAGACCGACATCGAGGTCGGCCAGTTCCGCCTCCTCGGCGACGGCACGCTGACCCTCAACTACGACGGCTCCTGGCTCACCGAGGAGGACTACCGCGCCATCCCCATGGGCGGCGGCCTCACCCAGACCCTCTTCACCGGCCGCCACGACGCCGACCGCCTCCGCTTCTGGATGGCGCCCCTCCCCTACGGCGCCACCTCCACCGTCACCCACGCCGGCGACACCGCCACCGTCACCATCTCCCTCCCCGACTCCATCTACCCCGGCACCACCTCCATTGCCTCCATCAACTTCTGGGACTTCACCGACGGTGACGGCAACAACACCCAGAACGAGGGCCGCCTCACCTCCGGCACCGCCGCCCCCGACCCCTACCGCACCTGGTGGGAATACTGGAACGAATACCCGACCTTCGAGGACGGCGCGAACGGCAAGACCCGCACCTGGGACCTCGACATCGTCCCCATCGCCCAGAAGACCACCTCCGGCGCCCAGCGCACCACCATCGAGGACGGCATCACCCTCTCCGCCTGGAACACCTACGGCAAGGGCTTCAACACCTCCCGCGCCCTCCTCACGGCCTTCCTCTCCGATCGCCCGATGGGCAACTCCTCCGGCCAGAACCCCTCCCTCAAGGTCAAGGTCCCCGAGAACTGGGGCACCTACACCGCCGTCATCTACGTGGGGTGCAACCAGAACGCCACCGACTGCCCCGCCTGGCTGCCCAAGCGCGTCAATGGCCGCATCTACACCTACAACGACGCCGGCGCCCTCACCGACATCACCGACACCTGGGGCGGCACCTACACCGGCGCGTACGACTCCAACCCCATCGCCGAGGAATTCTGGTGGGGCTCCAACGCCGCCGGCGCCGCGCTCGAAGAGGGCGTGAACATGATGATCGTCCCCAACCTCTCCGGCGACTTCGAGCTCAACTGGTGGGTGCCTCTCACCGACGAGGGCGCGATCAACATGAGTGCCGACCTCGCCCGCGGCGTCGTCGCCGCCGTCCAGCTCGTCCAGCAGAGCGACCCCAACCTCAACGCCGCCCGCGTCTTCCGCGCCACCGTCTCCGGCGAGACCGACTGGGCCTCCCTCACCTGGACCCTCAACGGCGCCGAGACCGCCGAGCGCCCCGGCGCCGACGACGTGGCCGAGCTGATCCTCGATTCCGACACCACCCTCGTCTGCACCCTCGGCGAAGGCGACCAGCCCTTCGCGGTCGGCACCCTCCGCGTCTACGGCGAGGGCAACGCCCTCACCTTCCCCGCCGCCCAGCGCGACGCCCTCGAGGTCGGCTCCTGGTCCTTCCTCAACGACGTTACCTTCGCCCTCTCCGCCCCCGAGGACACCGTGCCCGAGGCCACCCCCGGCCCCCGCCGCGTCCGCTATGACTACGCCTACGAGGGCAACTACAGCACCACCACGGCGCACGAGACCGAGTTCGCCGCCGGCTTCGAGGGCGCCCTCACCCACAGCGGCGGCCTGGCCGAGTTCTCCGGCGGCGTCGTTACCCTCACGGCGATGAACCCCTCCACCACCGCCACCGACCTCCTCTTCTCCGGCGATGCCCGCGTCTCCTGCGCCAGCTCCGCCAAGGGCGAGGGCTTCCGCTTCGGCAACGGCACGGTCATCTTCCGCGACAGCGCCCAGGCCTCCCTCGGCCGCCTCCATTACCCCGCCGCCAACATCGGCTCCAACGGCGCCATCGACTTCGTGGTCGAGGACGACGCCAACATCGTTGTTACCGGCTCCCAGAACGTCCACTCCATCGGCTCCAACTCCGACTGGAACGGCAACAGCCTCCAGCTCTCCGACTGGGACGGCGCCACCACCCTCACCCTCCGCGACAACGCCCGCCTCACCGCCGACCAGGCCGATCTCGTCATCGCCCACGCCGGCACCGCGGGCTTCATCCACACCGTCAACGTCCAGGGCGACGCCACCCTCCGCGTCCGCGGCGTCTACACCCACGGCCCCGACACCGCGAACATCAACCTCGCCGGCGGCCGCCTCCTCATCGGCGACCACGGCTTCCGCACCGTCTCCAGCACCACCTCCAACATCACCCTCAACTTCGCGGGCGGCGCCCTCGGCGCCTGGCAGGACCTCGCCCTCACCGCCGACGACGCCGTCGCCGTCGCCCGGGTCAAGGGCAACCCCGTCTTCCACGGCGAGGACGGCACCACCCTCTCCCTCGAGGAGGCCGCCTTCCTCCCCGACACCGCCGAGCGCCTTATCCTCCGCGGCGGCACCCTCCGCCTAGCCGACCGCGCCATCACCGCCTTCCCCGCCATCGACCTCGAGGGCGGCCTGATGGCGCTCTCCGTCACCGCCTTCACCCCGCGCCTCTCCTTCGCCGGCGGCAACCTCGCCCTCGACGGCGGCTTCCTCACCCTGGGGGCCTTCTCCGCCACCCAGCCCGCCGAGATCTCCATCCCCCTCGCCGAGCGCGTCAGCGACGGCGGCTACCTCGCCATGGCCTCCGGCCTCGCCGTCCCCGACACCTCCAACCTCGTCTTCAGCCTGGCCCTCGACCCCGACCGCTCCGAGACCGCCCGCGTCCTCCCGATGACGCCCCTCTTCCTCGGCTCCTACACCGAGGGCGCCACCCCCACCGTCCGCGGCTTCGGCATCGCCAACAACACCAACGGTGCCATCACCGACTACCAGGCCCTCTACGCCAACGGCTCCGCCGGCCCCGGCCTCTACGTCGCCCTCCAGGGCGCCGAGGTCCAGCGCCAGCTCGACGTCGCCCTCTCCAAGGACACCGCCCCCGACGGCTACCGCCTCACCCAGTCCGCCGTCGACGCCTGGCCCTACCACGCCTTCACCGGCACGGTCAACGGCGGCCGCCTCCTCATCGGCGAGGGCGGCGTCGCCCTCCCGCACATGTCCTTCGCCGGGCAGCGCTCCGTCATCGTCGCCGACGGCACCGAGCCGCACGTCCTCCTGCGCGGCATGAGCTGCTCCATCGGCACCGAGCTCACCTTCGACCTCTCCGCCTGGGCCGAGGCCATGCCCGCCTTCGTCCGCGGCGCCGTCCGCGACGTCCCCGCCAGCCTCTGCCTCATCAGCGCCGGCACCGCCAAGAGCTCCCCCGCCATCCGCCTCAACGTCGACCTCGGCGACTACGAGGTCCCCGAAGGCTTCACCGTCTCCGTCGAGGCCACCTCCGACGGCGTCTACCTCGTCGCCCGCAACGACCGCCGCGCCCGCGCCGTCTCCGTGAACTTCACCGAGCGCGCCGTGCCCCTCGCCGGGCCGCCCGCCGATCCCGGCGTCTACGCCGTGCCCCTCGCCGCGTGGACCGACCTCCAGGGCGCCTTCGTCTCCGCCGACCTCACCCTCTCCGACGTCGGCGGCGCCGACGCCGGCCAGGCCCTCGCCGCCGACGGCCAGCCCACCCAGGTCGCCGCCTACGCCTCGCAGACCAACCGCGACGACGGCGCCTCCGTCCCCATGCTCCGCGTCTGGCTCGACGACTCCGGCGCCCAGACCCTCCGCATCGCCAGCGCGCCCTTCGCCGCCTACCGCGTCGCCCTCATCTTCTCCAACGACCTCGCCGGCGCCGCCTACGCCCCTGTTACCGTCAATGGCATCCCTTATAGTATGGATGGCGAAGGCTACGTCCGCCGCGACGTCCAGGGCTACCAGGGCCGCGACCGCAACGGCAACCTGACCATCGACATCCCCGCCGACGACGCCTGGGGCTCCACCGACCACACCGACGCCGCCGAGCCCATCCTCCTCGGCCGCAACGCCCTGGTCACCGACGTCCTCACCACCCCCACCGCCGAGATCGCCCTCCCCGCCTTCGACTACGGCCGCACCTACGCCGGCGTCGCCGCCCTCCAGATCATCGAGGCCCCCGAGCCCGTCGCCGCCGCCGAGTCCGCCGCCTACTCCCTCGACTGGGAGGACCACCCCGAGGATACCCTCAGTCTCTCCGACGTCGCGCTTGACCGCGACGGCGAGGCCGCCTCCTGGGAGAGCGCCGCCGGCAACATCCTCACCATCTCCGTCCCCGCGGACCGCGACGTAACGCTCATCCTCCCCACCGGCTTCGAGGCCGACCGCATCGTCTGCGAGGGCGAGGGCTCCCTCACCCTCCGCACCCACCAAGGCGGCGCCGCGCTCAACATCCTCAACGCCACGCGCCTGGCCAACCTCACCGTCGGCTTCCCCTGCGCCGGCGTGGACTTCTCCCCCGCCCAGGGCGTCAGCCGCTTCGAGGCCGCCTTCGACAACAACGGCGAGACCTACTTCATCGCCGAAGGCGCCACCCTCTCCCTCGGTCCCGACTGCGGCATTGTTACAAACTTCGACGCCAACGGCCAGGCCGACCTCACCGTCGACGCCGCCTCCGCCGGTGTCTTCCGCCGCGACTACGCCACCGCCATCACCGAGGCCGACACCCGCATGACGATGGCCTTCAAGGACGGCACCTCCAACACCGACACCAACAACAACTCCGCCAACCTCCTCGTCGAGGACGGCGACACGGTGCGCTTCGACACCCGCTACCACATGCACTCCCAGGACGGCACCTGGGCCTACACCCAGACCGGCGGCCTGGCGCAGTTCCTCAACGCCACCGCCAACGAGGGCGGCATGCTCCTCTTCAACAACACCGCCCTCGAGAACTCCGTCGCCACCCTCGACCTCACCGGCGGCCGCCTCGAGGCCACCATGATCTCCGCCTGGAAGGCCGGCACCCAGGTCACCGCCACCATCTCCGGCGACGCCACCCTCGCCCTCGGCTCCGCCGGCCTCCGCACCCAGAACACCGGCGCCACCTTCGACGCCACCTTCACCGAGCGCGGCACCCTGGAGCTGATGGACGACACCCTCGGCCGCACCGGCTCCACCACCGTCACCCTCCGCGGCGGCCGCCTCGCCCTCGGCGAGGGCGTCCGCGGCGACGCCACCGTGACTCAGCCGCTGATCTTCGATGGATCAGCCGCCGATCCGACCTGGATCAGCCCCGGATCCCTCTCCACCCTCATCCTCTCCGCCGCCAACTCCGGCTCCGGAAACGCCCGCCTCGAGAACGGCACCCTCGCCATCAACGACTACGAGTCCCTCGGCGGCGCCACCTTCAACATCGCCTCCGGCGCCGCCTTCGAGGCCCGCAACTTCCGCGGCACCCCCTCCGACGACGTCGGCACCGGCTCCACCGAGGTCTGGGATGGCGACGCCCTCCGCCAAGGCCTCCAGCAGTACTACTCCTTCGACGGCTCCAATGCCTGCGTCGACGGCGACAACGCCATCGAGCTCTCCGGCTCCAACGGCTACGTCTCCGGCGAGGGTATCTTCGGCTCCGGCCTCGGCGAGAACGGCGGTTTCAACGTCGACGACCAGACCCGCTTCCACCCCGGCACCGGCGACTTCACCTGCTCCGTTTGGGTCCGCAACAGCACCAACCCCATCGAGACCGCCAACGCCGAGGACTGCCTGGATTGGCACAGCATCCTCACCCACGGCATCAACTACAAGAACGACGCCGCCCCCCATCTGAAGGGGTGGGCGCTCCAGGTGGTCAACTCCTCCGGTGGTCTCCGCCTCGCCATCCGCAACACCGGCGGCGCGGAGGCGGACGAATGCATTGTTACGGCCGCCGAGGGCACCTTCACCGCCGTGCCCGCTTGGCACCACCTCGCGTGGACCCGTGAGGGGCAGGCCATCACCCTCTACGTCGACGGCGTCGCCGTCGCCAACGCCACCCTCCCCGCAGCCGACTACAACATCGCCACCGTCGACGGCCAGTACTACCGCGAGTTCGCCCCCAATTTCTCCAGTGGCAACCGCTTCCTCCGCGAGGGCGAGGGCCTCGACGAGCTGGCCTTCTGGAACCGCGCGCTGAGCGCCAGCGACATCTCCGCCATCGCCAAGGCCAACCGCACCCTTGCCGAGCTCTTCGCCTCCTCCTCCGACGGCACCGTCACCCCGCCCGCCAAGACCGGCTTCACCGGCGTCCGCCGCATCCGCCTGACCACCAGCGAGCCCTCCGGCACGGAGACGCAGACCGGCGTGGCCGAGTTGCTCGTCTACTCGGGCGGCGTCGTCGCCAACTGGCCGCGCGGCACCACCATCTCCGGCGCCGACTGGACGCACAACGAGGCCACCAACGCCCTCATCGACGGCCTCTACGGCGCCTCGACCGCCGCCCCCGCGGGCATCAACCCCGCGACCGGCGAGGCCTTCACCTACACCGAGCCCAGCACCAGCAGCGGCAAGTACCTCAAGGTCAACTACAACAAGTGGCTGAGCGCGGCCAACAGCTACGGCGGCACCGCCACCATCACCCTCGGCTCGCCGATGGACATCGATGGCTACCTCCTCTGGTGCGCCGAGAACGTCGACCAATTCCCCGCCAACTGGACGCTCGAGTTCTCCACCTCCGAGAGCGGCGAGGACTGGGTGGTCGCCGACGTCAAGTCCGGCCAGCCCAAGCCCACCGCCAACGCCGCCCTCAACAACGGCCAGCCCTGGTCCCTCACCGGCCCGCTCACCGCCGTCACCGGCAAGAAGGTCGAGGCCATCCGCCTCACCGTCAACGACGAGGTCGGCGACGACGAGGGCCACATGGCCATCCAGGAGCTCTGCCTCTACGCGGACGGCGAGCCTGTCGCCTGGCCCCTCGGCACCACCATCTCCGGCGCCGACTGGACGAACAACGAAGGCACCAACGCCCTCATCGATGGCGTCATGGGCCCGGGCTCCGACGTGCGCCCCTCGCCCACCAACCCCGAGACCGGCGCGGCCGCCACCTACACCCAGCCCGGCGACAACTACCGCTACGTTGGGATGAACAAGTGGTACCACACCGCCGGCCTGCCCGCCTCCGTCGAGATCACCCTCGGCGAGCCCATCACCTTCGACGCCTACGCCTTCTGGGGCAGCGAGGCGAGCAAGGTGGGCCGCTCCCCCGCCAGTTGGTCCCTGGACGTCCGCTTCGAGGGGCAGGACGGCTGGACGCGGGTCGACAGCCAGGCCGGCCACGACGCGCTCCCCGGCAACGCCGAGGGCGAGCACCATCCCGTTGAGCTGATCGCCTACGAGGCCAGCGCCTCGAGCGCGGCCTCCGCCCGCGCCGCCACGCCCGGCGTCCGCCTTGTCGGCGCCGCCGCCTCCCGCGCCTCCTCCTACACCAACGAATACATCGCCTCCGTCAACTTCAACGCCAACGGCAAGCGCGGCGCGAACGTCGGCGACGCTGCGCGCGTCCCCGATGGCACGGCCGACGGCCTCCTGCCGATGTTCGGTGAGTATTGGACGCTCGTCAATGCCGTGAACTCGGACTACACGGTCGAGACCGGCACCATCGCGCTCCGCTTTGTGCGGAGCGAGCGCGCCACCACCCTCGGCGCCGAGACCGAGGATCTGGGCGTGTCGCTCGATTGGTCCGCCAGCAACTACACCTACAAGGCGGCGACCATCTCCTTCCTCAAGAGTTACTTCGACGACGGCGACGAAGGCATCGCGTCGCGGTACGTCCGCATCAACGTCCCCGAGGCCCTCGCCGCCAACGG
Organism: uncultured Lentisphaeraceae bacterium; assembly: GCA_949288955.1. Lineage (GTDB taxonomy): Bacteria > Verrucomicrobiota > Kiritimatiellia > RFP12 > DVOR01 > Spyradenecus. The sequence goes on from CASEMS010000025.1 coordinate 17,794, forward strand.
CTACGACCTCTACATCTACAACACCACCGACGCCGACGGCAAGTTCGGTTCCCGCCCCGTGGTCGGCGACGACGGCACGACCGTGAACTACACCTACGAGAACGGCGCCCTTGCCGAGGGCACCTCGGCGTGGGGCGACAGCACGCAGCGCGGCTCGCTCGTCGAGGGCACCAACGTCATGGTCCTCCGTGGCCGCACCGACCGCACCCTCACCCTCGGCCTCCCGCGGGCCTCGGGCACCGGCGACGCCCGCACCTCCATGGCGGGCATCCAGCTCCGCGTGTTGGAGCGGGTGGAGATCCCCGACGCCGGTGAGGGCGAGGACGTGGGCGACCCCGTAACCGGCCTGGTCGTTTTCGAGGCCGGCTCCCAGTGCCGCGCCGTCGCCAACGGCACGCCGACCCTCCCCTACGCGGCGCGCATCGCCGGCTCCATCGCCTTCCCCGACGGCAAGGAGAGCGTCCGCTTCTTCCTCAACGGCCAAGAGTTCGCCCCCGAGTCCGTCGCCGTCAACGAGGCCCTCGGCTCCGTCACCTTCGGCGCGGCGGGCGGCGAGGCCCTCCCCGTCGAGGCCGTTACCTGGGACACGGTGAACGCCCTCTCCGGCGTCTGGGCCAACGGCGCCGCCGGCCCGTGGCTGGAGGGCAAGGCCTACCGCGACGGCGCGGCCGTAACCTTCCCCGAGAAGACCGACACCACCGACCCCATCACCGTGACGGTCGAGGGTGAGGTCGCCCCCTCCGCCTTCAGCCTCCCCGCGGGCGACTTCTACACCTTCGTCGAGGGCGCCCAGGGCGGGCGCATCGACTTCGCCGCCGTGGCGGCCGAGGAGAGCCGCTATCCCATCGGCTCCGGCCTGACGATGGATGTGCCCATCGCCACCGCCGCCGCCACCACCGGCCCCAACGCCCCCTATTCCACCCTCCGCCTCTTCGGCCAGATGAGCGACGGCGGCCGCACCGCCTCCCTCTTCGGCTCCGGCAACATCGGCGGCTCCGGCTCCGGCACCCACGGCGTCTGGCTCACCGAGGGCGACATCACCTGGGCGCCCCACACCGGCGAGACCCAAATCCTCACCGCCGGCGGCACCTGGCTCCAGGGCGGCGGCACCATCACCGTGACCGGCCAGACCGACGATGAGGGCAACGTCGTCGGCGGCGGCACCGTCCGCTTCGCCGGCCACCTCAACGGCACCAACTGGAACGGCAGCTTCAACGGCTCCTTCGTCATCAAGGACGGCGCCACGATCGACTTCGCCATGACCCGCACCTACGGCGAGAACGCCGACGAGCAGGCCCTCTTCCGCAACAACGCCAACTCCAACTTCGTCGAGGGCGGGATGTCCTTCACCCTCACCAACGGCGCCACCCTCCGCTTCAGCGGCTGCCGTGGCGTCCTCGGCGGCTGGAGCAACGCCGGCCAGACCAACCTCGTCCAGAACCAGCCCATCCACATCGGCAGGGACTCCTCCGTCGAGTACAACTACAAGGACACCTCGCAGGGCCAGCAGTACACGCCCTATGGCTTCTACATGAACGGCGACGGCGCCACCATCCGCATCCTCGACGGCGACGACTCCGCCTCCGGCAAGCCCGCCACCCAGCGCGGCCTCTTCCAGGGCGTCGGCACCACCCTCACCGTCGCCGGCGTCGGCCAGGCCGGCGACCCCAGCGACCCGAAGACCGACCAGTCGATGGTCACGAACCCCGAGGATCCCGAGGGCGACCTCATCCAGTCCGAGACCTACGGCCTCCTCACCGAGGGCATCACCGCCGTTATCGAGGGCGAGGAGGGCACCTCCTTCCGCCGCTGGCAGCGCAGCGACCAGGGCTACGCCGAGCCCACCCTCAACGTCGGCACCAACTCCACCCTCCGCATCCTCTGCGACGCGCAGACCGGCGACGGCGCCTTCATCAAGACCGGCGCCGGCCGCCTCACCCTCGAGCACGACGAGTATCCCTCCGAGCTCAACATCGAGGTGCGCGAGGGCGCCCTCGGCGGCGTCGGCGAGCTGACCTTCGACGCCACCACTGTTACCGTCCGCGCCGGCGCCGCCATCGAGGCCGGCCTCACCCTCCCGCTCCTCACCCTCGACACCGGCGCCATCCTCGCCATCGACGCCACCGGCGCCACCCAGCTCCGCGCCGACCGCGTCCTCTTCGAGAGCGGCGGCGTCTACCCCGTCCGCGCCCTCGGCACCGTCCCCGCCGCCACCGGCCGCGAGCCCGTCAAGGTGCTCGCCTGGTCCGGCGTCCAGGGCGTCGGCTCCGTCTCCTTCATGCTCGACGACGCCCTCGCCTCCGCCGGCTACGGCATCGAGGTCCGCGACGACGGCCTCTACCTCATGTCCACCGTAACCTACGTCCGCGAGCTGACCTTCGCGGTCGACCCCGACAACCCGATGGACGTCTACCGCGTGGCGTGGTATTCCACCGGCGCGTGGTACCTCGAGGGCGACCCCGACAAGACCCCGTGCGACTGGGCCGCCTCCGCCACCGTCGGCGCCAACGCCCTCTTCATCCTGCCTGACGCCTACGCCGACGGCACGATCCTCCCGCCGCGCTTCGTGCTCGTGCTCGACAAGCCCGTAACCTTCGCCTCCGTCCGCTTCGCCGTCTGGGTCTCCGACCCCGAGACCGGCGCGCGGACGCTGGAGACCCGCTCGGCCTCCGTGACCTACCACTACGACCTCACCGGCGAGACGATGCCCGGCGACGACCAGGCCCTCAGCTTCACCTGGGTGCCCAGCCTCACCATCACCGCCCCCGAGGGCCTCCCCTCCGGCGCCGCCACCATCTCCGCCGACGTCCCCGCCGGCTATGCCTACGAGCTGCGCGACAACGCCGTCATCGTCTACGCCGCCGCCACCAAGCCCGCCCTCAACGTCTCCTTCACCGGCAAGGGCGAGGGCGACCCCTCCTGGATCGGCGCCGATGCCGACCCCTGCGGCGCCGTCGCCTTCGCCGGCGTCTACTGGAACAACGCCGTCGCCGGCGTCGGCGGCGACACCCAGTACCTCGGCCAGTCCGGCAACTACGGCCTCTACCGCATCGACGCCACCGTCGCCGGCGTCGGCACCGACGCCGAGGGCAACGTCATCACCGCCCCCGTAACCTTCGTCTCCGTCGGCGCCACCAACGTCGCCTCCCGCCGCGGCGAGGGCCAGGCCTGCCTCGCCGCCGGCTACCTCACCGGCTCCAACACCGACCTCCCCGCCGAGCTCCTCGCCTCCGGCAACCTGGACGACGCCGGCACCTCCTCCGGCTGGTCCCTCAAGGTCGACGAGGTGCCCTTCGCCCGCTACGACCTCTACCTCCTCTTCGCCGGCAACACCGACGACTCTGTTACCTACCCCGCCGTCCGCGTCAAGGTCGACTCCGGCGACTGGCGCACCTACACCCTCGCCAACGGCTGGGCCGCCCCCGCCGCCACCGGCGATGAGTGGCGCGGCCAGGGCGGCGTCCGCGAGGGCGGCTTCGTCGACGGCGTGAACGTCCTCCACCTCCGCCTCTCCGGCGCCGAGGGCGGCACCCTCCAGGTCGCCCCCTGCGACGGCGGCAACGCCGACCCCGCCAACGTCGGCCTCGCCGGCTTCCAGATCGTCGCCTGCGAGGACGACGGCGCCTACATCCGCCGCCTCGGCGCGGGCGCCTGGAGCGACCCCTCCGGCTGGGAGATCGTCTCCGACGCCGGCACCGACACCCGCGAGTGGCTCGACTCCACCGCCGCCGCCCCGCGCTACGCCCTCATCCCCGCCACCACGCGCCTGGAGGCCGACCTCGCCGCCGCCTTCCCCTACCTGCGCCTGACCGGCTCGGCCACCATGACCTTCGAGGGCCTCGCCGGCTCCCTCTCCACCGCCACGCTCGACCTCTACGAGGCCACCGCCGGCGCCACCTTCAACTTCGAGGAAGACCTCTTCGCCACCCCGCCCAACGTCATCCTCGCCCCCGACATCACCCTCACCCTCCCCGAGAGCGACACCGGCACCGTCCGCAACGCCTGGCGCTGGATCTACGACGACGGCACCCGCGCCGGCGGCGCCTCCTCCGAGAGCGCCACCCTCCGCAAGACCCAGGGCGGCGACCTCGTCGTCGAGCACGAGTTCCGCGGCCCCCTCGAGATCCAGGAGGGCACCCTCTGGCTCTCCGTCGAGCACGGCGAGTACGACCGCCAGGGCATCCCCATCACCGGCGACGGCATCTTCGGCAAGACCGGCGTCAACGGCTCCGGCTACCAGAACCTCTGGGTCGGCTGGAACGACCTGCGCACCACCGGCGCCTCCGGCGGCATCATCGCCCGGTGCGACGCCGGCTTCCTCTACCTCGTCGCCAACGGCGGCAAGCACTCTCAGGTCCTCCCCGCCGGCATGACCATCCAGGCCGAGGGCGCCGGCACCGTCATCTTCCAGAACTCCGGCACCCAGCGCCAGTTCTTCCAGAACGGCGTCATGCAGGCCGTCAACGGCGGCACCGTCCGCTACCGCAGCGTTACCAACATCTTCGACCCCGACGGCGACTATGCCAACCTCCTCCCCGACGCCCGCCTCGACAGCGGTATGTTCTACATCGAGAACGCCACCGACAGCCACTTCCATATGGGCGAGATCCTCTCCGGCGGCAACTCCGCCATCTACTACGCCAACAACAACAACCAAGCGTGGAGCCGCGAGGCCGTCAACCTCTGGGGCGGCAAGCTGACCGTCGAGAGCGGCCACCTCGCCGCCTACGCCGATCAGGGCCAGAACAACTCCCTCGCCATCCGCGCCCGCCACGACCACGGCTTCGGCACGGGCTCCTACATCCAGGTGGCCGAGGGCGCCATCTTCTTCTGCGACCTCCCCATCCAGGGCGGCCAGAACAACGCCAACCGCAGCATCATCAAGACCGGTGGCGGCATCTGGGTGCAGACCCGCTCCACCGCCAACGGCGCCGGCAACAACGGCTCTTCGTGGTGGGCCTCCGACCTGCAGATCCGCGAGGGCACCCTCCGCTTCAACCTCGGCTCCGTCGAGCAGTCCCAACAGGGCGGCACCCGCGCCATCAACGTCTACTCCGGCGCCCGTCTCGACGGCGCGGGCCGCATCGCCAGCAACACCAACGTAACCATCTACGGCGGCGCCACCCTCTCCTCCGGCATCCCCGCCGACGCCGTGTGGGCCGACACCGCCCACCCGTGGTACGGCGGCCTCCCCGCCGCCTTCAAGGGCGAGCAGTCCAACACCATCAGCCGCATCTACGTGGAGGGCAACCTCAGCCTCCAGGCCAATTCCATCCTTGAGTTCGACCTCAACGACGGCAACCTCCTCCACGTCGACGGCACCACCACCTTCGGCAGCGCCCTCACCGTCCGCCTCAAGAACCTCCCCTCCGCCCTGCCCACCGCGCGGCGCCTGACCGACTTCGCCGGCACCGTCTCCGGCGCGCCCACCATCTCCTGCCCCGAGGCCGCCGCCCTCGACGCCGCCGTCCTCCTCTGCACCGAGGCCACGGCCACCGGCTCCGGCGACGACAGCCAGTACAACCTCTGGCTCGTCCCCTCCGAGGCCAACTACACCTGGACCGACCGGGACGGCAAGTGGTCCGACGCCCTCTGGCGCCAGGGCGACACCGAGGGCGTCCTCTTCCCCTACGCCGACGTGGCCGCCTCCACCAACGCCCCCACCGGCCGCGTGCAGGCCTCCACCCGTGACTTCGCCCTCGCCGTCGACCGCGGCACCCGCGTGAACGACGGCCGCCTCTGGGGCGCCTACGCCCTCGTCTTCGCCGCCGAGGAAGGCCGCACCGCCACCCTCACCCAGGGCGCCGTGGTCACCAACGTGGTCGACGAGCTCTCCGGCCAGACCACGCCCACCTACGACGGCGGCCTGAACATGCCCAACATCGGCGTCTCCCTCTGGAAGCTCGGCGCCGGGCGCACCGTCTTCGAGACGCCCCTCGCCCTCGGCGCCGCCGGCGGCGCGGCCACCGGCACCATCGCCGCCGGCGAGATCCTCTTCCGCCGCGGCATCGTCGTCGCCACGCCCATCGCCGGCACCACCCGCAACACCGCCCCCATCGACCTCGAGATCTACGAGGGTGCCACCGTCGGCTTCGACCTCACCGCCACCGAGGCGGAGGTCAACTGGCTCGCCGGCGCCGGGGATTCCCAGGGCTGGTCGCCCCTCCAACAGACTCTGAGCGGCGACATCACCGGCGCGGGCACCCTCGCCCTCACCGGCGCCTCAGCCGCCGCGGCCGTGGATGGCGAGGGCGAGAGCCTCTTCGGCGTCGACCGCCCGCAGCTCACCCTCACCGGTACCGCCGACAGCGGCGTCTCCTACCGCGTCTCGGACGCCACGCTCACCCTGGCCGGGGCCATCCCCTCCGCCTCCTTCGACGTCGCCACCCGCCGCACCGCCGAGGTCGGCCTCGGCGGCCGCATCGAGCTCAACACCGCCACGGCCATCGGCTGGGCCACCAACTGGGTCTGGCGCCTCACCGCCGACACCGCCGAGGGCGCCCGCGCCGCCGTCGTCGCCACCACCCAGAACGCCCGCGTCCGCGGCCTCGTCCAGGTGCTCCGCTCCGGCGACGACCCCGCCGCCGAGCAGACCGCCACCTTCGGCACCACCCAGGCCCACCTCGATGGCCTCACCCGCTTCGACGTGCCCGCCGCCACCACCCTCGAGCTCCTCGGCTTCTGGCAGACCCCGCAGGGCGTCTCCCTCGCCGGCGTCGAGAAGACCGGCGCGGGCGTGCTGGAGGTCGCCGGCGAGTTCGGCGCCAACGTCCCCGTCGCCCTCCGCGAGGGCACCCTCCGCGTCGCCGGCTCGGTGAACGTGACCGACCTCAACGACGGCGCCACCATGCCCGACTGGGAGATCTTCCCCGGCGCCACGCTCGCCTTCGCCTCCGCCACCTCCGGCGCGCAGGACTTCGGCAACGGCACCCTCACCCTCCGCGGCGGCGCCACCATCGACGTCGGCGGCAACACCGTCACCCTCCGCGGCAAGTCCGTCATCGAGGACGGCGCGGTCATCGCCATCGGCGCCGGCAACCTCATGGGCGCGCTCACCTTCAACAGCAACACCGAGGTCACCGGCTCCGTCACCGTCTCCCTCGACGGCATGAGCCTCGATGCCCTCGAGAACGCCGGCACCGCGAGCTATCCCCTCATCACCTTCGCCGAGGGCGCCCGCCACGGCAGCGGCGTCTTCCTCTTGGGCGGCGACAGCCTCGTGGCCCTCTCCCAGCGCGGCTGGACGCTCCACGACAACGGCAACGTCGTCACCCTCGAAGCCTTCGGCAACGGCGACTTCTACACCTGGGCGGGCACCGACGCCGACACCGGCGCCGGCAACTGGGGCAACAGCGCCTGGGTCGCGAACGGCTCCGACGAGCGCGTCGCCTGGCCCACCGACGGCACCCCCGCCGTCGTCCTCCAAGACCGCGACCCCCTCGACGAGGCCGAGGAGATCCCCACCGCCGCCCGCACCCTCGACTGGACGCTCGGCGCGCAGACCATCGGCGCCTTCCGCTGCGACAACAGCCAGCCCGCCGACGGCGACACCGAGCTGAGCCACGACTACACCCTCCTCTCCTCCGGCGGCACCGCCAACACCCTCAGCATCCGCGGCGACTTCCTCAAGACCGGCGACGCCAAGCTCACCGTCTCGCGCATCCTCTCCTTCGGCGCGGACGGCGCCCTCCGCATCCTCGGCGGCGAGACCGAGCTCGCCGCGCTCGTCCGCTCCGAGTCCGGCAACGGCCTGGCCGCGCCCGTCACCCTCGCCGGCGACGCCACGCTCCGCCTCACCGGCTCGCCCAACCGCAACTTCTCCGGGCGCATCGAGGGCGACGGCACCGGCACCATCATCCAGGCCGGCAGCGGCTCCCTCACCCTCGGCTCCGAGCTGGACAGCCTCGGCGCGCTCCAGGCGCTCAGCGGCACCGTCTACCTCGCCGCCGACGGCCAGTACGCCGTGGCCCCCGCCATCACCCTCGCCGCCGACGCCACCCTCGGCTACACCGGCACCCTCGCCCAGGCCGGCGACGTCGTGCTCGACGTCAACCCCGGCCAGACGGCCGCCGGCACCCTCCTCTGGCAGGCCGCCGCCTCCGCCGAGACCGCCCGCGCGCCCCGCCTCGCCTCCGCCGACGGCGCCGCCCTCCGCGTCTCCCGCCTCCGCTACGACGCTGCCCAGGGCCACCTCGTCATCGACCCCGGCGTCCTCCCCACCTCCGCCACCCTCGCCCTCGAGCAGGGCGGCTCCGAGACCGAGGCCCTCTGGCTGGGCGCCCACACCGACCTCGCCAACGGCTTCGCCCTCGCCGGCCTCTCCGCCGACGCCGCCCACGGCGGCATCCTCGCGGCCGAGCCCGTCGTCGATCCCTTCGCCGACCCCGTCTGGTCCACCAACCGCGTCGTAACGCTCACCCTCGACGCCGCCAAGCCCGAGGCCGAGCGCACCTTCGCCGGCACCTTCATGGGCGCCCTCACTGCCGAGGGCACCGAGGTCCGCGCCGGGCTGACGCTCCTCTCCGCCACCCCCGACGCCGCCGCCAAGCCGCGCCTCACCCTCTCCGGCCAGTCCACCGACGCCCACCTCGGCGCCCTCACCGTCGGCCCGCAGAGCCGCGCCGAGGTCACCGGCGTCTGGGCCGGCCCCGTCGCCGTCGACGCGCAGGGCGGCGAGCTCGGCGGCTCCGGCACCGTCGGCTCCGCCACGGGCGAGGTCCGCGTCCCCGCCGGCGCCACCGTCACCGCCTCCGTCCTGGGCCGCCGCGAGCAGGCCGACGGCACCTACCGCGAGGAGGTCATCCCCTCCACCCTCAACGTGGGCGGCACCCTCCGCGTCGAGAACGGCACCAAGCTCCGCGTCCTCGTCCGCAAGACCCTCCAGGGCGCCAGCTGGGTCTCCTGCGTCGAGACGCAGACCCTCAACCTCCCGATGGTCGGCGCCGCCGACGGCGGCGAGACCCTCCTGGATGTAACCGTCGAGATCGAGCCCGGCGCCTCCGCCTCCAACGTCAAGATCCTCGGCTGGCAGGGACTCGCCGGCGGCGGCAAGGTCAATGGCACCGTCACGGTCGTCGACCCGCAGGGCAACCCCGTCGAGGGCTCCTTCACCCTCCGCCAGAAGTCCGACGGCCTCTACCTCTACCGCTCCAACTCCCGCTTCTGGATGATCCTGCGCTAAGCGCCCCCACCTCGGCGCAAACGGACGGCCCCCCGGGCCGTCCGTTTTTTGTGGCACGCCGGGGGGGAGACCACGAAGGCCACGAAGGGGGACACGGAGGCACACGAAGCACGCCGGGTGGGGACAATCACAAAGAACACAAAGGCCACAAAGGGGGCGCGGGCGTAGCCCGCGCAGGACTGGATGGACGGCGGGGGGGGGAGACCGCAGATCGCGCAGATTAAGACGGATTTGGGGGTCGGCTGCCGCCGACAGGACTGCCAGGGGGAGGCCACAGAGGCCACGAAGGGGGACACGAAGGAGCACAAAGTACGTCGGGTGGGGACAATCACAACGGGCACAAAGGGCGGGGCGGGGGAGGGGGGGGGGGGGGGGGGGGCCGCTGGCGGGGAAGGGACGTGAAGAACCCGAAGAACAGCCTCGGCGGCTCGCCGCCGCCCCTCCCGCCCGCCGCCTTCGCGCCGCAGAGGCAAGGCGCCCTCTCCCACGAAGCCGGGGCACTCGGCGCGGGAGGGCACGGATGTGCCCGGCGTTAGCGCCGACGTGTCCCGGCGCACCCGCGTCTTCGCGGAGAGTCAGCCGCCACCCCTCGGAGACTTAGCCGCCGACCCTTGGTGCGTCGGCCGCTGAGCCGAGGTGGATTGGCCGCCGAGCCGGGATGGGTCAGCCGCCGATGTGTTTTGGGGGGCGGGCACTCTCTTTTGGCAGCGCGGGAGGCGCGGGCGGTAGGGAGCGGTCAGCGGGCGAAGCCCGCAGAGCGACCGGCGTTAGCCCGCGAGCCTCCCGCGCCCCCTTGCGTCTTCTCCAAGCCTCCAAACTTCCAAGCCTCCACGCCCCCGACTTGTGTTATAATGCGGGGGTTCTGGAATCGCACAAGAGGTTTAGTATCGTGAGCAAGGCGTTTGAGTTGGACGGAACCATCAAGGAAGTGATGGAGACGAAGACGTTCCCCAGCGGGTTCAGCAAGCGGGAGTTCGTGGTGACGGAGGATGACGACCGCTACCCGCAGGACATCAAGCTGGCGGTGATCAAGAACAACTGCGGCCTGCTCGACACGGTGAAGCCGGGGGATCGGGTGCGGGTTACCTTCTCGCTGCGCGGCAATCTCTATCAGGGGCGTTATTACACCGACCTCCAGGCCTTCAAGGTGGAGCGTCTGGACCCAGATGGCTCCACGGCGGAGCCGCTCCCCGAGGCCGCCGACGATTTCCCGGTCGACGACATCAGCGATGCCGACATGCCTTTCTGAGGGGGCGCCCACCGCCGGGGGGCTGGCGGCGCGCGGGGCGGCGTGGTTGGCCCGGAAGGGGGTGCCGGGGGATGAGGCGCCGACCTTGGCGGAGCTGTTGGTGGCCGACGCGCTGGGGTTGCGCGGGCGGACATCGTTGCTGTTGGCGCGGGAGCGTGTGCTGCCGCCCGAGGCGGTGGAGGCGCTGCGCGCCCGTTTCGTCCGTCTGGCGCAGGGGGAGCCCATCCAATACATTCTGGGGCGGTGGCCGTTCTTCCGTGCCGAGCTGGCGGTCTCGCCCGCCGCGTTGATCCCGCGCCCGGAGACGGAGGGGCTGGTGGAGCGCGTCCTGGCCTCGCCGGCGTGGCCGGAGGCGCGGGTGGCGGCGGACATCGGCACGGGCACGGGGGCGATCGCCATCGCTTTGGCGGGGGAGGCGCGGGCGCAGGGGCGCGACCTGCGGGTGACGGCGGTGGATCTCTCCCCGGAGGCGCTCGCCCTCGCCGCGCGCAACGTGGCGGGGAACGGTTTGGCCGACCGCGTGGTCTGCGTGCGTGGGGATGGCGCGGCGTGTCTGGCGCCGGGCTCGTGCGACCTGATCGTCTCCAACCCGCCTTACATCCCCACGGCGGAGTGGGCGGCGTTGCCGCCGCTCATCCGCGACCATGAGCCGCGTCTGGCGCTCGATGGCGGGCCGGACGGTCTGCGCGTGGTGGCCCAGATCATTCTGGACGCGACGCAGGCGCTGCGCCCGGGGGGGTGGCTCTTCCTGGAGATCGGCGAGGATCAGGGGCTGTCCACGCGGCGGCTGATGGAGCGGGCGGGCTTCGGCGAGGTGCGCGTCCTCCCCGATCTGGCGGGGCTGGATCGCTACGCGGAGGGCCGCCTGGCGTGAGCCCGCGTTTCTCGCCCAAGCCGTTGCCCGCGGCCTTCCTCCGGGCCGAGCTGGAGGCGCACGTCCGCGCGAACCTGCCGCGCCTCCGTGCCCGGGCCGTGCCGCCGTGCCGCCATCCGGGGGTGACGGCGCTGATCTATTGCTTCCCGCGCGAGGGGCAGTCCTTCGACCCCTTCGAGTTCGCCCTCCGGCAGACGTGGGACGTGCTGGGCGCGTTGCCGACGGTGGTGGTGGCGTCGTGCGCGGGGGTGGTGCCCGAGGCCTTCGCCCGCGCCTTCGGGGTGGAGGTGCAGATCGAGCCGAGCCTGACGCCGGGCGACGTGGCGACGATGAGCCGCGATTGCCTCACCCGTCTGTGGCGGCGTTTCCGCACGCCGCGCGTGCTCATCGTCCAGGAGGATGGCTGGCCCGTGCGCGACGAGCTGGACGCTTTCCTGCGTTATGACCTTGTGGGCGCGCCGAACGTCCACCCCGGGTGGCGCGCGCGCCTCTCCGACGCGTTGGGGCTGACGGTGCTCAACGGCGGCTTCAGCCTCCGGAGCCGCCGCCTTTGCCGCGTGGCCGCGTGGCTGTGGCGGTTGTGGCCGGGGCGCAGGGTGCCGCACGAGGATCGCTTCTACTCCCGGCTCCGCCCCCTCTTCCGCTTCCCCCCCGCCGCCGTCGCCCGCCGCTTCTCCGAGGATTGCCTGGATGGGCTGTTGCCGCCCGCGCCCGAGGCCTCGCCGATGGGCTTCCACCGGCCCAGCACCTTCGCCGCGCTCTTCGCCCCGGAGCGGCCCCTCACCGTCGTCAGCGTGGTGCGGGACCACGCCACCTACCGCCGTTGCATCTTGGAGAACCCGCACCTGCGCGGCGCACGCTTCGTCGTCTTCGACAACACCCGCGAGAACATCCCCATCCCCTTGCGTTACAATGCCTTCCTCGACGCGCTGCCGCCCGGCGCGGGGTGGGTCCTCTTCGCGCACGAGGACTTCGAGCCGCGCGCCGACCCGCGCCCGCTGCTGGCCCGGCGCAACCGCCTCTTCCCCCACGGCCTCATCGGCACGCGGATGGTCGCCGGGTTCCTCATCCTCCCCTTCGGGCGCATCAGCGACTCCGACCGCGACGGCGGGCGCCCCCACCTCAACCGCCCCCCGCTCCCCTACGGCGACCTGCTGGGCGACACCGCCGAGAACTTCGACTGCTGCGGCTTCTTCGTCCACGCCGATTGCTTCCGGGCCTTCGGGCTGCGCTTCGACCCCCTCTGCGCGTGGGACCTCTACGCCGAGGACCTCTGCTTCCAGTTCATCCGCGCCACCGGGCACCGCGTGCGCATCCTGCCCCTGGCGGCCCACCACTGGAGCCGCGGCGACGCCACCACCCCCCGCTTCCTCGCCACCCGCGACGCCCTCAACCGCAAGTACGCCGACACCCTCTTCGCCGGCGGCACCTGCACCCTCACCGTCGGCGGCCTCCCGCCCCTGCGCATCCGCCTGCTCCGCCGCCTCGCCCGCCTCCTGCCTTGGTGGCGCTGATGGGGAGGAAGTTTGGAGGCTTGGGGGGAAAAGGGTGGGGGATTTGACCGCGAAGACGCAAGGGGGCGCGGGAGGCTTGCGGGCTCCGCCGGTCGCTCTGCGGGCTTCGCCCGCTGACCGCTCCCTACCGCCCTCGCCTCCCGCGCTGCCTAAGTGAGTCCCCCCATCCCCCTTCGTGTCCCTCCGTGCCCCCCTTCGTGCGCTTCGTGATCTCCTCTCGTCGTCCATCCAGTCCTGCGCGGGCCCGCCCGCGCCCCCTTTGTGGCCGTTGTGCTCTTTGTGATTGTGTCCCCCGTCGTGCGTTGTGTCCCCTCGTGTCTCCCTTCGTGCGCTTCGTGGTCTCCTCCCCGTCGGCTTGCCGTGGTTTGACGCATTGCGGGCAAGTGCGCTATACTAACGGGGTTTTTCGTTTCCAAAGAAGGACAGGCATCCCATTATGTATACCGCTTCCGACCTGAAGAAGGGCCTCAAGATCATGTTCGAGGGGCAGCCCTGGATCATCACGGACTTCGATTTCTCCAAGCCCGGCAAGGGCCAGGCCATCTACAACTGCCGCCTGCGCAACATGCTCAACGGCTCGGGCAAGACCTGCTCGTTCCGCTCCAACGACCGCTTCGAGAAGCCGGACCTCGCCCAGACCCCCCTCGTCTACTCCTACGAGGACAACGGCACCTACGTCTTCAACGACGCCGACTACAACGAGATCCGCGTCTCCAAGGAGATCCTGGGCGACAAGACCTACTTCCTCACCGACGGCCTGGAGGTCGACGCCCTGCTCTATCAGGATGCCGTCATCGACATCGAGCTGCCCTCCTTCATCGAGCGCAAGGTCATCAAGTGCGACCCCGGCGTCCGCGGCAACACCGCCGCCGGCAAGGTCACCAAGCCCGGCACCGTCGAGGGCGGCTATCAGCTCCCCGTGCCCCTCTTCATCAACGAGGGCGACCTCATCCGCATCGACACGCGCACGGGCGAGTATGCCGACCGCGTGAAGGCCTGACCCGAAGGAGCGCCGCACCATGGCCAAGAAGGAGCTCCCCACCCTCAAGGACGTCTCGCGGATCCCCGAGGAGCTGTTGCCGGTGGTGAACTGGTGGCAGGATCACGGCCCCCGCACCCTCGGCTGGGTCGCCGCCGCCGTCGTCGTCTGCGCCGCCGCCTACTTCTGGCACGCCAACCAGGCCGCCGCCGACGCCAATGCCGTCGTCGCCCTCGCCAACGCCGCCCAGACGGCGGACTTCGAGGCCGTCGCCGCCCTCGACGCCGAGGCCTCCCCCCTCGCCCGTCTCGATTTGGCCCACAGCCTCTACGCCGCGGGCGACTATGAGAACGCCCTTGGCGTCTACGAGGCCTCCCTCGCCGAGCTCGACGACCCCGCCGTCCGCGACATCGCCGCCGTCGGCCGCGTCTGCGCCCTTGAGGCCCTTGGCCGCCTTGACGAGGCGCTCGCCTCCGCCGCCGAGCTGGAGGCCGCCTTCGCCAAGTCCGCCACCACCCACTACCTCACCTCCGAGCTGATCCTCGCCAAGGCCCGCATCCTCTGCCAGCAGGGCGACAAGGCCGCCGCGCAGGAGGCGTTGGGGCCGCTGCTCAACGCCGCCGAGGGCACCGCCCTGGCCAAGTACAAGCCCCAGGCCGAGCGCACCGCGCAGATCATCGCCGCCTACGAGAAGAAGTCCCTCTTCGACCAGGCCGCCGAGGCCGCGCCTGCCCCCGCCCCCGCGCCCGCCAAGTGAGGCCGCAGGGCACAAAAAAAGCCCCCGACCGAGCGGTCGGGGGCTTTTTTGTGCGAGGGCGTCGGCCTCAGCGGAGCGCCCATGCCTCTTGGGAGAGGCGGCGGAGGGTCAGCGCGCCGCGCGTCTGCGCCACCCCGCCGACGGGCAGGGCGAGCAGCGCGCGGAGTTGGGCGTGGGTGGGGGGCGTCGGCAGCCAGGCGCGGAGGGCGCGTCGGGCCAGGACGGTCGGCGTGCCGGGGCGGAGGCACAGGAGGCGCGGGGTGCGCTCGGCCACCGCCGCCTCGGCCTGGGCGGCGAGGTAGGCGCCCTCCTCGGCCAGCAGGTCGGCGGAGACGTTCGCGCCCCGGGTGAGCTGCGGCAGACGCTCGGCGATCAGGCGGCGGATGGCGTTGCGGGGGATGGCGAGGTCGGCGTTCGAGACGTCCTCCACCCAACGGAGGCCGCGGGCGCGGAGCCAGGCCACTTGGTCGGCGTGCGTCTCGTCGAGGAGCGGGCGGCAGAGGCGCAGGTCGGGCGCGCCGGGGAGCGTGCCGGCCCAGCCGAGGTTGGTGAGGCCCTCCACGCCGCAGCCCCGGGCCAGGCGCAGGATCAGGCTTTCTGCGCGGTCGTCGGCCTGGTGGGCCAGCAGCACGCCGACGGCGCGCGCGGCGCGTGCGGCCTCGGCCAGGAAGGCCATCCGGGCGCGTCGGGCGCGGGTCTCCTTGGAGCCGCCGCCGGCCTCGGGGTCGGGGCAGCGGCCCACGCGCAGCGGCACGCCCAACGTCGCGCAGAGGTCGCGGCAGAAGGCCTCGGCCTCGTCGCCGTTCTCGTCCGCGAAGCCGTGGTTGAAGTGGAGCGCCACGGGGCGTCCGCCGGCCTCGACGCACCGACGCAGCAGGGCCACCGAGTCGGCTCCGCCGCTCAGCCCCAATGCCCAACGCGCCTCGCGCAAATCCTCTGGCCAACGCATGACCGCATGATACCACAAGCCTGCCGAGAGGGCGGCGGGAACGACGGGGGACAATCACAAAGAACACAACGGGCACAAAGGGGGCGCGGGCGGGCCCGCGCAGGACTGGATGGACGGCGATGGGGAACCGCAGATCGCGCGGATTGGGGCGGATTTGGGGGTCGGCTACCGCCGACAGGACTGCCAGAGGGAAAGACCACAGAGGGCACGAAGGGGGACACAGAGGGACACGAAGGGGGATGGGTGGACTCACTTGGGCAGCACGGGAGGCGAGGGCGGTAGGGAGCGGTCAGCGGGCGAAGCCCGCAGAGCGACCGGCGGAGCCCGCAAACCTCCCGCGCCACCTTGCGTCTTTGCGGTCAAATCCCCCAAGCCTCCAAGCCTCCAAACTTCCAAGCCTCCCCCACTGCCCGAACTTCCGCTGATGTGTTATAGTGGGAAGGATGAAAGCCTTTCTGAGACCGTGGTGCCTGGGCGCCGCCATGAGCGCGCTCTACGCGCTCGCCATCGTGCTTGGGTTCTGGCGCGTGTTGGCGCCGGATGTCGTCTTCGTGGCGCCGGACGCGCCGCTCGCGCCGTTGACCTTCGGTGAGGCGGTGCGTCAGCTTTTCTCCACGCCGCCCACGTTGCAGAACCTGGTCTTCCTCCTGCCGTACCGTTTCGCCTACGAGGGGACCTTCTGGGTGGATGGTTACGTGATGTGCCTGGCGGCGGTCTTCCTCCTGCGTGGGCGTGGGGTGGGGTGGGGCGCCGCGTGGGTGGGGGGGCTGTGCGCGGCCTTCGCGGGTTACTTCGCCACGCTCTTCTGCGCGGGGCACCGTGGGGTGGTCGACGCGCTGTCCGTGGGGTGCCTGGGCTTCGGGGCGTTGCTGCGGGGCGTCCGGACGGGGCGTGTGCGGTGGTTCGCCTTGGTGGCGGCCGCCAACGCGCTGAGTCTGGCCGCGCAGGCGGACATTTGGCTGCTCGTGGCGTTGGCGCAGGGGGCCTACGCGCTGTGGCTGCTGTGGCGCGAGCGTCCCGCCTGGCGGCCTTTGGCGCGGGGCGCGGCGGTGGCGGCGGCGGTCTTCCTCGTGGTGGGGTGGCCGGCCTTGCGGCATACCTTCGTGGACGCCCGTCAGACCCGCGCCGACCAGTTGGCCCAGGCGCAGGCCGCCGCCCAAAGTCCCGCGCAGGCCGCCGTCGCGCAGTGGCGCTTCATCACCGACTGGTCGCTCCCGCCCGAGGATTTGGTGGAGTGGTTCCTGCCCGGCGCCATCGGCCACACCAGCTATCCCTTCGACCCCAAGCCTTACACCGGGCGTATCGGCTCGGCCCATCAGACGCTCCGCCAGCACACCGTCCACGTCGGCTGGCCCGCGATGCTCCTGGCCGCGGCGGCGATCGTCCTTCTGGCGCGGCGGGATCCGTCGGCGCGCGACCTGCCGTTCTGGTATGCCTTGGCCGCGGTGGCGCTGCTCCTGGCTTTGGGGCGGCATACGCCGCTCTACCGCGCCGTCGCCGCGCTCCCGTTCCTCGACCAGATCCGCGCGCCCGTCAAGTGGCTCCACCTCACGGGCTTCGCGCTGGCGGTGGCCGCGGGGGTGGGGGCGCAGGCGCTGACGCGGCGGTGGGCGTGGGCGGCGTTCCCGCTGGCGGCGGCGGTGGCCCTCTGCGGGGCGCTCGTCATCCGCCCCTACGTCTTCCCGCGCGACCTGCGGCACACGCCCCTCACCGCCGCCCTGCCTCCCGGCGCGACCCTCTGCAACGCCGTCCGCTGGCCGCTTCTCGACGATGTCTGCCGGTGGCACCGCATCCCCTTGTCCACCGACCCGCGCGCCGCCGACTACGCCGTCGCGCCCGTCCCCCAGCCCGGCCTCACCCCCGTGGCCACCCAAACCCTTGCCCAGCCGCCTCTCACCCTTGGCCTTTACCGCCTCCGCTGAGCCGCGGCGACGACTCGGTGTAGAATGTCAATAGAATTGCGCAGGGCGCGGGGGATTGCTTGGAAAATACGCATGGGTCAGGGGGCCTTTCTGGGGGAGCGGGAGTAGTGGACGA
>CASEMS010000026.1 GCA_949288955.1 uncultured Lentisphaeraceae bacterium
CGGCGTTGCGCCGGGCGGGGGAGGCGCTGCGGGCGCGCCGGGCGGAGGCCGCGCCGCGGCTCGCGGCGGCGATCACGGCGGAGCTGCGGGATCTGGGCTTCGCGCAGGCCTCCTTCCCAATCGCGTTGGAGGCGGCGGAGCCGGGGCCCTCGGGGATGGATCGGGTGGTCTTCCGGTTCGAGCCGAACCCGGGCGAGGCGGCGCGGCCTCTGGCGGCGATCGCATCGTCGGGCGAGATCGCGCGGGTGATGCTGGCGGTGAAGGTGATTTTGGCGCGGCACGACGCGACGCCGACCTTGGTCTTCGACGAGATCGACGCGAACGTGGGCGGCGAGACGGGCCGCAAGGTGGGCGAGAAACTTCGGCGCCTGGCGGAGGGGGGCACGCAGGTGCTCTGCATCACCCATCAGCCGCAGGCGGCGGTCTGGGGGCAGACGCACTTCCGCGTGAGCAAGGCGGTGGAGGATGGCCGCACGGTGACGCGCATCGAGCGGCTGTCGCCCGCGGCGCGGGTGGGCGAGGTGGCGCGGATGCTGGGCGGGGGCGACGCGGCCCTCCGCCACGCGGAGGCGATGTTGGCCGCGCAACCCACACAGACGGAGCTTGGCCTATGATTCCCCTCGCGGCGCCCACCCTCTTCCTTTACGGTCCCCCGGCGACGGGGAAGTCGACCTGCGCCCAAAACCTGGCGGTGGCCCTGGGCAAGACGGCCATCGACCTCGACACGGAGGTGGAGCGGCGCGTCGGGATGTCCATCCCCGACTACGTGGCGAAGGCGGGGGCGGTGGCCTTCCGCGACGCGGAGAGCGCGGCGTTGGCCGAGCTGTGCGCGCGCCGCCCCGACGCGGTGGTGGCCCTCGGCGGCGGCACGTTGCTGCGGCCCGAGAACCGGGCGTTGGCGGAGGCGTGCGGCCCCATCGTCTGCATCCGGACGCCCCCGGAGGTCTTGGCGCGGCGGGTGGAGCGTAAGGCGGGGAGCCGCCCCTTCTCGAAGGACGCGGAGGCGTTGCGCAGGACGCTGGAGGAGCGGCGGGAGCATTACGACTCCTTCCCGCTGGGCGTTACGCTGCTGGGCGACCCGCCGCCGCAGGAGGTCTGGCCGCGCGTGATGGCGGCCTTCGGGCGGTACCGCGTGGCGGGGATGTCCGCGCCCTATCTGGTGGAGGTGGCGGCGGGGGCCTTCGCGGAGCTGCCGCGCACCTTGACGCGCCTGGATCCCGCGCCGCGCCATCTGCTGCTGGTGGGCGACTCCAACACGCTGCCGCTCTATAAGGGAAAGGTCTTCGCCGCCCTCGGACGGGAGGTGCCGTGCCACGAGATCCCGGCGGGCGAGGCGCACAAGACGCTCGCCACCGTCGAACGGATCTGGGGGGCGATGCTCGCGGCGGGGTTGGAGCGCGGCGACCTCGTGCTCGCGCTCGGCGGCGGCGTGGTGGGCGACCTGACGGGCTTCGCGGCCTCGGCGTGGCTGCGCGGCATCCGCTGGCTGAACCTGCCCACGACCCTCCTGGCGATGGTCGACGCCGGGGTGGGCGGCAAGACGGGGTGCGACCTGCCGGCGGGCAAGAACCTCGTCGGCGCCTTCCATCCGCCCTGCGCCGTCCTCGCGGACACCGA
The DNA here is from genome assembly GCA_949288955.1 of uncultured Lentisphaeraceae bacterium. Classification (GTDB taxonomy): domain Bacteria; phylum Verrucomicrobiota; class Kiritimatiellia; order RFP12; family DVOR01; genus Spyradenecus. Next base: position 1,618 of record CASEMS010000026.1, read on the forward strand.
GACGCTCGCCACCCTGCCGGAGCGGGAGCTGCGCTGCGGCCTGGCCGAGACCTTCAAGCACGCCGTCATCGACGACCCCGGGCTGATGGCGATGCTGGGCGACTTCGCGGCGCGCCGCGGGGACATCGACTTCCTGACGCGCCTGGTCATCCGGTCGGTGGGGGTGAAGGTGCGGGCCATCCAGGAGGACCCCTTCGAGCGGACGGGCCGCCGGGCGGCGCTGAACCTCGGCCACACCGTCGGCCACGCGGTGGAGGCCGCCAGCGGTTTCGCCATCGCCCACGGCGAGGCCGTCGCCATCGGGACGGTCGCCGCCGCCCGCCTCGCCGAGCGGGTGGGGTTGGCGCAGGCCGGGTTGGCGCGGACGCTCAAGGAGGGGCTGGAGGCGCTCGGCCTGCCGACGGAGATCCCCGGGGGGATGGACCCGGCGGCGCTCCGCACGTATCTTTCGCATGACAAGAAGAAGGCCGGCGGGCAGGTGCGCTTCGCCCTGCCCAAGGCCATCGGAGAGGTTCAGACCGGCTGCGTGGTGCCGGAGGAGGTGCTCAATGGGATTCTTGCAGGACAACGGGTTTGACCCCGCCACCATCGACGCGGAGGCCATCCTCCGCGACTTCATGAAGGACATGGCGCTCGGCCTGCGCGGCGAGCCGGGGGGGCTGCCCATGCTGCCCGCCGGCTTCACCCTCACCGGCGACGTGCCGCACGACGTGGAGTTCCCCGCCTTCGACGTCGGCGGCACGAACATCCGCTCGGCGCGCGTCCGCTTCGATTCGCAGGGCCGCCCGCGCGTGCTCAATCAGCTCCGCGGCTTCATGCCCGGCTCGCGCGGCCCGGTGGACAGGGAGACCTTCTACCGCGTGCTGTGCGACGTGCTGGCGCCGAACATCCGCCCCGGCGAGACGCTCGGCTACTGCTTCTCCTATCCCGTGGACGCGCAGGGGCGGCTGATGTATTGGACCAAGGGCATCCAGGCGCAGTCCGTCATCGGCACCGACGTCCGCGCGGGGCTGGCCGACGCCTTGGCCGCGCGCGGCATCCCCGGCTGCAAGATCCATGTGCTCAACGACACCGTGGCCGCCCTCCTCGCGGCCATGGCCCACCAAGGCAGCGTCGAGCGCGCCGGGTGCGTGGGCTTCATCCTCGGCACCGGCTCGAACACCGCCTACGCCGAGCGCGGCGCCAACGTGCCCAAGTGCCCCGGCCTCCCCCCGCAGGCCTTCGTGCCCATCAACTGCGAGTCGGGCAACTTCCTGCACTTCCCGCGCTCGCTCTTCGACGTGCGCTACGAGTCGGTCTCCGGCAACGGGCACGGCGTCTGGGAGCGGTGCATCTCGGGCGTGAACCTCGGCGCGCTGGGCACGCTCATCCTCCACGGCGCCGCCGAGGAGGGGCTCTTCTCCCCCGGGCTCCGCGCCAACCTCCTCTCCCGCTCCTTCACCAACATCGAGCTGGACGACTTCTGCGCCGGCCGCCGCCCGGAGATCATCTACTGCTCCGCCGACGAGGCCCGCGCCCTCCGCGGCCTCCTCCTGCCGCTCTACGAGCGCGCCGCCATCTTCTCGGCCATCAACATCGCCGCCGCCGCCCTCGCCGCCGCCCACGCGCGGGGCTGCCGCGAGGGCGTCGTCCGCGTCAATGCCGACGGCTCCACCTTCTGGAAGACCGCGTGCGTGCCCTTCGTGGACATCGTGCGGGAGACGCTCGGCAAACTGCTCCGCCCGCGCGGGCTCGACTTCGAGCTGCTGCGCATCGACGACGCGCCGCTCGTCGGCGCGGCCCTCGCCGCCGCCCACTGACGCCCATGCCCACGCCCGCCCTCCACCTCATCGGCCGCTCCGCCGCCGCGCCCGCGCGCATCGTGCGCTGGTGCCGCGAACGGTGGCCGGGGGCGTTGCCGCCGGGCCTGGTCTTCTGCGTGCCCACCTCCCTGGCCCTCCGCCGCCTGCGCGACGCGCTGGCCGACGCCTACGGCGCCTTCCAGGGTGTGCGCTTCCTCACCCCCTCGGCGCTGCCCGCGCTCTTCGCGCCGCCCGAGGCCACCCCCGCCGCCACGGAGGCCGAGATGCTCCGCGCCTGGGCGGGCGTCTTCGCCTGGCTGCACGCGCGCGACCCCGACGGCGCGGTGCTCTCCTGCCTCTTCCCCGGCAAGCGCGACTGGCTGGCTCGCCCCGCCGCGCGCTACGCCGTCGCCCGCCGCCTGATGCGCCTGCGCGACACGCTGGCCGAGCGGCTCCTCGACTTCGCCGCCGTGGCCGCCCATCCCGAGACCGCCCTGCTCGACGCCCGCGAGCGCAACCGCTGGGCCGCCCTCGACGCGCTGGAGGCCCGTTGCCGCGAGATGCTCGCCGCCGCCGGCCTCGCCGACCCCGCCGACCGCCAGCTGGCCATCCTCCGCGACCCCCGGCCCCAGCCGCAGGAGGCGGGCGACTGGCGGCTCGTCGTCGCCTGCGTGCCCGACCTCATGCCCGCGCTCACGCGCCTCTTCGCCGTCGCGCCCGCCTGCGACATCCTCGTCCTGGCCGAGCCGGGGGAGGCCGACCGCTTCGACGCCTTCGGCCTGCCCGACCCCGCCTTCTGGGAGCGCGCCGCGATCGACCTGCCCGGCGAGGCGATCCGCCAGGCCGAGAACCCCGCCGGCGTGGCGCGCGCCGTGGAGGGCTTCCTCGACGCGCATGGGGCGGTCGCCCCCGCCGATCTCTGCCTGGGCGTGCTCGACCGCGAGGCCCTGCCGCCGCTCTCCGCGATGCTCGCCGCGCATGGCGTTACGGTCTTCGAGCCCGAGCCCATCGCCCTCTCCCGCCAACCGCCCGCCCTCGCGCTCCTGTCTTTGGCCAACCTGGCCCGCGACGATCGCCCCGAGGCCGTCCTGCCGCTGATGGCCCTGCCCGAGGTCGCCGCGGCCCTCGGCCAGGACTACCGCACGCTCCGCGCCGCCTACGACGACTGGGCCGAGAACGCCCAGCCCGCCTCGTGGCGCCCGCCCAAAACCGAGGGCGAGGCGGCGGGGCAGACGCCCCTGCGCGCCTTTCTGGTGCGGTGCGCGGCGTGGGCCGAGGCCTTCCGCGCCAATCCCGTCGTCGGCGCGCGCACCTTCCTCTCCGAGCTTTACGGCGCGGCGACGGTGGATCCCGTGCGCGACCCGCTCCGCTTCGCCGCCTTCGAGGCCCTGCGCAATCTGCTCAACGAGCTGGGCGACCTGCGCCTTGGGGAGGCCGCCCCCGACACGGAGCTCTTCGCCGCGCGCCTGGCGGACATCGCGCTCCGCCCTGTCCGCGGGGACGCCGACTGCTCCTACGAGGGGCGGCTGGAGCTGCTCTGGTCCGACGCGCCGCTCTTGGTCCTCGCGGGCCTCAACGAGGGTCTCTTCCCCGACACCACCTTCGAGGACGCCTTCCTCCCCAACGCCTTCCGCCGCGCGCTCGGCCTGCGCTCCGACGTCTCCCGCGCCGCGCGCGACGCCTACATCCTCTCCGCCGTCTGCGCCTGGCGCCGCCCCGAGGACATCTGCCTCCTCTGCGCCCGCTCCAACGCCCGCGGCGACTGGCTGAAGCCCTCGCGCCTCCTCTTCCGCTGTGGCCTCGAGGAGCAGGCCCGCCGCGCCCGGCTGCTCTTCCTCGGCTCCGCGCCGCCCACGCCGGTCCCCGCGCCCGGCACCGCGCTGGCCTTCGCGGAGAACCCCGCGTTCTGGGTCGCGCGCGAGCCGCCCACGCGCTTCTCGGCCTCGGCGATCGCCGCCTTCCTCCAGTCGCCGTTGCAGTATTGGCTCACCTACGCCTTGGGCCTGGCCGACACCGACGACCTGCCCGACGGCCTCTCCCCGACGCTGCTGGGCACGCTCGTCCACGAGGCGCTCCGTCCCCTCCCGAAGATTCCCCGCTCGGCCGACCTCGATGCGCTCACCGACGCCCTGCTGACCATCCTCCGCACCCGCTTCGCGCGCCGCTTCGGCGACGCGCCGACCGTGCAGGTGCTGGCCTCCTGCCGCTCCGCCGAACGCCGCATCCGCGCCGCCGCCCGCCTGGAGGCCTCCCTCCGCGCGGAGGGGTGGGAGACGAAGCACACCGAGCTGCGCGCCGAGGCCCCCTTCCGCGTGGGCGACCGCACGGTCACGCTCCACGGCTTCATCGACCGCGTGGACGTCAATCCCCGCACCGGTGCGTGGCGCGTCATCGACTACAAGACCGGCAAGGTCGGCAACGGCGCCACCGCCGCCCATTGGAAGACCCCCCGAGGCGCGCCCGAGCCCGTCTGGCACAGCTTCCAGCTCCCGCTCTACCGCATCCTCGCCCGCGCCGCGCTGGGCCTCCCCCACGACGCGCCCCTCCAGCTCGCCTACTTCGCCCTGCCCGACGAGGGCCAGGCCGCCCTCTCGTCCTACGACGACCCGCCCGGCGGGGAGGCCACCACCGAGGTCGCCCTCCGCGCCACCCTCTCCGCCATCCTCGCCCTCGGCCGCGCGCCGTTGCCCGCCGAGGTCGGCCCCTACGGCGACCAACTCCTTGCCACCCTCGTCGCCCCCACGCTCCCCGAGACCGCACCATGAACCTTTCCCCGCAGGAAGCCGATTGGCTCTACGCCCTCCAACGTCCCTGGCCGCTCACCGAGCGTCCCCTCGATGCCCTCGCGGCGCGCCTGGGCGCCACGCCCGAGGCGTTGGCCGACCTGCTGGCCCGCCTCCGCGCCGAGGGGCTGGTGCGGCGCGTCGGCGGCGTCTTCGACGCGCGGCGGCTGGGTTACCGCAGCTGCCTCTTTGCCCTCCCGCCGATGGCGGCGGCGGACGAGGCCGAGGCCCTGCGCCGCATCGTCGCCCTCCCGGGGGTGACGCACGCCTACCGCCGGGGCTGGCCCGAGGGCGTCGCGCTCGGCGGCGTGACGGCGGCGGACTACGCCGGGCTCCCCTCGATCTGGTACACCCTCTCGGCCCGGGCCGACCGCTTCGAGGCCGAGGCCGCGCGCTTGGCCGCCCTCGCGCCCTTGCCTTTCCCCGCCCTCGCGCGCTACAAGATCGACGTCGTCTTCGACCCGCGCACACGGGGCCGCGACGAGCGCACGGAATACGCCGCCCCCGCCGCCCCCCTCCCCGCGCCCCTCCCCCCCGAGCCGCTCCGCGCGATCGTCCGCCGCTATCAGGACGACACCGCCGACCCCGCCGCGCCCTTCCGCCCCGAGGATCTCCCACGGCTCCGCGCCTGGCAGGCCGATGGCACGCTCCGCCGCTTCGCCCTCCTGCTCCGCCACCGCGCCAGCGGCTTCGTCGCCAACGGGATGTGCTGCTGGCGCGTCCCCGAGGGGGAGTCCGACCGCGTGGGCCGCGCCCTCGCCGCCGACCCGGACGTCACGCACTGCTACGCCCGCCCGCTTGCCGACGTCTTCCCCTTCAATCTCTACGCCATGATCCACAAGACCTCCTGGGAGGAGGGCTTTGCGACCTTCCGCCGCCTCTCGGCCCTCGCCGGCCTCTCCGGCAAGGTGCTCTTCTCCACCCAGGAGTTCAAGAAGCGTTCCATCCGGTTCTTCGTCGAGGAGGAGTGACCCATGCGCCTGCTTCCCATCATCGCCGCCCTCTGCGCCGCGCCGCTCGTGGCGCTGGACGTCTCCGGCTTGGAGCCCGAGGCCCACATCGCCGGCCCCACCTTGCGCGAGAAAGACCTCAAAGGCAAGGTCGTGGCCGTGGAGGATTGGGGCGTCAACTGCCCCATCTGCAAAAACAGCCTCCCGCAGATGGGCAAGCTCGCCAAGAGCCTCGCCAAGGACAGCCGCGTCGTCTTCGTCGGCTCCCACGTCCAACGGCGGGACGACGCGACCGCCCGCGCGCTGTTGGAGAAGGCCGGCTGCGACTATCCCGTCTACCAAGGCTTCCGCGTCGCCGGCGCTCCCACCTCCTCCGCCATCCCCTTCGCCTACGTGGTCGACCACCGCGGCGAGGTCGTCTGGAGCGGCAACCCCGCCTCCGAGCACAAGGCCTTCGCCAAAGCCATCGCCGACGCCGCCAAGGCCGTGCCCACGCCCATCCCCGGCTCCCTCCTCGACGGGATGGAGGTGCGCTTCGCCAAGGATATGCCCCGCCGCCTCGTCATCGGCCGCAACGTCGAGGGCGCCCTCCAGCAGCTCCGCGCCCGCGCCCGACGCGGCGGCGAGGCCGGCGCCGAGGCCGAGGCCATCGTCGCCCGCTGCGAGGCGTGGGCCGACGAGACCGAGGCCGCCATCCGCGAGGCCCTCCCCACGTGCCCCTCCAAGGCCCTCGCCCTCGGCCGCGACTACCTCCGCACCTTCCCCACCCGCGCCGCGTCCCTCAAGGCGGAGTTCGCCGCGCTCGCCAAGGATCCCGCCCTCCAGCCGCTTCTCCTCTCCCGCCAGACCCTCGCCCGCCTCCGCGCCACCCCCGCCAAGACCGCCAACGCCCGCAAGGCGGCCCTCGCCCGCGCCCAGATGCAGCTCCGCAGGCTTGATGGCCTCGCCGCGCAGGGCGCCCCCGAGGCCGACCTCGCCGACCTCCGCGCCGAGTGGCAGGCGCTCATCGCCGAACTGGGCGCCGAGTGAGCAGGACGCCGGGGGAGGGGAGATCACGAAGGGCACGAAGGGGGACACGAAGCACGACGGGAAAGGACAATCACAAAGACCACAAAGGGCACAAAGGGGGGCGCGGGCGTGGCCCGCGCAGGACGACGAGGGAGGGGAGATCACGAAGGGCACGAAAGGGGACACGAAGGGACACGAAGCACGACGAATGGGAAATCACAAGGGGCGCGGGCAGAGCCCGCGCCATCGTTGTGCCCGTTATGATTATCCTCTGGCAGTCCTGTCGGCGGTAGCCGACCCCCAAATCCGCCAAAATCCGCGCAATCTGCGGTTTCCCCTCGCCGTCCTGCGCGGGTTCCACCCGCGCCCCCCTTTGTGCCCTTTGTGGCCTTTGTGATTGTGTCCCCCGTCGTGCTTGGTGTTCCTCCGTGTCCCCCTTTGTGTGCTTCGTGGTCTCCCTTCGCCGTCGTGCTTGTCGCCCATTTTGGATCGGCGGCTGATCGGGGGAGGATCGGGGGCTGAGCCGAGGGCGATCAGCCGCCGATCCAAAATTATCGACAGCCTCTGAACAGGACGGGCCTCTCCCCGGCCCGTGTCGGCCCCGCCCGAACCTAGGCGACGCGCGGCTTTCGCGCCGATTGTGCGCCGTCCGAGGCGTCGGGAACGCGGGCCAAAAAGGCCGGAATCGCGCGCCGTTTTCCGGCGGCCTGCGATAAATCACGCCTTCGCAACGGATTAAAACGCTTGACAAGGCGGCACGGGGGGGGGGTAGAATATGCCACCGTTTTATTTGTCCGAACTGTGCCCGCCTGTTTGGGGGCGCGCGCAAGAGAGAGAAGAAACGGAGAAAAGAACATGTTTGCTCGTGTGAGACACACCGGCCTTTTGGCCCTGACAACCTTCCTCGCCGCCGCCTCCGTGGCGATGGCCGAGACCTTCACCGCCACGACCACCGGCCAGACGGTGGACGCCATCGAGCGCGTGGCCTTGCCTTCGCGCCAGATTGACTTCTCGCCCAATTCCATGCTCATGGGCTACACGCTCGGCGGGCAGACCTTCGGCGCCGTGCCCCCGAGCCTCACGCTTACGAGCGTTACGCTCTACGACCTGACGGATCTGGGCACGGGCGGCACCTTGGGCGCGACCAGTCTGCCCACCGTCTCGCTCTACGGCAAACAAGGCACGGAGCTGCTGGGCACCGCCAACCGCACGGGCGCGGGCGAGCCCGTCCTCGTGCGCCTGGCCGATGGCTCGGAGGTCAGCCTCACGCCCGTAACCTACACCTTCGTGGAGAAGAATCTCACGCTGGATGGCACCGCGACCTATCGTCTGACGCTCAACGCCGCCGGTGTCACGCCCACCCTCCCGCTCTTCACCAACGCCGCGACCGCAGGCGACTCCGGTTTCAACCTGACGGATGTCTCCGGCTGCGCGCCCTTCCTCGCCATCATGGGCGAGGTGACCGTCACGGACGTGGCCCTTCGCGCCGAGGACGAGGCCTCCCTGTCGGCGTTGTTGGGCGCGGCCTCGTTCACGGATGATGCCTCCCGAATTGTTACGGTTACCTTGGCCGAGGGCGCGACGCTGACGCTTGACCGCACCATCGCGAACGCCACGCTGGTCTTCGAGGCCGAGGGCGCCGCCGCCGTCACCTTCGCTTCGACGGTCAACATGACTTGCCCCTTCGTCTTCCGCAACGCCGCGGGTGTGGCGGATGGCGTCATCACCCTCTCCGGACCGTGGGAGGACGTTTCGGCGAATGACGGCAAGCAGATCTGGCAGCCCAAGTCCCTCGCCATCGATTGCGACGTGAACGTGGACTCGCCGTTGCCGCTCATCGCTAGCGGCTGGTTCCAGCAGAAGTCCGTCCGCGTCCTGCCCGGGCGCACCCTGCGCCTGACCCACGAGGCCGCCACCGCCGCGCGCCTCCCCATCGTCGCCCTCACCGCCCCCACCGCCAACCTCGCCTTCGCCGACACGGAGAAGGCCGCGGCCTCGGCGGAGAAGCCCTCCATCCCCGAGAAGTACCTTCCCCTCTTCACCGGCACCTCCGGCACCATCACGTTCGAGCGCCCCGTCAAGCTGAACAAGCCCACCGCCAGCCAACTCCCCGGCGAGGGCAGCTTCATCCGCATCGGCGCCCAAGGCAACGAGAACTACCAGATTGCCTTGGTGATGGAGGATACCTTCACCACCGGACTCTGGCGCACGCACCTGGGTGGCGTCAGCGGCCTTGCCACGCTTGAGCTGCGCAATGGCACGGGCTCCGGCGTCTATGGCCTCTGCTTCGAGGGTAACGCGGTCTTCTCCCAGTGGGCCGGCGACTTTGACATGGCGGTCGGCGCGCAATGGGCCACCGAGTTCGTCGGTTCCTCCGCCACGCTCCTATTGGGCGACGGCGACACGGTGAACGGTGCCGCCACCACCACGATGCACGGCATCAAGGAGGGCGACGGCGCCGCCGACATCACCGTCAATTCCGACGCCACCCTCCTGCTCGACAAGATTGTCAGCCCCTTTGACAAAACGCAGGACGACTACGCCCTCTATCCCGCCGGCAAGCGTTCGCTGAAGGTCCAGGGCGGCACCGTTCGTGCCAAAGAGGGGGACATCACGATGGCCTTCGTGAATCCCGAGCCGCAGGCCGCCCCCATGGCCGTGGCCGAGATCCCCGGCATCGAGGTCGTCGGCTCCGCGCAGTTGCAGGCCGCCACGGGGGCCTCGCTGACGATTGACACGCTCAAGGGCGACGGCACCGTCTCCTTTGACGGCAATGTAACCATCGGTTCCGCGTTGGCCCAGGAGGGCAGCACGCTGACCTTTGACAATTATCCCCTCTCCGAAGGGGCGGCCACCTTGGAGGCCGTCTCCGGCACCGGCACCGTGATCTTCGGCAAGTTGGGCGCCGCCGGCACCACCGGCGTCCAGAAGGTCGCCGATGCCCTGGAGGCCGGCAACTTCACCGGCACCCTCTCCTTCCTTGTCAAGACCGGCGAGTCTGCCGAGGAGGAGGACTACCTGGAGGTCGACTTCGCGGCCACCGACGTCCCGCGGCTCCCCTACACCCTCGCCGTCCAGCCCGGGCAGATCCTCGTCATGCGTCTCGACCAGTACGTCGACGCCAAGATTGTCTGGCCCACGGACTGCTCCGACGTCAAACTCATCCTTGTCGAGGCCGGTCCTTTCGGCGGTGAGGCCACCCTCCCCGCCTGGCCTGAGGATGTTACCTTCGCGTTCCACCGCTACGACACCGGCTCCGATAATATCCCCGGTTCCGCCTCCACCCATTCGCCCATCGCGAAGCCGGACTACGATTTCTCCGTCGATGTCAACCAAGGCACCGTCGACCTCACCTGGAAGGATCCCGTCCTCACCGGCAAGGTCGCGTGGATTGACATGGAGTTCAACGGCGACTCCCGCAATTCCGGTTGGTATCGCCTTGGCGACGACGACCACAATGGTATGCTGTCCGGTTGGTCGGATGCGGAGAGCCAGGGCGCCGGTGAGTTGATTACGCGAGGCAGCGCCTTCAAGACCACGCACAATCCCCAGAGCGAAGGCCTCGACAACACGTACAAAGCTTACCTCTCTGACAAGACCTTCCGGCTTCCGGAAGAGCAATGGAGCATCGTTGCCCGTATTCAGGCTCCGGTGGGGATGGCTACCGACGTGGATTCGATGCTTCACTCCAATTCCGCGTTGTTGGCAATTGGCTCGAATTACCAGGCCCAGTCCACGGATGGCGTCTTGGTCTTGGCTACCGGCGAACTCAAAGGCGATCGGCGGACCTCCGTCGGAATCTCCTCGGATATCGACACGCGCACAGACGAGTTGATTCTTTGGTTCATCCCCAGAAACGACGGCGACAGCATGGTTCGTTTGGCCACGGCCAGGGTGCCGAATGTCACGGACTCGTGGCATCTGTTCACCATCACCTACGATAATGGGGTCGTCTCGATTTGGTTGGAAGAAAACCAACTGATGCGGTGTGTCCTTCCCCCCAACACCACGATTGGGTCCGGTCTCCAAATCGGTCAGACGATGGGCGGAACGAACCGGGACGAGGGCATTTACAATACAATCCACGATATCGGTGACAACTGGACGATTGATGGATGCTTTGACTTCCTCCGTGTCTATCGTGGCATTCTCACGGAGTCTACCCGTGAATCGCTTGTGCGCCAATACCCTTATGTCCACAAGGAAATCTTTGACCTCTTTACGACGCGTGACGTTCGCTATGTCCGCGAGTTGGATGGCGGCACGCAGTACTGGGTGGATAACGAGAACAAGCCTTGGACTCGCTACTACAAAGAAAATGACACGATATGGAGTTCCACTGGTAAGTACGCCGAGCCTGCGGAAGGCGCACTGGTCATTCTTGAGTGTGAATCCGACACGACCTTGTTGGTGAACACCACCAAGCATGACCAATTCCCCTCCGCGAACAGGACGTATGCCCAGTTGATTGTCAGGGGCGGTGGCATACTTGGAAACAAGTATGGCAAACTCACCATCAAGCCTTGCGAGGATTGGAAGACCGCCACGACGACGGAGGACGGTGAGTACACCTATGGCCGCCTCATCTTCTCTGGTGGCGCGGGGGAGCGCGTCTCCCAACACGCTAACGGTGATGAAAATGGGGAGGGTACGGACGCTGTCTACACATGGAACAATGCGGTGTTCTGGGCCTCGGTGGTGGACTTCTCCCGTGCGGGCTTCTCGTTCAAGGAGGAGCGGCATGTGGAGATGCGTGTGGACACCGAAACGGAGGGGAGCACCTTCTTCCGTGGCGTGGAGGATGAGTTGATGTTCGTCCGCCAGCTGACGGGGACGGTGAGCGGCACGGGTTATTTCGACAGGAACGACGACGCCATCGATGCGGCCTATGGGCAGAACTCCGAGTTCGTCTGGGTGCCGGGCTATAACGGCCTCAACCCCTGGAAGGTCGACGACGTGACGCGCGAATACAACGACACGAACGGCGACGGCACCTGCGACGGCACTGAGATCGTCGACAGAGGCAACGGCGTGTTGCTTCCGCAGGAGGGGCTTTTCGTCCGTTGCATGAAGGTGCCCGGCACGCTCTACCTGGAGCAGCACGTCGATTCCGAGGTCCCGGAGAACGGCGCGCTCTCCAAGCAGAAGTGGTATCGCTACGGCTATCATGGCGACACGGCGGCGGAATCTCCGTGGAACCTGGCGCCTGAAGAGGCGAAGGAAGGGGACTTCGAGAAGGCCGTCGTGCTCAAGATCCGTCTTGAGGACGGCCAGACCAAGACCTTGCGCGTGGATCAGGCGACCACCCTCCAAGAGCTGATCGTCGAGGAGCCCGCAGAGAAGTACAATCCCACCGACGCGGACGAGGGGCTTGTGCTCCTGCCTGCCGCCGACGGCACGCGCCTGACCGTGACGGAGGCCGTGACGACGGCGCGTCGTCTGGATGTGTATGACCCGAACGCCCTCTCCACCGAGACGGGCGGCACCGGCGCCGATGCCATTTTGCTCCGCCCCAAGACGGAAGAGGTCGTGGACGTGGCGACCGGCGAGACCACCACCGTTGTTACCGGCGGTACGCTCCTCCATGGCGTGAACCAGGGCGCCTATGTGGTCGGCAACTCCACCATCAACCATCCGCTGGACGGTTCCTCTATCGCCCGAATCGAGAGTGAGAAGGCTATTACCTTCACGGCGGCGCAGGATCTCTCGGCGACGACGTTGGCGGCGGCCGATGAGGCGATTGTGGAGCAGGTGGGCGCGGCCAATGGCTTCGTCGCGAAGGCGATGGCGTTGGCCCAAGGGAGCCGCTTCCGCTTCGCCTCCTCGGCGGCGACGGTCGATGAGGGGATCACCTTCCTCGGCGCGGCGACGCTGGAGGGCACGGGCACGGCGGCGACGCTGACCCCCAATGCGGGGCTCGTGGCGGGTGAGGTTGAGTCTGCCAAGGCGATTCTGGACGCGAAGGAGAGCGCGTCCTGGAAGCTCCTGAACCGCGAGGTCGGCGGTCTGCCGCTGACGAAGGTTGGCGCGGGCGTGGCGGACATCGCCACCGACCTGCCGCCGAACGCGGGCTTCGTGGACGTCCAGGCGGGCACGCTCCGTGTGGCCACGGGCCTCGCGGGCGAGGGCCAGGCCGTCGGCCGGGCCAGCCTGAACGTGGCGCAGGGCGCGAGGCTCGCCCCGACCTCCGGCACCATCGCGGATGACGTGCTGGCGGAGATCCCCGCCGGGCAGACTGTCTCCGGCCTGGGCCGCATCGACGGCATCCTCCGCCTGGAGCAGGACGCCACGCTCGACGCCACCACCGTGACGGACGCCCTCTCCCTCTCCGTCGGCAGCGTGCAGACCGATGGCAAGGAGGCGCTGGCGGACGTGGCCGTCGCCCTGCCGGAGAAGACCCACGAGGGCCTCGTCTTCCTCCGTTCGGACGAGACGATGCTGAACTGGGCGGCCCGCGCCCGCCTGTGGGCGACCGACCCGACCCCGACCCGCTGGGAGGTGCTCCTGCGCTACCGCCCCGACCCCGATGCGCCCGAGGGCACCGACTATCTCGTCGGCGTGCCCGGCCTGGACGTGCCGGTCTTCCCGGACGACGAGCCGCAGCCCGGCGAGGGCGAGAACGCGTGGCCCGAGGGCGACGACGTGGCCGGCGAGGTGACCGACCAGGTGCAGGGCGGCGGCCAAATCGCCGGCGGCTCCGAGGGTTTCACCCAGGCCGCGACCAAGCGCCTGACGGCCTCCGACATCGCCAACGCCTACCGTTGCTTCAAGGACGTCTGGGCGCTCTCCCCCCGCACGAAGGATCAGACGAGCGAGGACTACGCCACCGTCGACCTGCTGATGGCCTATGAGTTCGGCATCTCCCGCATGGCGTTGGTCACGGACGGCGGCACGGAGCAGGTGCTGGTGGAGGTGACGCTCCGCAACGTCCTCGGTTCCACCCCCGCCTTCGCCGGCCGCGACCTCCAGGGCGTGGACACCCACAAGCCCTCCTTCGCCGATGGCGTCTCCTTCACGCTCGTCGGCCCCGAGGGCAAGACCTTTACGGCAACGGAGATCGACGCGGCGAAGGCCGACGCCCTCGGCTTCGCCACCGCGCTCTCCACCCAGGAGACCGCCCGTTGGTTCCTCATCCCCTACACGGAGGCGAACTTCCCCGCCGGGAAGGCCATGACGATTGACGTCCGCGTCGCGAAGGAGACGGCGGCGTCGGACGACTGACACGTTTCATCACACGACACACCTGGCCCCGGAGAGCATTGCTCCCGGGGCCTTTTCGTTATCCCTCACCGGGGATGTCTCCCGCGAAGACGCCATCGTGCCGGGACACGTCGGCGCTAACGCCGGGCACTCCGTGCCCTCCCGCGCCGAGTGTCCCGCCTCTTTCGCGCCAAGTCCTTTGTGTGCCGACCCCCTCTGCATTCGGTGGGCGCGGCCAATCAGCGAATCAGCGAATCAGCCAATCAGCCAACCTGCCGACCGTCCCTGTGCTCGCGGGGCGCGGCCAATCAGCCAATCAGCGAATCAGCCAATCAGCCGCCGCGCCCCGCATTTGCGGGCGCGGATGTGCTATAATGATGGGCATTTGCGGGACGCCTTGGCGCGGGCCCGCCACACCTAAGCAGAAGGAGCCCACAGAATGAAGTTCGAGACCAAATGCGTGCAAGCCGGGTGGGACCCGAAGAACGGCGAGGCGCGCGTCCTGCCCATCTATCAGAGCACCACCTTCAAGTTCGACTCCGCCCAGCACGTGGCCGATCTCTTCGACCTCAAGGTGGGTGGGCACTTCTACACCCGCCTGAGCAACCCGACGCTCGACTACGTGGAGCGGCGCATCGCGGCCCTCGAGGGCGGCGTGGGCGCCATGCTCACCAGCGCCGGCCAGGCCGCGAGCATGATCGCGCTGCTCACCGTGGCGCACGCGGGCGATCACATCGTCTCCAGCTCCGAGATCTACGGCGGCACGGTCAACCTCTTCGGCGTTACCTTGGAGAAGCTGGGCATCCAGTTCACTTGGGTCCATCCCGACGCCTCCGACGCGGAGATCGAGGCGGCCATCCGCCCGAACACCAAGGCCATCTTCGGCGAGACGCTCGCCAACCCCGCCCTCTCCGTCCTGGACGTGGAGCGCTGGGCCAAGGTGGCGCACAAGAACGGCCTGCCCCTGATCCTCGACAACACCTTCCCCACGCCCTACCTCTGCCGTCCCTTCGAGTGGGGCGCGGACATCGTGGTCCACGCCAGCACGAAGTACCTCGACGGCCACGCGGTGAGCCTCGGCGGCATCATCGTCGACAGCGGGAACTTCGACTGGGCCGCCTCGGGGCGCTTCGCGGACTTCACGGAGCCCGACCCCTCCTACCACGGCCTGGTCTACACGCAGGCCTTCGGCAAGCTGGCCTACATCGTCAAGGCCCGCGCCCAGCTGATGCGCGACATGGGCGCCCAGGCGGCCCCCTTCAACGCCTTCCTGCTGAACCTCGGCATGGAGACGCTGCCCCTGCGCATGGCCCGCCACAGCGAGAACGCCCTCAAGGTGGCCGAGTGGCTCACCAACAACCCGCACGTCCGCAACGTCCGCTACCCCGGCCTGAAGGGCGACAAGTACTATGCCCTCGCGCAGAAGTACCTGCCGCAGGGCGCCTCCGGCGTCGTTACCTTCGAGGTCGACGGCTCCCGCGCGGACACCCAGCGCCTGATGGACTGCCTGAAGCTGGCGAAGATCGTCGTGCACGTGGCCGACGCGCGCACCTGCGTGCTCCACCCCGCGAGCATGACCCACCGCCAGCTCACCGACGAGCAGCTCGTCGCCGCCGGCATCTCCCCCACCACCGTCCGCTTCTCCTGCGGCATCGAGCACATCGACGACATCCTCGAAGACCTCGACCAGGCCTTCAAGGCTGCCTTCAAGTAAGCGCGGGACGCGCCCCGGCGCGGCGGACAAGCCCCAGCGAGAAAGGTTGCCAAGCCCTATGCGAACCCTCCGCCCAAGCCCCCACCCGTCGCGCCGGCCCGGCGCGCCCTGCCTGCTCCTCGCCGCGCTCCTCGCCCTCGCGGCGGGGTGCGCGACGGGGCCGAACCTGCGCGCGCTGAACCCCGACGAGGCGAAGATCGACGTCTACGCCGACGGCACCGTCCACGTCCTCGGCGAGCCCGTGGCGATGGGCGACCTCTCGGGCATCGTCGAGCGCTCCTCCACCGGCCCGGCCGACACCATCCTCGTCCGCCTCCACGGCGACCCCACCAGCCCCGCCTTCGTGGAGCTGCGCAGGTACGTGACCGACCAGATGATCCGGGCGGGGCACTACAAGTTCCGCTTCTTCTCCACCCCGCAGGCCTCCGTCGCCACCTACGACCCGCGCACCGGCAAGTCCGAGACCTCCGTCTCCGCTCTGCCCGTGCGCCAGCTCTCCGGCCGCGAGCTGGATGCCGAGGCCGCCCGCATGGCCGCCGAGATCGACGCCTACGCGGCCGGCACGTATGTCTCCGAGGCCGCCAACCGCCAGCCCGCCGAGATTTCCCAGGGCCGCCCCGAGGCCCTCGCCATCGCCCCCAAGGCCGTCGACGCCCGCACCGGGCAGGGCCAGGCCCAGGGCGCCAAGCCGCTCACCCAGGAGGAGTCCCTCCGCACCCGCTACCTCCGCCAGCAGCGTCAGCTCCGGGGAGGGCGCCGATGAGCCGTTGGGCCGACGTGGTCTGCGACTCGCGCCGGGTCACCCCCGGCGCGCTTTTCGTGGCCATCCCCGGCACGCGCGACGACGGCGCGCGCCACATCGCCGAGGCCCGCGCCAAGGGCGCCGCCGCCGTCATGGGCGCCTGCGCGGGGTGTGACATCCGCGTGGGCGACCCGCGCGCCGCCTTCGCCGAGGCCTGCGCCGACCACTTCGGCCGCCCCTCCGAGCGGCTCCTGCTCTGCGCCGTGACCGGCACCAACGGCAAGACCACCACCGCCTGGCTCCTGCGCGACATCCTCGCCCAGGCCGGCCTCAACCCCGGCCTCCTCACCACCGTGCGCGAGCAATGGCCCGGCCACGACGCCCCCGCCGACCGCACCACACCCGACGCCCGCGCCCTCCAAGCCGCCCTCGCCCGGATGGTCGCCGCCGGCTGCCGCGCCGCCGTCATCGAGGCCTCCAGCCACGCCATCGACCAATCCCGCGTCGGCGCCTGCCGCCTCGCCCTCGCCGCCTTCACCAACCTCACCCAAGACCACCTCGACTACCACGGGACGATGGAGGCCTACTTCGCCGCCAAGGCCCGCCTCTTCCTCGAACACCCCGAGGCCCCCGCCGTCATCAACGCCGACGACCCCTACGGGCGCCGCCTCCTCGCCCTCCTCAAAGGCCGCCCCAACCTCTTCCCCTACGCCCCCTCCGCCGTCCGGGCCGACCTCGACGCCGAGGGCATCCGCGCCGAGCTCACCCTCGGCGGCCGGCGCGTCGCCTTCCGCACCGCCCTGCGCGGCCGCTTCAACCTCGCCAACCTCCTCTGCGCCGCCACCGCCGCCCAGGCCCTCGGCGTGGGCCCCGAGCCCATCCTCTGCGCCCTCTCCGCCGCCACGCCCCGTTGGGGCCGCCTCGAACCCGTCGCGCCCGGCGTCTTCGTGGACTACGCCCACACCGACGACGCCCTCGCCAACGTCCTCGCCACCCTCCGCCCCCTCACCAAGGGCCGCCTTCTCTGCCTCTTCGGCTGCGGCGGCGACCGCGACCGCGCCAAGCGCCCCAAGATGGCCGCCGCCGTCGACCGCGCCGCCGACCTCGCCATCGTAACCTCCGACAACCCCCGCACCGAGGACCCCCGCGCCATCATCGCCGACATCCTCCCCGGCTTCGCCCGCCTCACCCCCCACGTCGAGCCCGACCGCCGCGCCGCCATCCGCCTGGCCCTCTCCCTCCTGCGCCCCGGCGACACCCTCCTCGTCGCCGGCAAGGGCCACGAGACCTATCAGGAGATCGCCGGCCAACGCCACCACTTCTCCGACGCCGAGGAGATCCTCGCCGCCCTCCGCCCCTGAGCCCCCGCCCCCGCCTCTCCGAGGATCGGCGGCTGATCCACCTCGGATCGGCGGCTGATCCACCTCGGGTCAGCCGCCGATCCAAAGTTATCGACAACCCCACCTTCCCAAGAGGCCCCCGTGAGACCACGGCGGATCCGCGGGGGATGTGTTCGGAAAAAGTTAGGGTTGCGTCAAAAAAGGCTTGCGCGGATTGGGGGGGGGTGGTACTATAAGGGCATGGCAAGGCGTGATAGGCACGCGAAGCCCAACAAGGAGCGAGACAGATGAGAAGCGCAATCGCGGCAGTGGCCGCCTGTTTGATGTTTGGCGCGGCCCAGGCCGCCACGGCCGTGTGGTCGACGGCGGACGTGACCGCCACCAGCACGACCTTGACCCCTTCCTACGGGGCGAACACCTCGCACACCATCGGGTTGGCCTTCCTGCTCCCGGCCGGCGGGACGAACGCGGTCGTCGGCGCGGGACAGCAGATCAATTTCCCCGGCGGCGGTGGCACATCCCCGAACAACAACACCCTCCAGGTCTACTTCGCGGACGGCACGGCGACGCTGAAGGTGCAGGGCAACGGGACGGCCAACACCGCCTCCTTCACGCTCGGCGAGAATCTTGAGGCGGGCAGCAGGCACGGGCTGGTCTATTCGCTCCAGCGCGGCGCGAATGAGCAGACCTCGACCCTGAGCGTCTACTTCGACGGGGTGGCGATCGCCACCGACGTGGAGCTTGACGCCAACTTCTGGTCGGGCCCCGTGAACTCGATCTACGCGCCCGACTCCACGTTGGTCGGCGAGGCGCTCGCCTATGACACCATCCTTTCCGCGGATGAGTGCGTGGCGCTGACCAAGACCATCCCCGAGCCGACGGCGTTGGCGTTGCTGGCCCTCGGCGTGGCGGGCGTGGCGCTGCGCCGCCGCGGAGCCTGAGGCGCGCACGAAAAAGGCCCCCGACCGGACGGTCGGGGGCCTTTTTCGTGCCTGGGGCGAAAGGGGCGGTTGCCTCGCATAAGTCTTTGCGCTTGACGGTGGGGGGAAGGGGGCTATACTATCCGGCAGAACTGGTCGGAGGGTTCCGGCCTGGCAAGGAGCGTGTTTATGGCAAAGACAGCGGTTTCATGGCGGCTTGGGGCCGTCGCGGCCTTGGTGGCCGGGTGCGCGTGGTGCGCCCATGCGGCGTTGGAGGAGTCCGTTTGGGCGGATGTCTCCTTTTATTCCACCTTCGACAACCCCGACCTGGGCATCGCCGCCGAGCGCGGCGCGGGCGCGTGGAACACGGAGAATGGCTATGACGGCACCACGCCTGTCCTGCCGGCCTTCATCACGGTCTCGGGGTCGACGCCGGCTCTGGATCTCGCCACGTACCAGAACTGGACGGGGACGAAGGTCGAGGGCGGCGTGTCGCCGACGCAGACGGTGTTGGGCGTGGAGGCCGAGACCTTCACCATCGCCTTTCGCGCGAGCGCGGGCGGCGTGCCCAACGCCTTGCTTTTCTCCTTTGGCACGAAGTCGACGGGCGGTCTTTCCTTCCGCCGCGCCGAGGATGGGTACGCCTTGGCGCTCTGCACGGGGGTGAACGAGGCGCGGCTCGTGGGCGCGGCGGACAGCGACCCGGCGCAGCCGTGGCACACCTACGCGCTGACCTATGCGGCGTCCACGCTCACCTTCTATAGGGATGGCGCGTTGGTCGGGACGGTCGAGGGCGTCGAACCCTCGGTGCTCATCCCGAACGGCAACTTCCAGTGGGGCAAGCGCCATGGCGGTCTGATTACGAATCCCGCCGAGGTGGCGGGCGCGGACGCCTTGGACACGTTGGGCGTCTGGACGCGCGTGCTCTCGGAGGAGGAGATCCTCGCCTTGGGCAGGGAATGGGAGACGTTCGCGGCCCTGACGGACGCGCTCTGGGAGCAGGTCTCCTTCTATAGCACCTTCGAGGGGAAGACGCAGGGCATCGAGCCCGAGCGGGGCGCAGGCGCATGGAACACCACGGTTGGCAACACCACGCCCACGTTCGTCTCCGTCTCCGGCACCAACGGCCATGCGCTGGACGTGAGCGAGAATGGGTATTCGCAATGGACGTCGGATGCGGGGCAGTCGGTGCTCAGCGAGAGCGACGAGGCCTTCACCATCGTCTTCCGCGGCATGACAGGCGCCACGAAGGGCGGTATCCTCTTCGCCTTTGGCAGCAGCGGCGGCACGGAAGGGACTGGCGAGTTCGGCCTTTCCTTCTATCGTGGGGAGACCGCGGGGTCGCTGGTCGCGGCGACGGGCAAGTACGAGTCGAAGCTGACCTACGCGCCCGAGGCGGGGGACGACGCGGCCTACCATGTCTTCGCCCTGACCTACGACGCCGCGTTGCCGGAGGAGCGTCGGTTGGCGCTCTACGTGGACGATTTCGCCACGCCTGTGGCCACGGGGTCGGTGGTGGGCCGGTTGATCGGGCCGCAGTTCCAATGGGGGCGCCGCTATGGCGCCAACTGTCCGAGCGTTGGCGAGGCCAACGGCGACGGCGCCCTCGACGCCTTGGGCGTCTGGAAGCGCGTGCTCTCGGCGGATGAGCTGACCACGTTGCGGGACGCGTGGGGTCTGTCGGCGCAGCCGGTGCGCACGCGCATCGCCTTCACGGATGTGCCGGAGGGGTGGGGGACGGCGCCATCCGCCGCGCAGGCGCTGACCACCTCGGCGCAGATTGAGTTGGAAACGATGGCGGAGGCCCGGCAGACCGTGGATGGGCGCGCGATCAATGCAGTGGAGGTCGTCGGCGCCTTCAACGCCCCTGACGTCTTCGGCATCTCGGGGAGTGGGCAGGGCAACAACGGCACGTTGGAGCGCGACGTCTGGCTGAAGGTCTCCGGCGGCAAGGTGGGCACCGTCGTCGGCGGCAAGGAGAATGACTGGACGGCCACGAGCGGAACACCCAACAAGCACGCCAACACCGTCAATGGCGACCTGCTGACGGAGCTCGCCGGCACGGCCGTCGCCGACCACGTCGTCGGCGGGCTCACGGGCCTCAGCCGCGGCGGCGAGGCGGGCGTGGGCCTCCCCTTCAACGGAGACTCGCTCGTTACGATCGCCGAGGGCGCGCGCGTGCGCGGCAACATCGTCGGCGGCGACGTCAACTACCACGGCCGCGCCTTCACGCACACCGGCAACGCCACGGTGCGCGTCTACGCCATGCAGGATCAATCGGACTCCAGCCTCTTGTTGCATGACCGCTTGGCCGGCGTCCATATCATCGGCGGGCAGGCGAGCGCGGACGCCACCAACCGTGCCGACGGTTTCGCTGTTACGCTCACGGGGGACAGCACGGTGGAGGTGGTCCTCCCCGACGACGCCTCGGGCACCTTCGCCAAGGAGATCATCGGCGGCTCCTACAACACCAACGCCGATGGGAACGACTACGACTTCACCGTCGGCGGCAACGCCTCGGTGCTCATCGACGCCCCCGAGGCAGTTACCTTCCCCAACCGCATCGTCGCGGGCGGCCGCGGGCGGGACGCCACCGTCAAAGGGTTGACCGCGCTGACCCTCCGCGGTGGCACCTTCACCTGCGAACTGCTCCCCGCCTACGATGGGGCCATCGCCGAGGGCGGCAGCGAACTCATCCTGGAGGGCGACGCCGCGCGCGGCCTGGACATCACGGGCGCGACGCTCGGGGCGTTCGACGTTGTGCGCCTGCGGCGCGACATCGACCTGGGCGGCCACCGCCTGCTGGGCTCCACCCTCGTCGTCGAGGGCGCGTGCACCCTCACGCTCGACTCTACGCCCGAGGAGTGGGACGCCCAGCGCATCCTCATTGCCCGCGCGGACGCCATCCGCGAGGGGCTGACGATGAATGTCTCCGGCGTGATGGGCTGGGAGCTGCGCTGCGAGAACGGTTACCTCACCTACGTCTCCCCCGGCGTCAAGACCTCCACCTGGCAGACGCCCGAGGATGGCTCCACCAACTGGGCGGACGGCCTGAAGAACTATTACGCCAACCAAGACGTCCTCTTCGGCGCGAACGAGGCCGAGCAGACCGTCACGCTCACGGGCGCGACCACGCCCGGCATGGTTACGGTGGCGGGCGCCTATCGCTTCGAGGGCGAGGGCCCGCTGACCGTCGCGGGGCTCACCGTGGCGGAAAGCGGCGCGCTCACCGTCACCGAGGCCACCGCCCCGCAGGGCCTCCTGACCGTCGATGGCACGCTGACCTACGCCCTCGCGGGCGATGTGGCCCTCTCCCACGCCATCCTCGGCTCCGGCACGCTCGTCAAGACCGGCGCGGGCACGCTGTCGCTGGAAGACGGCATCGCCGTCTCCCCCGCCATCGAGGTACGCGAGGGCACGCTGGATCTTCCCACTTCTGCCTATGGTGCTTACGCGGATCTGCCCGCGCTGACGGCGACGGGCACGGGCGTCATCGACTTCTCCGGTTGGACGGGCGGCGTCAAGGACGCGGACACGCCCATCCTCCTCTCCGAGGGCGGTACCCTCATCGTCCGCCACGGGAATGCGGATTGGGGCAAAGACTTCAACCCGCCCATCCTCATCGCGAACGATGGCACGCAGGGCGCCACCATCCGGGCCGGCAACAAGGGCAGCCACCTCGACCTCCGGGGCGCCATCTCCGGCCACGGTCTGCTGACCTTCACCTCCAACGGCGACGGCACCTGCGGCTATGACCTCTGGTGCGCCCTCGCGGACGACGACTCCGGCACGCCCCTCACCGTCCGCTACGCGCCGGAGGCGGACGATTCCGGCACGCCCACCATCTATGTCGTCGCCGACGCCACCTACACCGGCGGCACCACCATCGCCGGCACCGGCGTTGTAACGACCTGCCGCGACGACGCGATCGGCCTCGGCCCCGTAACCATCGAGGAGGGCGCCACCCTCACCGTCCAGGAGAACGACGAGTCCTCTTCCACGCTCAACGTCCACGCCGCCTACGCCAACCGCGGCGGCACCGTCACCGGCGCCATCCGCCTCTGCGAGGGCGCCACGCTCAAGGGCGACGGCACGGCGGTCTTCGACGCCGTCTCCGTGGCCGAGGGCGCCACCATCCCCCTCACCGACCTCCCCGAGGTCGGGCGCGAGCCGGTGAGGGTCGTCGCGTGGGCCTCCGGCCCCGCGACCGCCGAAGCCTTCGTTGTGGAGCTGCCTGAGGGCGCCATGCTCTTGGCGCAGGACGACGGCCTCTACGTCTGCACGCCCCAGGCGCAGATCTGGGAGACCCCCGCCGAAGGTTCCGCCTGGGCCGACGGCCTCCCAGGCTTCCTGAGCGGCGATGACGTTACCTTCCCCGCGAACGCGGCGCAGGAACCCGTCACCCTGCCGGGCGCGAACGTCTATCCCGACGCCCTCGTCGTCTCCGGCGACTATGCGCTCACGGGCGGCACGGTGGTGCCCACCGCCCTCCATGTTACGGAGACCGGCACCCTCACCACGCCCTTCGGCGCCATCCGCTGGCCCGCCACCTCGGTCATCGACGGCACCCTCGCCGTGGCCGTCGACAGCAACACCACCCTTCCCTCCTTCACCGGCTCCGGCACCCTCGTCAAGACCGGCGCGGGCACCATCAGGCTTGACCGCGGTGTAACACTTCCGGCCAACCTCCACCTGAAGGAAGGTTCGCTGGCGTTCGTCGGGAAGAATGGTGACCAGGATGTAACCTACGACCCCATCCCCGACATCATCGCCGAAGGCGGGACTGTCGTCGACGTCTCCGGCGCGTTCTGTCGCATCCCAGATGAGGACGCCACCATCACCCTGCGCGACAACGCCATCTTCCGCTTCACAAACGGCAACAGTTACTCGTGGGGTAACCGCGACCTCATGCCGCGCCTGCTTGTCGAGAACGATGGCACGGTCGAGAAGGCCGCCCGCATCCAAGGTTCCCACAATGGTAATGCCACTGACCTTAAGGGGGCAATCTCCGGCCACGGACTGCTCATCTTCGA
The DNA here is from genome assembly GCA_949288955.1 of uncultured Lentisphaeraceae bacterium. Classification (GTDB taxonomy): domain Bacteria; phylum Verrucomicrobiota; class Kiritimatiellia; order RFP12; family DVOR01; genus Spyradenecus. The sequence goes on from CASEMS010000026.1 coordinate 25,089, forward strand.
TGCGGGGGAGACGAACAGCTACGACCTCCGCGCACCTATCAGCGATGATGGTGGCGCACTGAAGGTGCGGTACGCCGACACCAACTCTACCATTTATGCCTTCAATGCCTCCACGTACACTGGTGGCACGGAGGTGGCCTCGGTGGTGCGTGTGTATGACTCCGAGACCTTTGGCAGTGGCCCTGTCTCCATTGAGGCCGGTGGCAACCTCACCATTGACTCCGCCACCCTCAACATTCGTGCCGCCTATGCCAACAGCGGCACCGTCAGCGGCGCCATCCAGCTCTGCGAGGGTGCCACCCTCACCGCCGGGACGGCGCGCTTCGACGCGCTGACCGTCGCCGAGGGGGCCGTCATCCCCGTGGCCGTGGGCGAGGGCTTCGCGGTGGAGGAGGGCGCTTGCCTGGTCTCCTGGGCCTCCGCCGACGTCGAGGCCGCCGACTTCGCCGCCGACCTGCCCGCGGGCTTCGCCGCCGAGGTGCGCGAAGACGGCCTCTACGCCGTCTCCGCCTTCTCCCTGCCCACCGCCGTGGCGGGTGAGACGGAAGGCGTGGTCTTCGACGACAACGCCGTCGCCACGCTCACCGCCGCCGCGCAAGGCGTCGGCCTCTCCGCCGTAACCTCCGTCACCGGCCTGGCCAACGGCCAAGCGATGACCACCGCGCAGATCAACGAGGCCTCGCCTGCCTCACCGGCGAAGGCCTCGTGCTGGCCGACGCCGAGGCCGGCACGCTCACCGTGGCCTACGACCTCGCTGTTACCGCCATCACCGTGGGCGACGCCGACCTCGCCGTCACCGCCACCCTCTCCGGCCCGAACGGCGCCGTGCGCTTCGTCGAAGGCGCGAAGGTTACGCTCGTGCCCGTTACCCTCGGGGCGGACGCCGCCGAGGGCGACCCCCTCGCCGAGACCGAGGCCGCCGCCTCCGACACGGTGACCCTCACCGGCGCGGCGACCCCCGGCACCGTGCTCTTCAAGGTGCGCGTCGCCGCGCCCTGAGGATCGCCATCCTATCGGGCGACCCCGCGACGCCTCGCGTCCGGGGTCGCCCTTTTTTGCCGCCATGCGGCACGAGGCTCGGCGGCTGACCCACCTTGGCTCAGCGGCTGATCCACTTTGACTCGGCGGCTGATCCACCTCGGACCGGGGGCTGATCCACCTCGGCTCGGCGGCTGATCCACCTCGGGCCGGGGGCTGATCCACCTCGGCTCGGCGGCTGATCCACCTCGGGTCAGCGGCGGATCCTCTCCGGACGATTCGGCGATGGCGGAGGTGAGGGGGAATGGCTGGCGTCGCACCACCGGCAGGACACTTTTTTGCGAAATCCCGAAAAAAGTGCTTGCAACCTTGGTCGAGGATGTGCTATCTTATGGTCATTCCTTTCACGGGGGTATAGCTCAGTTGGTAGAGCGTTTGAATGGCATTCAAAAGGTCAGGAGTTCGACTCTCCTTACCTCCAAGGAATCCCGAACGAAGCGACGCGAACGCGCCGCTTTTTTCGTGCTTTGTGGGGGCGTTTGCCGCACCGGACGAACGGCAAAAGAAAAGCCCCCGCGGGGAGGCGGGGGCTGGGTCAGTCGGGACGGGCGACGTCCGGGGGCGCGGCCCACCAGTGCGGCAGGAGGTCGCGGAGGGGGATGGGGCGCGGGGTGGGGGAGCCGAGGAGGATGAGGGCGTCGCCGGCGCCGAGTTGGAGGAGGAGTTCGCGGCAGACGCCGCAGGGTGGGAGGGGCGCGCCGTCTGGGCCAAGGGCGAGAAGGTGGGTGGGGCGGTCCTCGCCGGCGGTGAGCATGGCGGCGAGGGCGGCGCGTTCGGCGCAGTGGCCGAGGGAGCAGGCGGTGTCGAGGCAGACGCCGACGTGGACGTTCCCGGCGGGGGTGAGGAGCGCGGCGGCGACGGCGCCGGCCTCGATGTGGCAGCCGATGGCGCGGGGCCGCCGCACGGCGAGGGCGGCGTGGAGGAGGCGCACCCAGGTGGGGTCGTAGGGGACGACGCGGACGGATTGGGGCATGGTGGCGCTTATTCGCCGAAGGCGGATTGCTGGGCCTCGACCTCGGAGAGGTCGATGGGCTTGGGCTGGGGGCGGCCGGAGAGTGTGGGGCTGGGGGCGAGGGGGGCGGGGGCGTCGAAGAGGAGGGGGATGGGGGAGGGTTTGGTGTGGAAGGTGAGGGCGGCGGCGCCGGAGACGTTGGGGCCGGGGCGGTCAATCTCGGCGCGGAGGGTGACGGCGCCGGGCTGGGTGCCGAGGCGGAGGAGGACGACGGCCTCGCCGTAGCGGGTCTGCTGGGGGTTGAGGGCGCGATCCTCGGTGTCGACGATCTCGGCGGGGCCTTCGACGGCGAAGCGGATGCGCTCGGTGGCGAGGTGCTTGGGGGTGCCGTCGGCGTCGGTGAGGGTGGCGACGGCGACGACGAGCTCGGAGCCGTCGGCGACGAGGTCGGTGCGCATGGTGTCGAGGCGGAGGTCGAGGCCGGTGCGGCGGTAGGCGGCGGGCTTGCGGAAGGGCTTGCCGCCGTAGTTGCCGGTGACGGCGATCTGGGCCTTCTTCCCGGAGCGGTCGAGGGCTTTGAGCTTATAGAAGGAGTAGCCTTTGCCGTCCTGGGTGGTGTAGCGGAAGGGGGCGGTCTGGCGGAGGGGCTGGCCGAAGAGGGCGGGCTCGGTGACGGGGGCGTTGGAGAAGATGGCGATCTCGGCGGGGGAGAAGGGGGTGAGGTCGTTGGCGACGAAGACGAAGGGGTCGAGGTGGACGTTGGGGATCTGGGGGCCGGGTTTGGCGAGGAGGGCCTTGAACATCCAGTAGGAGGTTTTGGGGAGGCGGGCGGAGGTCATGATGCCGCCGTAGAAGGTGTCGGGGTGGTAGCCGCGGGCGTGGTCGAAGCTGTGCCAGAGGGCGCCGCCGAAGTGCTTGGGGGGCTGGTTGAGGAGCATGGTGAGGGAGGTGACGGGGTAGTCGGGGTCGGTGGTGTCGAAGTAATGGAAGGCTTGGACGAGCTGGGGGATCTCGCCCCAGGCGCGGTCGGCGCGGGAGGGGGAGTTGTGGCTGGCCCAGTCGTCGACGCAGTCGCCCCATTCGCGGGTGAAGGTGGGGCGGTCGCCCTCGGGGCCGGAGGTGTGCGATTCGCTGGCGGAGCCGTCGGGGTGCTTGAAGATGACGTCGTAGGACTGTTGGCCGCGGGCGCCGGCGTCGCAGGCGCAGAGGTTGGGGCCGAGGGGGGCGGTCTCCTTGACGGCTTGGACCCACTGCTTGGCGGCGGCCTCGGGGTACCAGGTCTCGTTGAGGATGGGCTCCCAGAGGAGGAGGCAGGGGCGGGAGCGGTCGCGGCGGACGAGGGCGCGGATGTCGTCGAGGACGCGTTGGCCGAAGAGGGGCTTGCCGTTCCAGAACTGCCAGCCGGGGGTGTTGGCGATGAGGAGGAGGCCGACCTCGTCGCAGGCGTCCATGAAGGCGGGGTCTTGGAGGTAGTGGGCGTTGCGGACGAGGGTGAAGCCGGCCTCGCGGAGCTTGACGGCGTCGCGGTAGTGCAGGAGGTTGCTCATGGCGTTGCCGACGAAGGCGAAGTCTTGGTGGCGGTTGGCGCCGATGACTTTGCGCCAGGGCTTGCCGTTGAGGACGAGGCCCTCCTTGGCGGTGAGGTGGATGTCGCGGAAGCCGAAGCGGACGCTCACGGCGTCGGAGAGGGTGCCGTCGGGGGCGAGAGCCTCGACGCGGAGGAAGTGGAGGGCGGGGGCGTCGGGGGTCCACTCGGCGGGCTTCTCGACGGTGAAGGTCTCGGGGACCTCTTTGCCCTCGTAGAGGCGGCGGACGGAGCCTTGGCCGTCGAGGGTGACCTTGGCGGTAACCTGCCATTTCCCCTCGGTGAGGCGCTTGGTGGTGAGGTAGACGCCCTCCTGCGGGCCGGGGGCGGAGACGGCGACGGGGCCGGTCTCGATGAGCCAGACGTCGCGATAGATGCCGCCGAAGTAGGCGAAGTCAAGTTGCGTCTGGGGCTTGCCGGGGGGATAATCGGGGTCGTCGGCGTTGTCGCAGGTAACGCGGAGGACGTTGCCGGAGGGCTTGAGCTTGCCTGTCACCTCGATGTGGATGGGGTGGTAGCCGCCGAAGCGCGTGCCGATCTTCTCGCCGTTGAGGAAGATCTCGCTCTTGCCCATGATGGCCTCGAAGTGGAGGAACTGCCGGGCGCCCTTGGGGGCGAAGTCGAAGCGCTTCTCGTAGGTGGCGGGGCCCTGGTAGTTGCTGCCGCCGCTGGCCTGGAAGTCGACGACGTTGAGGGTGTGGGGGAGGTTCACGCGGGCCTTGAAGCCATCGCCGCGGGCGAAGTCCCAGCCCACGTTCAGGCTACTGACGGCGCGGGGGGAGCCTTCGGCGGGGAAGTAACCGCCGTGGGAGAAGGCGGGCGCGTAGGCGTGGAGGGCGAAGGGGAGGGCAATGGCGAGGGCCAGGGTGGCGAGGGGGCGGCGCATGGTCAGTCCTCGGATTCGGGGTCGGTCTCGGGGGCGGGGGGAAGGAAGATGGGCAGTTTGGCGGGGTCGAGGCGCGGCGGCACCACCACGAAGAGTTCCACGGTCACGGTCTCCGGGCCGTCAAGCCGCCAGACGCTCGGCTCCTTGGGCTTCCAGACGGAGAAGACCGGGCGGCCTTTGACACGGATGACGCAGGAGACGCCCTTCGGGAAGGTCAGCGTCAGGCGGCGTTGGGTGGTGCGCACATAAAAGCCTTGCTCCCGCCGTGAGGGGCCGAAGCGGTTGGCCGCCTCCGCGGGGAGGGGGACGGCGTGGGGGAGGAAGAGGCGTTCGTCGGGCTTGAGGGAGGCCACGTCGGTGAAGTCCGGCACCCAAGGGCAATCCTTGGGCAGGTCGGCGAAGTGGCTGAGCATGGCGTAGGGGCGACCGGTGGCGACCGAGGTGGGGATGCGCGCCGCGGAGGGCGGCTCCAAGGGGCGTTGGTAGCCCACGCCCGTGAGGAGGGGAAGGATGGAGACGGCGTCGAGCTCCGCGGGCGGAGGCAATCCGACGATCTCCGCCAGCGTGGGCGTCCAATGGTCGGGGCGGATGGTCTGCGGCGCCACGTGCGCGGGCCAGACGATGTTGCGCCAACAGACGACGACGGGGGCCTTGCCGCCCTGTGGCGCGAGGATGACCAACGCATCGGTGCGCAGGAGCGCGGGAAGGGTGGCCGCCAGCTCCTCGGCCGTGGCCTCGACGGCGAGGAGGACGCAGGTAGGCGGGAAGTCGATGCGGTCTTTGTCGCGCGAGGCCGCCCGCCACTTCTGCATCTCTTCGAGTTTGGAGCAGGCCTCGACCCAGCCGAGCCCTTGCACGGGGATGAGGCGGTAGCCCGCCGCGTGGAGCACGGGCAGGGGGCCGCCGGAGCGGAAGTCGCGCTCCGTCAGCGTGGCGTTGGGGAGGGTGGTGCCGAGGGGCTCGGCGGCGCGGAGGGCTTTGCGGCAGGCCTCGGGCGTGCCGGAGAGGGTGGGGGCGAGGAAGAGGATGTCGGGCTTGGAGCCGTCGGCCCTGCCCGTCAGCTGCAGCACCGCGGGTTTGGCCGGCGTCGTCCCAAGGAGCGACGCGGCGAAGAGCAGGGCGAACGCGAGGAGGGGCGCGGCGTGTCTCATCGGAAGAGCCAGAGGAAGAGCGCCCAGTTGGCCGCCAAGGCGTAGAGCTGGGAGACGAAGTCGTCCGCCACGATGCCCCAGCCTTGGGGGAGATATTGGAGTTGGCGCGCCGGCGGGAGTTTGATTACGTCGAGCACGCGGATGACCACGAAGGAGAGGACGATGAGCCAAGGCGCCTCCATCAGGGGGAGGCCGATGGTGGCGATGGGGTAGAGCAGCCACTCATCCGCGCTGATGCGCCCATCGTCCTTCTTCTTCAGGCACGCCTCCGCCACGGTGCAGATGGGCACGGCCAGAAGGGTGAGCGCCAGGCACAGGAGCGCCTGCGCCCACCAACAGGGCAGCCAGGCGGCGAATGCCACGGCCAACGCCACGCCCGGGAGGGAGCCGAAGGTGCCCGGCGCGCACGGGGCCACCAGCCCAATGCCAAAGCCGGTGCCAATCCAAACGCAAAGGCGGCGCCAAGTGGTCTTCCCCAGCGTCGCCTCGGGTTGTTGCCCGGCGTAAGGGTCTGGGCCCTTCCAGCCCATTCACTGCCCTTTCGTCATGCGATAGAAGGTCAGGAAGGAGCGGATGACGTCCTCTTTCGTCACGTCGTCGATCGTGTAGCGCACGTTCTCGGGGCGGAAGGGTTCGTCGTGGGTGGTGGTGCGGGCGTTCATGCGCACCACGCGGGCGTTGGCGCGGGGGAGGATGCCGTCGTTGACGTACTGGCGCGTAACTGAGTAGCAGATCTCCTCCACGTTGCCCTCGCGGTAGATGGTGAGGATGGTGGAGGCCGGCGCCTCACGCACCGAGGCCACGCGCCCGAGCCGGCGCATCTCCTCGGCTATCTCGTTCAGCGCCGGCGTGGCGACCTCGCGCAGGAACCGGACGAAGCGCGCGTTCTCGCGCTCCGCGCGAGACGATTGCGAATCGCTCAGGAAGATATTCTCCAGCTCCTGCTTCCAGTCCGCCATGTCAGTCCTCGAGCGTGAAGTTGAGGATGGGGAAGAAGGTCACGGCCGAGGAGCGGATGACGTTGATGAGGCCGATCTGATAGCCGTAGATGGCGTCGGTGCTGTTGATGAGGCCGATCTGGACGCCGCGCATATCGTTGGTGGCGTTGATGAGGCCCACCTGGAGGCCCTTGCCGATGACGGCTTCGTTGTAGAGGCCCACCTGCATACCCGTGAGCTCGCTGGCGCTGTTCGCGCCGATGGCAATCTGGAGGGCGCCCGCGCGGTCGATGACCTTGTTGCGGATGAGGGCGAGTTGGAGGCCGTAGGCGTTGACCGCCTCGCCGCCGATTGCCAGATCCAAGCCCGTCAGGTTCTGGCACTTGCCCCAAGCGCTCAGGCGCAGGCCCACGATGTCGATGGTCTCATCGCCCTGGAAGGCGAGCCACACCGGCGAGATGGTGCGCGTTTCCACGCGCTCGGGCTGGGCGGGAGCCTCGGCGGCAGCCTGCTGTTGCTCGGCGGTCGCCTCCTCCTGCTGCTGGGCGAATGCCCCGGCGGCAAGGGTAAGGCAGGCGAAAAGGGCCACAATCGGTTTCTTCATATCGACGTCCTCGCTGTGTTGCACGGAGAAAGCGAACTCTCACGTTTGATTAAAAGGATACTCCATTTCGCCCCAAAGCGCAAGCACTATTCGCCCCTCCACCCGAAAAAGAGGCTTGCGGGGGGCGGTCTCCGCTCGGCTTGGGTGCGTGGGACGAAAAAAGCCCCGGCGGGGGAAACCCCGCCGGGGCCGATCGCCGAGGCTGTAAGCCGAGTTCTGTTCCCTTGCGGGCGCCAATCATTACACTTAGCACCCAACCCGCGGATGCGGCCGTGGGGCCGTTGGCGGCGCGAGCAGCGCCTCTCCGCCTATTTGGGCTTGCTCCGGAAGGGGTTTGCCTTGCGCGCCGGCTTTCGCCGAGCGCCGGTGGGCTCTTGCCCCACCTTTTCACCCTTGCCGCCCGAGGGCGGCGGTTTGTTTCTGTGGCACTTTCCGTCGCGCGGGTTTGCCCCGCGCCCACCGGCCATTACAGCCGGTCTTCCTGCTCTGCGGAGTCCGGACTTTCCTCCCGGGGTCGGGCCCCGGGCGATTGGCCGCCTCGGCGAAAGGGGTGGTCAGGCGAGGATGCGTCCGCAGGCCGGGCAGGTGACCAAGGGCGCGTTGGCGGGATCCTTGTCGGCGTGGGAGACGGCCTGCTTGACGGAGGGGGGCTGAACGAGGTTGCAGCCGGTGCAGACGCCTTCGGCGCGGTTGAAGGCGGCGATGCAGGGCCAACGGGTGAGGCGGAGGCGCTCGTAGTAGCGGAGTTGGTCGGGGGGGACGGCCTGGGCGAGCTCGTCGCGGCGGGCCTTGACCTTGTCGAGTTCGAGCTCGACCTGCTCCTTGCGGGCGTCGAGGGTGGCGAGGATCTCGCGGACGGCGTCCTCCTCCTCAAGCTCGAAGGCGCGGGCGGCGTCGAGCTTCTTCTCGGTGGGGGAGCGGGCGGCGTCGGCCTCGGCGGCGTCCATCTCGGCGGTCTGCGCGGCGATCTGGGCGTCGCGGTGCTCCTTCTCGGCGGCGGCGAGGGCGCGGGCGTTGGTCATGCCGGCGGCGTTGCGCTCGGCGCGGGCCATACGGTCGCGCTGGCGGTAGAGGTCGCGCTCGAAGCGTTTGTACTCGCGCTCGGCGGCGAGGTTTTCCTGGACGGCCGCCTCGACGGCGTCCTGCGCGGCTTGGAGGCGGGCCTTGGCCTCGGCGCGGCGCTTGGGGAGCAGGGTCTTGAGCTCGCGTTGCAGGTCGCGCAGGCGGCCGTCTTCCTCTTGGAGTGCCTGTAAGGCTTGGATGTCCATGTGTGCTTCCTTGGGGGTTAGAAGTGGAGGTCGCGCTCGCCGGCACGGATGCGGGCGAGGCGGCTTTCGACCTCCTCGCGGAGTTTGGGTTCGAGCTTGGCGGTCTCGCGGGCGAGGACGGCCTGTCCCTTGGCCTGGGTGGCGGGGGAGGCGTAGTCCGCGAGGTATTCGGCGAGCGTGAGGATGGCGTTGGGGGTGCAGAAGCGGCCGATGAAGCCGGGGATGGCGTATTCCATGAAGTGCTCGCCGGTGCGGCCCAGGCGGTAGCAGCTGGTGCAGAAGCTGGGGATGTAGCCGCCGTCGAGGATCTCGCCGATGACCTCGTCGAGGCTGCGGGTGTCGCCCACCTGGAATTGCTCGCGGTTGAGGGTCTGCTCGCCCGCCTTGGCGCGTTTCTGGTTGTAGCCGCCGATCTCGAGTTTGGTGCCCGCGTCGATCTGGGAGACGCCGAAGGCGAGGACCTCGCGGCGGAGCTCGGCGGGCTCGCGGGCGGTCATGATCAGCCCGGTGTAGGGGACGGCCAGGCGGAGGATGGCCACAAGGCGCTTGTACTGCGCGTCGGTCACCTGGTACTCGAGGTCGAGATCCAGCCCTTCGGCGGGCTTGATGCGGGGGAAGCTGAGGGTGTGCGGGCCGACGCCGAACTTGGCCTGGAGGTAACGTGCGTGGGTGACCATCGCCAGCACCTCGAAGCGCCAGTCGTAGAGGCCGAAGAGGACGCCCAGGCCCATGTCGTCGATGCCGGCGCGGAAGGCGCGGTCGAAGGCGTTGAGGCGCCACATATAGTCGGCCTTCTGGGTGCCGGCGGGGTGCCACTGGGCGTAGGTCTTCTTGTGGTAGGTCTCTTGGAAGATCTGGTAGGTGCCGATGCCGGCGGCCTTGACGGTGCGGAAGCCGGCCTCGTCGAGCGGGGCGGCGTTGATGTTCACGCGGCGGATCTCCCCGCGGCCCTTCTTGGTGGCGTAGACCAAGCGGGTGGTGTGGGCGATGAAGTCGGGGTCGTACTTCGGGCTCTCGCCGTAGACGAGGATGAGGCGCTTGTGCCCCAGATCCTCCAACGCCTCCACCTCGCGCGTCAGCTCCTCGTCGGAGAGGGTGCGGCGCACGGCGCTGGTGAGCGAGCGGCGGAAGCCGCAATACTTGCAGTCGTTCGTGCAGTAGTTGCCGACGTAGAGGGGGGCGAAGAAGACGATGCGGTTGCCGTAGACCTCGCGCTTGAGGGTGCGCGCGGCCTCGAAGATTTCCTCCACCAACTCCGGGCTCTCCGCGCCCAGGAGCGTCGCCGTCTCCTCGACGGTCAGCGCCTCCTTGCGCAGGCTTTTGGCGATGACGCGCCGCACGGCCTCCGGGTCTTCCCGAAGGTCGGCGACCATCGCCTCCAATTTCGCGTCATCGATGAAGTCCGTCGCGTCGGCGGGCAGCCTCGTGTCCATCTGATACATACGTCTCTCTCCTTTGCCTGGGCGCGCCTTTTCCTGCGAAGCGCGGACGTGCCGCGCGCCACCATGGGGCAAAAACCGCAATAGGATACAACACCCGCCGTCCAGGCGCAAGCCGCCGAGGCGGGGCCTGGGACGAAAAAGCCCCGCGCGGGGCGGGGCTTCCGGTCGGGGCCTCAACGGCCATAGATGCGTTCGACGTATTTGCCGTGGCCGATTTTGGACAGCTCCTTGAGCAGTTCGGACTCTTGGCCGATGGCGATGCAGGAGAAGATGACGTCGCGCGGGGGCGGGGGCAGGCGCAGTTCCTGCTTGAAGGAGGGCGCGCCGCGGGCGGAGCGCCGCCGCTGGCCCCACGGCTTCCACCACTCCGTCTTGAGGCGCCAGAGGGCGCGCTGGGCGCCGGAGGGGTCTTTGCGGGGCAGGGTGTACCAGGCCTTGACGGTCTCGCGGGCGGTGTCGGTGCCCCAACGGCCGATGTCGTCGTCGCCCAGGTAGAAGATGTGGGTGATGTGCTGGCGGGAGACGAGGGGCCAGAGGGCCTTGCCGAAGGTGTGGTCGAAGCTGCCGCCGGGGGTGAAGTCGCGTTTGCGCAGTTCCTCCAGGAGGCGGTCGGCCGCGCCGGACTGGGCGAGGTCGAAGGGTTCGGTGCCGGAGTGGCCGTCGCCGCCCTCATAGAGGATGGAGACGGTGTAGCAGACGTGCTTGGTGGCGACGAGCTGCTGCATGGACTCGGTCATCTTGGCCACCTCGTCGACGAGCGTGTCCCAACGGCAGCCGCCGTCGGTGCGCGAGGGGTCGGTGGAGGCCATCGAGCGGGAGGTGTCGAGCACCAGGAGGACGCGCGCGCCCTTGTCGGGGAGCTCCACGCCGTAGAAGAGGGGGCCGTAGCGTTTCTCGAAGATGGCCCGCTGCTCCGCGTCCATCTGCGGGGCGGCCCCCTGTCCCCAGACCGTGGCCGCCAACACCGTCATCGCCGCACCAAACAGGATGTCTCTCATTGCGCGCTTCCTTTCTGCGCGCAGTATAACAAAAAAAGGAGCGCTTAGCGATGCGCGCGGACGAGGTCAAGGAGGGCGTCGCCGTACTTGGCGAGTTTGATCTCGCCCATGCCGGGGATGAGGGCCAGCTCGTCGAAGGTGGTGGGGCGCTTGCGGGCGATGGCCGCGAGCGTGCGGCTGTGGAGCACCATGAAGGCGGGGATCTGGCGGCGGGCGGCCTCCTCGCGGGCCCAGGCGCGGAGGGCGGTGGCCAGGCCGGTGGCGGGGGCCTTGGGCCGGGCGGCGGG
>CASEMS010000027.1 GCA_949288955.1 uncultured Lentisphaeraceae bacterium
TGCCGCCCCGAGGGAAGGGTGGCTCGGTGCACTTTTCAATGACACATCCAACCAACCACCTATCCCTCCTTCGGTGCACTTTTCAATTGACACATTACGTCCGCCAAACGGAACTCCCCCCATCCTCCCTGGCCGCCGAGCGATTCGTTCCCGCGAGGACGCGAGGGCGCACGAAGGACGGCGTGTTAACGCCGGGCGAACGCGGCGGGGGCGGGACGCCCCCTTGGTTCGCCCTCCCGCCCGCCGCCTTCGCGCCTCAAGAGCCGGGCAATCCACCCTTGAAAGCCGGGGCGTTCGGCGCGGGAGGGCACGGATGTGCCCGGCGTTAGCGCCGACGTGCCCCGGCGCAACCGCGTCTTCGCGGAGACTCGGCCGCCATCTCTCCGAGACTTGGCGGCTGACGCAAGGTGGATCGGCCGCTGAGCCAGGGAGACTTGGCGGCTAATCCAATGAGAGGTGGCCGCCGAGGCGGGGGGAGTTAGCGGCGGAGTTGGGCGCGGAGGCGGGCGGTCAGGGGAAGGTGAGCGTCTCGCCGTCGGCGGGGATGCGGAGACGGTCGGCGAAGGCGTTGTCCTCGGCGAAGAGGCGGAGCGCGCGGCGGGTGAGGGTGGCGTGGCTGACGGCGCCCATGTGCGTGGCGATGAGGGTGGCGCGGGGCGCGGAGTGGGCAACCTGCCAGACGTCGTCGGCGCCCATGATGATGGGGCCGCCCTCGGTGAGGCGGGCGCAGCAGGCGTTGAGGGCCACGACGTCGGGGTCGAAGGCACGGAGGGTGTCGGCGACGCCGGGGAACCACACGGTGTCGCCGGCGAGGTAGAAGGTCGGCTCGCCGGGCGCCTGGAAGACCGCGCCGCAGGCGGCGTAGCGGACGCCGAGGCGGGCGTAGAGGTCGGCCATCCAGGGGTCTTGGCCGTGGAGGGCGGGGGTGCGGGTGATGCGGAGGCCCTCCCACTCCAACGCACCGTCGGCGGGGAGGATCCGGACGTCGGCGAAACCGTGGCCGCGGAGTTCGGCGGCGTCGGTGGCGTCGCCGACGAAAAGGGGGTGGCGCTTGGGGAGAAGGCGGGCGGCGGCCTCGTCGAAGTGGTCGAAGTGCAGGTGCGTGGCGAAGATTGCGTCGACGCGCACGACCTCCTCCGCCGGGCAGGGCAGGGACACGGTGGGATTGCGGAGGGTCGGGTCGGCGGCGAGGGGCAGGCCGGGATAGGCGAAGCGGTCGGCGAGCATGGGGTCGATGAGGATGCGCTTGCCGCCGTAGGTCAGGATGGCGGTGGCGTTGCGGATTTGCGCGAACTGCATGGCGGGGACTCCTTGTGTTAAACTGTCCCCATGATACCGAAGGATGAGAAGGGGCGGAAGGAGGCACAAAATTGTGCCCCCGCGACGCTTCGTGCGCGCTTCTCGCGCGGCGAACTGCCGCCCTGCCCGGTGGCCGTGACGCTGCGGCTCATCGGCAACCGCTGGCGGGCGTTGATCCTCCAGCAACTGGCGGAGTCCGGCCCCTGCGCCCATGCCGCCCTGCTCGCCGCCGGCCGCCCCTTGCTGACGCAGAAGGTGCTGACGGAGAACCTGCGGGCGTTGGAGGCCTATGGCTTGGTGGCGCGGACGGTGCATCCCACCACGCCCCCGCGCGTGGACTACGCGCTCACCCCTCTGGGCGAGACGCTCATCCCGGTGCTCCGCGCGCTCGCGGACTGGGGCGCGGCCTATCGCGCCGCCGCCGAGCCGTCGGCGGGATAGACGCCCGGCGCAACCGCGTCTTCGCGGAGAATCAATGGCAATCCTCGAAACGATAGCCGCCGTTCCTTCTCTGGTGTCCTTCAAGTCCTTTTCGTCCTTCAGGTCATTCAGGTCTTTTTTCGCCCAAAGGACGTGAGGGACCTGAAGGACCCGAAGGACCTGAAGGACGGGGCACCGCCCAGAGGTGGCGGCTGACTCAGGGTGGATCAGCCGCTAGTCCGAGGAGACTCAGCCGCCGACGCTCGGTGGATTGGCGGCTGAGGTATTCTTTTCCGCGAGGACGCGAGGGCGCGCGAAGGACGGCGGGCTAACGCCGGGCGAACGCGGCGGGGGCGGGACGCCCCCTTGGTTCGCCCTCCCGCCCGCCGCCTTCGCGCCATGACGGCAAGGCAATCTCCCCGGCGCAGCCGCGTCTTCGCGGAGGATCAATGGTAATCCTCGAAACGATGGCCGCCGTTCCTTCTTTGGTGTCCTTCAAGTCCTTTTCGTCCTTCAGGTCATTCAGGTCCTTTTCCGCCCAAAGGACGTGAGAGACCTGAAGGACCCGAAGGACCTGAAAGACGGGGCGCCGCCCAGAGGTGGCCGCCGACGCAAGGTGGATCGGCCGCTGAGGCAAGGCGACTTGGCCGCCAATCCAACGAGAGGTGGCCGCCGACGCAAGGCGGATCAGCGGCTGATGCTCAGTGGATCGGCGGCTGATGGTTGGCGTGTGCGCGGCTAAGCCTCCAAGCCTCCGACCTTCCAAACTTCCGCGTGCGCGGGAGGCGAGGGCGGTAGGGAGCGGTCAGCGGGCGTCAGCCCGCAGAGCGACCGGTGGAGCCCGCAAGCCCTCCCGCGCAACCTCGCGTCTTCGCGGTCCAATCCCCCGCCGCCGAGGGACTCAGCGGCGGGCGGTCTCCTTGCCCCAGAGGGCGAGGAGGGCGAGGGCCGCGGCGGCGAGCGTGAGCCACTCGGTGGCGGTGATGGCCAACCAGACGCCCGCCAACCCCAGCAGGGGTGGCAGGAGCAGGAGGAACGTCAGGCTGAGGATGAGGCTCCGCAGGAGCGCGAGCCCGATGGAGGGCACCGTGCGCAGGAGCGTCTGAAGGTAGCCGGCGGCGAGGATGGTGAGCGCCATCGGCGGGAGCGCGCAGGCCAGCCCGCGCACGATGCCGGGCGCGACGGCCACGATCTCGGGCGTCGGCCGCATGAAGAGCCGCACCACCCCCTGCGGGAAGAGCAGCCCCGCCACGGCCAACGCGCCGCCCATCAGGGCGGAGGTCCGCGCGGCCAACCAAAAGGCCCGCCGGATGCGGGCGCGGCGTTGGGCGCCGAAGTTCAGGGAGACGATGGGTTGGAGCGCCTCCGCCACGCCGATGGCGAGTTGCTGGAAGAGCGCGAAGACCGTCATGCACGCGCCGAAGACCGAGAGCGCCGCCACCCCGCCGTGGCGCAAGGCCTGCACGTTGATGAGCGCGGAGACCGCCGCCGTGGCGGCATGGGGGAGGGCCGTGCTGAAGCCCACGGCGCAGATCCGCCCCGTCCCGCCGCGCGGCCAGGCGCGGGGCGGCAGGAAACGCAACCCGCACCGCGCCCGGAGCAGATAGCCCAGCAGGAGGAGCGTCTGCGTCAGGCAACCGGCGGCGGTGGCGATGCCCGCGCCGGCCATGCCTGTGCCGACCTTGAAGGGGAAGACGAGCAGCCAATCGCCCACGATGTTCAGGCACCCCCCGACGATGACGGCGCCCAACACATAGCGCGGCGCGCCGTCGTTGCGGATGGCCAGGCTCAGGAAGAGCGAGAGCATCGCGCACGGCCACGTGAGCACCACCCAGAGGCCATACTCGCGCACCAAGGGCAAAATCGCCCGATCCGCGCCCGAGAGCAACCACAGCAGGTCGCCCGTCAGCAGCACGGCGGCGGAGACCGCCACCCCCACCAGGGCCGTCAGCAGGAAGGCGAGGGTGAACCACGCGTTGCCCTCGCGCAGGCGCCCCCGACCCCGCGCCGTCGCCAGAAGCACCGCCCCGCCCATCCCGAAGAGCGTGCCGAGGAAAGCCATCAGCCCAAAGCACGGCACCAGCACCGCCGCCGCGGCCACGCCATCCGCCCCCACGCCGTAGCCGATGGCCACCGTGTCCACGATCGAATAGACCGACGTCACCGCCGCCCCGCCCAACGCGGGGAGCAGATACCGCCGCCAATGCCCACGCAACTCGCCGCGCAACAGCGCGTTTTCCTGAACCGCTTGCATGACCTATTCCTTTCCCTTTGACAAACGGATGGCGCATAGTCTACACTCTCCCATTATGGGAGACACAAGCGAAATCTTCGGCGGCCCGCGCCTGCTCCCCATCGGGCAGTTCGCGCGCCTCGCCGGCATGAACGTCAAGGCCCTGCGCTACTACGATCGCGTGGGTGCCCTCCGCCCCGCGCGCGTCCACCGCCTCACCGGCTACCGCGCCTACGCCCCCTGGCAGCTGCGCGTCGCCGAGGCCATCGAGCTGGGCGTGGACTTCGGCCTGCCGCTCCGCCGCTTTGCCCCGCGTTACCTCGAAGGTCGCCGCGCCATCCGCTACGGCCGCTTGGTGGAGGACGGCCTCGCCGAGGCCGAGGCCCGGCTCCGCGAGCTCCGCGCGCGCGTCCGCCTCCTCCGCGAACTCCGCGCGCTCATGGCGCATGGCGACGCCCTCGCCGCCGCGGAAGACGGGACGCTCGGCCCCTGCCGCCTCCCCGGCTGGGTCTGCCGCACCGCCCCCTGCGCACCCGACGCCGACCCCGACGCCGTCTTCCGCCGCCTCGTCGCCGACCTCCTGGCCGACGGCCTGCGCGTGGGCTACGACAGCGGCGCACTCCTCCTCCGCCAAGGCGGCGAGACGCGCCGCTTCCTCTACGCCACCCTCCGCCCACCCATCCCCAAAGGCACGCGCGGGCTCTTCCGCGTCCCGGCGGGCGACTGGCTCTGCGCCGCCTCCGACCGCCCCCTCCTCGACCCCGACGCCCGCCTCCCCGCCCCCTTCCGCGACGGCGACGCCCTCATCGTCGAGCGCGACCTCTTCACCTCCGACTTCGCCATCGCCCCGCCCCGCCTCGAATGGCTCCGCGGCCCTCTCCCCCCACGCACCCCCTGACCTCACCCCCAGCGGCTGAAGTATTTGGTTCCGCGAGGACGCGAGGGTGCGCGAAGGACGGCGGGCTAACGCCGGGCGAACGCGGCTGGGGCGGGACGCCCCCTTGGTTCGCCCTCCCGCCCGCCGCCTTCGCGCCTCAAAAGCCGGGGCACTCGGCGCGGGAGGGCGGCCTTTCTCTTCTGGTGGCCTTCAAGTCCTTTTCGTCCTTCAGGTCATTCAGGTCCTTTTTCGCCCAAAGGACGTGAGGGACTTGAAGGACCCGAAGGACCTGAAGGACGGGGCGCCGCCTAGAGGTGGCGGCTGACACAAGGTGGATCAGCCGCCGAGTCTCAATGGATCAGCCGCTGAGCCGAAGGCGATTGGCCGCCGATCCGATGAGGGACGGTGGCTGAGGTATTCTTTTCCGCGAGGACGCGAGGGTGCGCGAAGGACGGCGGGCTAACGCCGGGCGAACGCGGCGGGGGCGGGACGCCCCCTTGGTTCGCCCTCCCGCCCGCCGCCTTCGCGCCTCAAAAGCCGGGCGATCCCCCCTTGAAAGCCGGGGCGCTCGGCGCGGGAGGGCACGGATGTGCCCGGCGTTAGCGCCGACGTGCCCCCGGCGCGGCCGCGTCTTCGCGGAGGCTCAGCCGCCATCTCTCCGAGACTTAGCGGCTGAGTCGATGTGGGGCAGGGGCTGATCCACAAGGCGCTCGGCTGGCCGTCATCCCGAGGTCTGCGCAGAGACACAAAAAAAAGCGGCCCCCGACCTTCCCGGTCGGGGGCCGCTTAGGGAAGCGGGGCGCGGGGTCAATCTTTCGCAATCATCAGCGCGGCGAAGAAGATGAGGCTCAGGCCATAGAGCCAAACCGCCCCGCCCACAAAGAAGGCGGTGAGGGCGACGAACGCGCCTTTCCACCCGCGCACGGACCCACACCCGATGAGCAGCACGAAGCCAAGGAGCGGCCCGCCGATGAAAAACGCGAAGAAGCTGACCAACGCCGCGACGTACGCCCACTCCGCACCATGATTGGCCCCCTGCCAGGTTAGGCAGAAGAGGGTCATCGCGGTGAAGAAGAGCAGGAAGGCGAAGAAGGGGATGAGCGCCAACAACCCCCCGGAAAGGAGGGCGCGGAAGGGCCAGGCGAGGAGGCGGGCCAAACGGTGCATCGATGGCTTAGATGAGCCACTCATCGGAGGCGGGTTGCTCGGGCTCGGTGGGCTTGAAGACTTCGGCGGGGTCGGCGGCGAGGGTCTGGATGTCGACGGGCCAGACGCGGACGGCCTTGATGGGGCGCGTGGGGCAGGGGTACTCGCAGCTGCCGCAGCCGATGCAGAGGTCGTGGTTGAGGGTGGGGATGCGGATGCCCTCGGCGTCCTCCTTCATGCGAAGGGCGCCGGTGGGGCAATGCTCGGCACAGGCGCCGCACTCGAAGCCCTCGGTGCCGGCGATGCAGATGGCCAGGTCGATCTCGGCGCGGCCAAGGCGTGTGCGTTGCTTGGTCTTGAGGTCGAGGGGGAGAAGGGCGCCGGTGGGGCAGACCTCCGCACAGCGGTTGCAGTAGAACTCGCACATCCCGTTGTCGAAGGTGAGGTGGACGGCGCCGAAGGTGCCGGCGGGCTGGATGACGTGCCCAATGCAGTGGGTGACGCACAGACGGCAGTCGGTGCATTTGGTGAGGAAGCGTTGGCGGGAGCCCGCGCCGGGGGGATAGATGCCCTCGGTGGCGACGTGGGTGCGGGGGCCATAGGCGGGGTAGAGCGGTTTGGCGGCGCGGGCGGCGAGGCCGAGGGCGGCGCCCCCCGCGACGAGCGCGCCGGCACGGAGCGCCGCGCGGCGGCCGGGGATGCGGAAGCCCGGGTTGCGGCCGTAGGTGATGGCGCCGACGGGGCAGATGGCGGCGCAGTTGAGGCAACGGACGCACCGGCCGTTGTCGAGGGTGGCGGTCTTGGGGTCGAGGCAGCCGGTGGGGCAGACGCTGACGCACTTGCCGCATTTGACGCATTTGTCGGTGAGGCGGAGGCCAAGGGGGGCCATCGCGGAGCCGCACGCAAGGAGCGCGCCGACGGGGCAGAGGCTGTTGCAGAAGACGCGCCGCCGCCATAGGGTGAGGAGCGCGATGAGCAGG
This sequence comes from uncultured Lentisphaeraceae bacterium, assembly GCA_949288955.1. Lineage (GTDB taxonomy): Bacteria > Verrucomicrobiota > Kiritimatiellia > RFP12 > DVOR01 > Spyradenecus. The sequence continues at coordinate 6,956 of CASEMS010000027.1, forward strand.
AGGGGCAGCCACGCGCCGGCGGCGATGGCGCCGTAGACGGTGAAGGGGTCGAGGAAGCGCAGGCCGATGGTCCAGCCGCCGACGAGGGCGACGGCCCAGACGGCGACGCCCAGCCCCTTGCGCAGGAGAAGCAGGCGGGGCTGGGGGCGGTTCCTGCGCCAGAAGAAGAGCATCCCCAGGACATCCTGGAGGATGCCGAGGGGGCAGACGACCGCGCAGTAGGCGCGCCCGAGGAGGGCGGTGGCGGCAAGGATGGCGGCGACGGCGGCGACCCCGAAGCAGGAGAGGCGTGCGGCGGCGGCCATGAGGGCGGGGCCGAGATTGGCCTGCGCCACGAGGGCGAGACCCTCGGTCTCCTCCGGCAGGGGCGCGCCCTCCCACCAGTGGGCGAGGAGGGCGACGAGGTCGGCGGCGTAACCGAAGGCCAGGGTGGTCGCCGCAAGCGCGAGCGCCGCCAAGACGATGCGCGCCACGCGGAGCGTGCGCCAAACGCGCGAGCGCGCCATCTTAGGCCTCCAAGCGGACGATGTCCATGCGGGCCTCGTCATCGGTGCCCAAGCCCAGGAGCGCGGCGCAGTGGATGTGCGGCACCTCATCGAGCTTGAAGCGGAGGAGTTTGGTGGCGAGGGCGTCGGCGGCGACGAGGTCGGTGGAGAGGATCTGGTAGCGGAGGGTGCGGACGTCGGAGAGGCCGACGCCCTGGGGGCCGTTGGTCTGCATGACGCGGTAGGCGTCGATGACGTTGAGGTCGGGGCGGCGGTAGAGCGCGGCGTCGGCGATGCACTGGGTGAGGTTGTGGCGGTGCATGTACTGGCGATCCCAGACTAGCCCCATGAAGTTCTTGAGGCAGGCGGTCATCTTGGCGCCGCCGTGGTTCTTGAGGATGGGGACGTTGATGAAGACGTCGGCCTCCAGGATGGCGCGGTGGATGAGGGCCTTTTTCATGTTCACGGCCTTGGGCTGCTCCACCTCGCGGTAGGCATCCTTCTCATGGGCCTCCACCATCTTGCCCCCGGCGGCCTCGACGGCCTCGGCGATTCCGGAGCTGCGGTAGCAACGGCTCCAGGCGCTGCAGGTGTGGTCGAAGACCTCGACGCGGGAGGCTCCGGCGGCGATGCACTGCCGGACGATCTCCCCGACGAGCCCGGGATGGGTGTTGGCGGCGAACTCGGGGGCGCGGTCCCAGCCGATGTTGGGCTTGACCACCACTTTCTGGCCGGGCTTGACGAAGGCGGTGAGGCCGCCGAGCGCGGCGATCCCCTTCCGGAAGAGGACCTCGGGCTCGCCGTTGCGCACCACCACCACCTTGCTCTTGGCGGGGGGCTCGGCGGCGAAGGCGGCGGTGGGGGCGGCGACGGCCAGGGCCGCGCCGCTCTTCAGGAAGTCTCTGCGCTTCATGGGGACGCCTCCGTCGGTCAGTGGACGATCTCGTGGATGGTGGCGGGCTTGTCGCCGGCGGTGAGGACGACGGCCTCGGCCTCAATCTTGACGGAGACGGGGCCGGTGGCGAGCACCTTGACGTTCTTCTCGGTGACGGGCGCGGCGAGGGGCACGCGGACGCTCTGCCCGGCGGCGAGGGTGTAGCCGTTCTCCAGGGAGCCATCGGTCATCGCGGCGGCGACGTTGGCGGCGGCGTCCTTCGGGACGTCGACCTTGAACTGGCGCAGGGTGACGGTTACGGGCTTGTCGGAGACGTTGACGTAGCGGGCGGCGTTGATGCCGTCCTTCGCGTTGATGTGGCGGATCTCCATCTCGCCCTCGCGGCCGTTGCCGCGGACGACGGTGGCGCGGTCGGCCCACGTCTTGCCGCCGTCGGTGGAGACTTGGATGCGGCCCTGCTTGGGGGCGTCGGCGCTTTCGAGGATGAAGTGGACCCACGTGGCGGTGACGCCGTCGGGCAGGCGGATGCCGATCCACTGGCCGGGGGTGAGGGTCTTGGGTTCGAGGACGCGCGGCAACTGCACGAACTGGCCTTTGCGCTCGACGCGGAGGTTCTTCAGCGCGTCCACGTTGGTGATGAACTCATAGAGCTTGGCCTCGGCCTTCGGCGCGGGCTTGCCGGCGACCTGCGCCCAGAGGCGGTCGTAGAGGGCCGCCCCCATGCGGTCGAGGCAGGGGCTGAGGACGCGCGAGGCCACCACCACGCCGGCGCCGCCTTGGTAGGGCTTGACGGCGTTTCGGGCGGAGATGGCGGCTTGGTCGGTGCGGTAGGCCAGCAGCGAGGCGAGGCCTTCCTCGGCGGGGGCGTCGCCGACGAGCGCCTTGGTCACGTCCTGGCCGGTGGCGCCGAAGCGCGCGAAGAGGTCGGCCCAGTCGCCGATCTCCTTTAGGAAGAGCGGGTTGGCGCACTTGGCCAGGATGTCCTCGCCGGACTGGCGGATGCGGGCGAACTCGGCGGCGAGGGCGTCGAGGTCGGCCTTGGCCATGAGCTGATTGTTGTCGAGGGCCTTGGAGACGCGCTCGGCGACGGGGGCGATGGCGACGGATTCCTCGCGGCGGTAGCCGTGGCCGTTGGGGCCTTGGTCGGAGTTGTGGTCGGCGAAGACCTGGACGGCCCCGGCGATGTGGGGGAAGTTACGGCGGATGCCGTCGCGCCAGGCGGCGTCGGGGTCGTAGTCGTCGGGGTTCCACGCATAGGCGGCCACGCCGAAGAGGCCGATCTTCGAGGCCTCGGGCTTGTCCATGGGGTTGGAGACGAAGCCTGCGTAGCGGGGGCCGTTGGTGGGGTCGTTGCCGTAGCACTTGCCCAGGAGGAGGTGGCTCTTGCAGTAGTCGCTCACGGGCCAGTTCCACCAGATGTAGGGTTTGCGGCCGACCTTGGCGGCGAACCACTCCGTGGTGCCCTTGGTGATGTTGGTGCACACCGAGTCGCCCGTCCACATCACCATGATGTCCTTGTCGAGCCCCTTGCCGAGGGTTTCGAGGTAGGGGCCGCCGGACCAAGCCTTGTTGTACTGCGTGGGGCAGAGGAGGAGGGGCGTCACGTCGCCCTTCACGCGGACGAAGTTGCGGTTCACGTAGTTGAGCAGCTCCACCTGCTTCTCGGCGCGGGCGCCCTCGCCGCCGATGTCGTCGAAGAAGACGGCGAAGGAGCGGACGCCCAGCGCGTACATCATCTCGAACTTCGCCACGCAGGCCTTCATGTCGCTGTCATCCTTCCAATGGATGTCGCGCCCGGGGTGGACGGCCCAGACGAAGTTCACCTTGTTGGCGTGGGCCACCTTGACCAGCTCGGCGATCTGTTTGGCCTCGGCCTCGGGGTAGGGGTCGCGCCAACGATTGCTGAAGCCGTGGAAGGGGTCGTCCTTCGGGCCGTAGACGTAGGTGTTCATCTTGGTCTCGCCATAGAACTCGAACTGGCGCTTCCGCGCCTCGAAGCTCCAAGGCAAGCCATAGAAGCCCTCGACCGTGCCGCGGAAGGGCACATCCGGCCAGTCCTTGATGGACACGCCCGTGTAGCGGTCGGCCGCCAAGAGCTGGCGCAGCGTCTGCGCGCCGTAGAAGAAGCCCGAGGCGTCCGCCGCCGCCAGATCCGCGCCCGTCTCGCGCAGCGTCAGCGTGTAGCCCTCCTTCGGCAACTCCTTCGCCACCTTCCAGGTGAGCGTGAAGGGGGCCTTCTCGGAGAGCTTGAAGTGCTTGGCGAGGGCCGCCTGCGCGTCCGCGTCGAAACCTTGCGCGGGCGAGAGGGCGATCTCGGCGGGCGAGGCGAAGTCGCCGCCCGTGAGGGAGACCTGCTGTGGCGTCGGGTAGACGCGCATGGAGGGCGGCAACGGCTCCGCCACCACGATCCAGGCGCACGCCGCGGTGGCGGCGCAGAGAAGAGTCTTCAGGGTTTGGCTGTTCGCTTTCATGCCGGGCTCCTTCCTTCTTGAACCGAGGGCATTGTAACACAAATCGCGCTCAGTCGCCCAAGCCGGGCGCCGTTACGCGGAGACGGAGGAAGCGCGTGCCGCCGACGAGGGGGAGGCTGAGGCGTCGGCGGTCGGGGGCGAGCGCCTCGCAGGTGGCGGCGACGGCGTCGAAGGGCCCGCCCGGGTCGTCGGCGGCGAGGAGGGTCGGTTCGGCGTCGGCGCGGAAGGTCCCGCCCGCGACGGCGGCCTCCAGCCAGAGGGAGCCGTCCCCCAGGCCCATCCCGCTCACGCGCAGGTCGCCGCCCACCACGCGCAACGCCTGGGCGCCTTCGGCGTCGGGCGCGCCCTCGGCCCGGAGGGTCACCCCATCAAAGGCCAAGAGTCGCTCGGGCGCGACCGCGTCGGCGAAGCGGTAGGCGCGGACGTCGGGGTCGGGCGCGGGGAGGATGTCTGCCAGGGCCGCGACGAGGGACGCGGTGAGCGGGGCGTCGCCGGCCAGCAGGGCGAAGTCCTCGGGCGCACCGTCGGAGACCCAAAGGTCGTCCGCCGCCCAAGGGAAGTCGGCGCCGGGGCGGACGCGCAGGGCCATCCGGCGTCCGTCCAACGCGGGGGCAAGGTCGAGCCCGACGCCGTTGCGGTTGCCGACGAGGGGCTGGGTGGCGTGGCCGCCCGGCCCGGAGACCTCGCCGCCGAACCAGAAGAGCGAGAGGCCGCGGAGGCTGACGGCATCGGTGAGGCCGTGGGCCAGGTTGGCGATGGCGCCGGCGGCGGAGCGGTAGTGGCCCAGGCGGCTGCGCAGGGCCGCGTCGGGGCGGAGGGTGAGGGCGCAGCCCTCGATGATGACGCGGCCATCGGCGGGTTCCCAGTTGCATTGGCCGACGAGGAGGCCGACGTCGCCGTTGGCGCTGCCCATTGTTACGTCGTGCCCCAAGGAGTCCGAGCCATGGGCCTGAAGAAGCCCGGCGGCGTCGATGCGGCAGTCCGTGAGGGTCACCGCGCCGCCAGTGGCCCAAAGGCCTGCGGCGAGGGCGCCGACCTCGTGCTGGCCGCGGATCTCGGAGCCGGGGCGCAGGCGGAGCGTCACCCGCTCGATGCGCGCGCCGGTGCGGAGCATGATGGCCAGGAGCGCGGCGGAGCCGCCCTCGTGCCCCGCGCCGGTCTGGGAGAGGGTGAGGCCGTTGCCCTGCCCGGAGCCGACGTCGAACTTGCGGTCGCGGCGGGAGACGACGCGGCCGGCGAAGTCGATCGTCAGGTCGCGGACGGTGCCGGAGAGGTCACGGAAAAGCGCCGCGTCGTCGTAGGAGACGATCCAGACGTCTTCCGGGAGGGTGAGGGTGTGGCCCGCGCCGTCCAACGTGCCCGAGAAGGAGGGGATGGGGGCGGGGTCGTGGGCGAAGGTGATGTCGGCGGCGAGGCGGGCGGAGGCGGAGGGGTTGTCGCGCAGCCAGAACCAGTCCTCCTCGCTGTCGAGCAGGTAGAAGCCGTCGGCGTCCTGCGGGGGCGTGGGCCAGGCCCATTCCCGGCGCGGCCAGATGACGCGCGCCTGGTGGCGGCCCAGGGACTGCGCGTGCCCCCACGAGGCGTCGGAGTAATAGCCCCAGCTCATGATGCCGCCCGCGCCCCACTCCAGGCACTGGCGCACCTTGCCGCGGTAGGTGGTGGGGCCGGTGAAGGTCTGAAGGACGCCCGTGTTCGGGAAGACCGCCGCGTCGCAGTCATAGCCCGTGTAGTCGGGGAAGCCGACCACCGTCCCCCAGCCCGGCTGGTTCCACGTGGCGCGGTCGTTCCCATAGATGGCCTGGCCCACGTGCAGGCGGCGCGGGTGGACGCCGAGGTCTGTGAGCCTCTGCCAGTCCCCCTCCATGAGCGTGTAGGGGGCGTTGAGCGTGCCGTCGTAGGCCATGACGTTCGCATAGTCGAGGGAGGCGAAGGCGGCGGCCTTGGGCGTGAGGTAACTGGCGTTGACGGCCGCCGAGAGCTCCCAACCGCGCCCCTTGGCGGCGAAGGCATCCTTGAGGGCCCCGAGGGTGCGGGCGAAGTTGGCGTGGCGGGTCTCCGTGTCGCAATACTCCCAGTCCACGTCCAGCCCGTCCGCCCCCAACTCCTCCAGGAGCGTGGCGGCGGAGGCGGCGAAGGCGGCGCGGTTGGCGTCGGCCATCGCGTCGTTGGTGGCGTCGCCTGTGTGCGGGTTGCCGTTGGTCACGACCTTGAGGCGGAGGTCGGGGTTGTAGCGGTCGCGCAACGCCTTGAGGCGGGCGAAGGCGTCGCGGAAGGCTTGGTTGACGTTGAGCGCGGTGGCGGAGACCCAGCAGGAGGCGCCGCCGTTGCCGATGACGTAGAGGTCGGTGAGGGTCGGGAGGCGCTCGGCGGCCTCGCGCTCCCAGAGGCCGAGGGCGTCGGCCTTGGCGTAGGCGCCGATTCGGTCGCGGAAGGGGAAGACGCGGTTGGCCCGCGGCGCGGGATCCTCCATCTCGGCCAAGGGGATGGCGCCGTCGTCCATCCTCAGGTCGCCCACCACCGTGGCGGAGATTGAGGCGTCCGGCGAGATGTCATCCGCCAGGCAGACCGTCACCCAGAGGGAGTCCCCCGCCTGGGGGGTCGCCCAGTTGTCCTTCACCCCGTCCACCGAGTGGAAGTCCACCGTGAAGGCGCCGTCGCCATCCGGGTCAAGGCCCGCACCCTCCGCATAATAGAGGCTCTCGCCTCCCGTCAGCGTGGGAGTGCCCAAGTGCGACACCGGGGCGCCTCCGTGCCAGGCCGGCTGACGGAAGAGCCGCACGCGCGTGATGTCCGCCGCCGTGCAGTTCTCCAGACGGAAGGCCACCTTCAGCGACAGCACGTCGTCCCCCGGCACATTACGGAGGCCGAGGATGGCCTCATCGCCCACGCCTCGCGTCAGCCACGGGTGATCCCGCCGCACCGTCGCGCCCTGCGACGCCCCGGCCAGCAACAACAATGCAATCAGCAACGCTCGCATGGCCCCATTGTATGAAATCCCGGGCGGGGAGGGAAGCGGAAAGCGTCCCGTGGCCCCCGCCCAAGGGCTCACCGCTCGGGCGGGGCGAAGGTGAGGCCGCGGGTGTCGGGGAAGAAGCAGGTGGCCGACCACTTCCACCCTTTGCGCGGGAGCTTGACGAGGAGTTCGTTGCGGCCTTTGCGGAGATGGACGACGAGGGGCGGGCGCACCCACCACGGCTCGTCGACCATCGGGATCTCGCGGGAGCGGACGCCGGGCTGCGCCCAGCGCGGCGGGGGGATCGCTTGGCCGTTGAGGAGGAGGCGGGCGCCCTTGGCGTTCCATTGGCCTTGGGCGAGGGGAAGGTCGCGGGCGCGCCCCTCGGAGCGGGAGTAATCCATGAAGTCGGCGTAGAGGGGGACGTCGCGCTCGGCGTCGCTCTCCACGACCATGCCGAGCCAGACGCAGCCGGCCTTGCCGTCGGTGAGGTTGCTTTGGGGATAGAAGAAGTGCTGTGGGTAGACGGTGCCTTGGGCGATGACGCGCTCGCCCCAAGGGAGGTCGGCGAAGGGGAGGTCCTTGGCGGTCTCGGCCAGGCGCCAACGGAGGTCGGTCTGCCGCCAGTAAGGGAAGGGGGCGAGGGGGTGGAGGGACTTGTGGGCGAGGAGGCGGCGCTCAAGGTCGGCGGCTTGGGCGAAGGCGGGGTCGCGGGGGTCGGGGAGGTTGCCGTAGAGATCCATGCGGTCGGCGTCGCGGCCGGCCCAGAAGGCGTCACCATAGAGGGCGAGGGCGGGGAGGAGGGGGTTCATGGCGAGGACGTCGCGGGGGTCGGCGGCCGCGTCGTCGTGCCAGACGGCGAAGATGGCGCCGAGGCGGTTGGCCTCCGGGCCGGTGGCGCAGGGCTGCTGGTAGGCCGCGGGGGCGAGCAGCTCCAAGGGGTCGACGTGGTTGATGTAGTAGCCGCTCTGCGAGTCGAAGTAGGGCTCGTTGCCCGCGCGTTTCACCTGGCGGCCCATCCAGTATTGGCGCGCGAGCGGGCGGTCGAGGCCCTTGGGGTTCTGGCCGGGGCCCCAGGCCACCACGCGGAAGCCCTTGGCCTCCAACTGGCGCACCCACCCGGCGAGCCAGTCGTCGGGGACGCGCTCATGGGCCTGCACCTCGTCGGAGCCGAGGTGGATGAAGGGCGTTACCTTGGGGTCGAGGAGGGCGGCGTACTCGTCGAGGAGGTCGCTGACGATCTGGCGCACGCGGGGCTCGTCCATGCGCTTGAGGCCGAAGGCGCGGCGGAAGGTGAGGGTGTGGCCGGGCAGGTCGAACTCGGGCATGACGGTGATGCCGAGGCCGTGGGCGTAGGCGATGAGGGCCTTGAACTCGGCCTGGGTGTAGAAGCCGTCGGAGCGGTCGAGGTTCTCGGGCGCCTGAAGCTGCGGGTAGCGGAGGGATTGGAGGCGCCAGCCGTGGTTGTCCGTGATGTGCCACTGGAAGAGGTTGAACTTGTAGGCCGCCAAGAGGGGCAGTTGGGCGCGGAGCTGGGCGACGGGCTGGAAGTTGCGCCCCGTGTCGTGCAGCAGCCCGCGCCAACGGAGGGCTGGCCAGTCGCGGATGCGGCAGGCGGGGGCGAGGCCGCCGCCCAGCTCGGCCAGCTGGCGGAGCGTGGCCCAGGCGTAACGGCGGCCCTCGGCGTCCGCGGCGCGGATGACGGCACCCTCGGGGCCGACCTCCAGCTCATAGGCGCCGGGGCGCTGGGCGGAGGGCGGCGGCACGCCGGGGGGCGCGACCTCCTCGCGCACCTGGGCGGCGTCGAAGACCCACTGGCCGGCGCGCGCCTCGGCCTCCTTCGGGCGGGGGAGCAGCTCATCCAGGGGCCCGGCGTGGAGGGTGGCGGCGGCGAGGGCGAGCGACAGGGCGAGGGTCAGGCGCATGGCGGGCTTACTCCTTGGCGGCGGTTACGCGGATGGCGACGGTGCCCGCCGCGGCGGGCTGGTCGAGGCGGATGGCGAGGCGTTTGGGGGTGAGGGACTTCCAGCGGCGGCCCAGGGGGTTGCCCTCCAACGTCTCCTCGGCGAGGCTCCAAGGGGCGGAGGCGGCGATGCGCACGTCCACGGCCTTGCCGTCGAGGGCGACGCGCAGGGTGTCGGGGCCGGTGCGCGTAACCTCGCCCCAGGTGGTGAGGGCGGTCTCGAAGGTCTGGGGGGCCTCGAAGGCGAAGCGGTCCTCGACGGTGAGGGCGGCGGCCTGGCCGCGGCGGGCCCAGGCGAAGCGGCGGGTGAGGGTCTTGAGGCCCGGGGCGGAGGGGTAGGCGGGGGCGAGGTCGAGCGTCAGGGCGTCTTGGGCGGGGGTGAAGTCGGTGGCGAGGACCTTGGCGGCGGCCTTGCCCCCGGCGGCCTGGAGGGCGCCTGCGGGGCGGGGCACGGGGTGGCCGTAGGAGTTGAGGAGCTGGCTGTCGTAGCGGCGGGAGGAGAAGGTGCGGGCGGTGTACTCCTCGCCGCCGAGGTCGCCGAGGAGGGGGGTGCCGTCGCGGGCGACGAGGAAGGTGCCGCAGTCGTTGTGGTTGTGGGGGACGCCGTTGTCGCCGCCCATGGCGCAGTAGGCCATGCCGTCGGGGGCGCGGCCGATGAGGATCTGGGCGTCGGGCAGCCAGGTGCGCGGGGGGAGGTCGGCGGGGCGCTGGGCGGCGAGGCGTGCGCGGGCGGCGGCGGGGAGGGTGGCGGGGTCGAAGAGCCAGGCGTCGGGGAAGTCGATGCGGTTCGTGACGGTGGGGGGCTCGGCGGGGAAGCCCAGGCGCGCGCCGAGCCAGTCGGTCAGGCGGCCATCGGCGCGGACATCCACGGCGCAGTCGGCCACGGGCGGCCAGAGGTCGCCGCAGAGGCGGGTCATGGGGGTGGCCATCGCGGGTTTGCGGGCCTCGGGCCAGAGGAGCCAGTCCTCGCGGCCGCGGGTGGCGTGGCGGACGGTCTCGGCCAGGCGGGCGAAGTGGCCGAAGCCGTAGCCCCAGTAGCCGGGGCCCTCGACGGTCCAGCCGTCGTCGCAGAAGCCTTTGAGGAAGCGACGGACGAGGACGCGGGCGGAGCCGACGACGAGGGCGCGGTCGGCGTCGTCCACCCCCGGCAGGGCGAGGGCGGCGCCCACCACGCCGGCGTGGCAGACGGGGTTCCAGTTGGCGTCGGAAAGCGCCCACCAATTGTCGTACTCCCCGGTGCGGGCCATTCTGAGATAAGGGTCGAGGATGCGGGCGCGGACGGCGGCGACGCCTTTGGCGTAGGCCTCGCCGGGGAGGGCCTCGCCGAAGCTGGCGAGGATCTCGGCCATCTGCCAGCCGTAGTTGGAGGAGGCGAGGTCGATGGTGATGCGGCGGCCGAGGAGGTTGGCGAGGTTGCCGTCGTGGGCGGAGAGCACCCAGGTGGGGTCGGCGGCGAGCGTCTCGATGGTCTCGCCGAGGGCGGGGAGGAAGCGGCCTTTGCCCTCGACCCATTCGGCCTGGGCCAGGCGGGTCAGGCGGTTCCAGCGCGCGCCGTTCTCGGCCTGGAAGCGGGAGCGGTTGCCGTTGGTGGAGAAGTCGCGGTAGCGGGCCTCGGGGAAGGGGGCGATCGGCTTGCTCAGCGCCTCCTCGCCCCACCGCAGGATGCGCTTGGTGTCCAGCTCGTGGGCGCGGGCGAAGGCCTCCCACGCCGCGCGGTCGCGGTAGGGCGGCACGATGCGTGCGCCACCCTTGGGCAGGAGGGCGGCCATCGCCTGGGCGGCGGGGGCCACTTGGTCGAACTCTCCGGGGCGGGCGGCCCGGACCGCCGTCGCGGCCAGGCAGGCCGTCGCGGCGCACAACACGATTGCGAACGTTCTCATGCCTTTATTATAGGCACCCCGCGCCCGCGCCCGCAAGGCCGCGGATCGCCACCCCACCCCCTGCCTACGCCAAGCGGCAGACGCCCGCCTGTTGTTGAAAGCTTGTCGATGATTTTGGATCGGCGGCTGATCGGGGGAGGATCGGCCCCCGATCCAAGGTCGATCAGCCGCCGATCCAAAACGCCCCCGCTCCCCCGCCTCATTGGCCGCTTCGCGATCCCCCCCCTTCCCCGATGCGTTTGACTTGGGTGGCGGGTGTGGTAGACTATCGGTGAAAGGAGCGAACAAGGACAATGGAACAGGGACGCAAACCGTTGGCGGGCGCGCTGTGGCTGGGGACGGCCGGGGCGGTGCTGGTGATTGGGGGCATCGTGGCGTTGTTGGCGGCGAATTGGGCGTGGGTGCCGCTGGCGGCGCAGGTGGCGGTGGCCTTGGCGCCGTTGGCGGCGGGGTTGGGGGGCTTCGCGTGGCTGAGGCGGCGGGGGCCGCTGGGTCGGGCGGAGGGGGAGATCGTGGGCACGGTGTGGATGGGGGGCGTGGTCTGCTCCATCGCGTTGCTGGGCCGGGTGTTGCAACTGAGCTCGTCGGAGTTCCTTTTCTGCATGGCGGTGGCGGGGTTGCTCCTGCCGGTGGTCTGGGCGGTGCGTTCGCACGTGGCGTGGGTGGCGTGCGCGGGCTTCTGGATCGCGGCGGCGATCTTTCGCGGGGAAAGTTGGCGGATTGAGACGGCGGAGGCGCAGGGGATCCTGATTTTGTTGGCGGGCATCGTGGTGTTGGGGGCGCGGATGGTGCCGATGTGGTGGCGGGAGGGTGCCTACGCGTCGTGCGGGCGCACGTTGGCGACCCTCGGGTGGGCGGCCGCATCGTGGGCGCTGGTCTTCTTGCTGACGGAATGGCTGGGGCATGGCTCCGCGCTCGCCGGCATGTTCTGGTTGCTGCCCTTCATGGTCGGGCTCGCGGTGGGGGCGTGGGCGGAACGGCGCTGGGCGTGGCGGCCCCTCTGCTTTTTCATGGGCGTGGTGTTGGCCTGGCTCGCCTGCGGCACGGTGGCCTCGGGTGGGGATGGGCCGACCATCAATGCGTGGGGGGCGCTTGCGGTGACGGCGCTCGCGGCCGTGGCGATGCGCTTCGCGTGGCGCGACGAGGGCCTGCTTCTGCTCTTGGCGCCGGCGGTCGCGTGGGGGTGCGTGGCGGAAAGCGGGATGGTGGCTTTGGCCGTGACGCTGGCGGTGGGGGCGGCGCTGACGGCGCAGGGCATCCGCAGGGGACGGCGGGGGGCGGCCAACGAGGGCGTCCTGCTCATCCTGGCGGCGGTCTGCGCGGGTTTCGGCGCCTACGGGGAGAACCTGACGATGCTGGGTCTGCTGTTGGTGGTGGGCGGCATCGGGGTCATCGCGCTGAACGTGGCGTTGCGGCGGCTGTCGCCGGCCCGGGCCGAGGCGGCGGAACCGCCGCCCGCGCCGTCGTGGGGGGCGTGGACGCCGGGGCCGCGGGCGGTGGCCGTGGGGTGGGCGCTTCTGGCCGTGGGCGTGGCGGCGCAGGTCGTCGCGCCGGGATGGATGCTCCTCAAGCGTCATCTCATCCTGACGCGGGGGGAGAAGGTTACGGTGGTGGTGCGGGCCATCGACCCGCGTGACCTCCTGATGGGCCATTACGTGTCGCTGACGCCCGCGCAGGAACTCCCGCCCAGCCTCAAGGACACCAAGCGGAACTGGCTGCGTTACTACTGCGACCAGCGTTACGCGCAGGCCTTCGACCGCGGACGTCTGGGCGACATCCTGGGCGCGGAGCTGGATGTGCGCGTCTGGCGCGGGAGCGTCCTGGCCGAGGCGTTGCGCATCGACGGCAAGCCGGCGGAGGAGGCGTTGCGGGAACGGCTGGCGGCGTCGGGGGCGGCCGCCCCGAAGGCGCGCGTGGTCGCGTCGGGGACGCTGAACGTGGCGTGGCTGAGGGTCCCTTGGTTCCCCATCACGTTGGGGTGGGAGCTCCGCAATGAGTTGGAGACGCGGGGGGTCACGGTGGCGGCGCTCACGGTGGACGAGGCCGCGCTCTGGCGCCGCGTGCGGGAACGTCTCGGCCTGCCCAACCCCGACGCACCCCTTCAGACGCCGCAGGAGGCGGAGCGTCCGTGGAAGCTGTGGCCGAGTCTCGCGCACTGGTGGGATGGGGAGAATCGGACGCTCGCGTTGCCGCTCTTCGTGGGCGCGCCCTTCCCCTGCGAACGCCCCTTCGCGGAGCAGGCCCAAGCCTACTACGCGGTGCTGTCGGAGGCGTTTGGGGACGAGAAGGTGCGCGATCGGCCGATGTGGCTCTATGGCCCCGCGGAGGGCAAGGCCCCGCCCGAGGCGATCTTCGCCGCCGCCCAAACCGCCTTCCCCAAGGCGCGTTGGCTGGCGACCGATGGGCGCCTCCCCGAGGGCGTGCCGCTCGCCGACGTGGCGGTGGTCGCCGCGGCGCGGCCGAAGAACCCCGCCGTGGCGTGGGTGGCCGAGGGCGTCGCCGGGGACGGTTTGCCGGCGGGCGCGAAAGGGCGCACGAGCCTGTACACGGGGCTTGAGCTGCCCACGCCCGCGCCCGGCGCGGCCAAGTGGTTGATGGAGACCCTGCGGCGGACGCCCGGCTCGGCGCAGGACAAGGAATGGGTGAACGCCTTCGCGGAGACCTTGGCGGCGGAGGCCCTGGCCCGAGGCCGGGTGGAGACCGCCGACGCGCTCCTGCTGTGCACGAAGACGCGGACGCTGCGTCATTCGTTCGAGAGGAGCGAGACCTACGCGGACTACTGCGCCTTCGTGCGGGAGCTGGAGGCGATGGAGGCCGCGGGCGCGGTTATCCCCCTTGGCGGCTGGCGGACGACGCGTGGCAAGGCCTCCCCGCCCATGCCGCCGCCCCCCACCGTCGCCCCCTCCGCCGACGATCTCCTCCGCCTCGGCGCCGCCGCCCTGGCCCCCTAATCCCGCGCGGGCTCGCCCCGCGCGGGATTGGATGGCGGCGTTGTGGTATAATGACGCCGTTTTACGCGGAGGTTTCGCATATGGATTGGCCAATCAGACTGGTGATTTTGGGCGCGGGCGATCGCGGGCGGACGTATGCCTCGTATGCGGAGGCGTATCCGGAGCGGGCGAAGGTGGTGGGCGTGGCCGACATCAACCCGGCGGCGGCGCAGGCGGTGGCGGCGAAACACCATCTGCCGGCCTCGGCGGTGTGGGGGGATTGGACGGAGGCGGTGGCGGCCAAGCCGGAGTGCGACGTGATGGTGATCGCCATGCCGGACGCAATCCATTTGGAGCCGGCGTTGGCGTGCCTGGATCTGGGCTACCATCTGCTTTTGGAGAAGCCGATGGCGCGGCGGTGGGCATCGTGCGAGGAGATCGCGGCGAAGGTGCGCGAGAAGGGGGACCGCCTGGTGATGGTGGGGCACGTGTTGCGGTACACGACCTATTTCCGGAAGGTGCATGACCTGATCGCGGCGGGGGCGATCGGGGAGGTGGTGAGCATTCAGCACATCGAGCAGGTGGGTTATATGCACGCGGCGCACAGCTTCTGCCGTGGGAATTGGGGGAACACGGCGCGGGCGACGCCGATGATCTTGCAGAAGTGCTGCCATGACTTCGACCAGTTCGTGTGGTGGCTGGGGGGGCGGAAGTGCACGGGGGTGAGCAGCTTCGGGGAGACGTCGCTCTTCAATGCGGCGCACCGGCCGGAGGGGGCGGCGGCGCGTTGTCTGGATTGCCCGGCGGCGATTGAGCGGAAGTGCCCCTTCTCGGCGCGGAAGATCTATCTGGAGCGGCAGGATTGGCGTTATCCCTTCGTGGACAAGAGCGACGCGGCGATGGAGCGGATGTTGCGCGAGGGGCCGTATGGACGGTGCGTCTATGCGTGCGACAACGACGCGGTGGACCATCAGATCGTGAACCTGCGCTTCGAGGGTGGGGTGACGGTGGCGCACCAGATGGAGAGCTTCACCTACGCGGGTGGGCGGGTGACGAAGATCTTCGGCACGCGGGGGGAGATCGTGGGGGATGGGCGGCGGCTGACGATCCATCACTTCGACACGCGCACGACGGAGCTGTGGGACAGCGCCTTGGAATCGGGCCTGGCGGTGGGCTCGGGCCACGGGGGCGGGGATTTTGGGCTGATGGATGAGCTGACGCGCCTGCTGCGCGAGGGGGACCCGGCGACCTTCCCGGGGATCTTCGAGGCGTCGTTGGAGAGCCATCGCATCGCGTTCGCGGCGGAGGCCAGCCGACGGGCGGGCGGCGCGCTGATGTTGGCGGATTGAAGCGGGAGGTTCACGGATGGATAAGCGGAAGATCATCATCACGAGCGCCTTGCCTTACGCGAACGGCGCGTTGCACCTGGGGCATTTGGTGGAGTATCTCCAGACGGATTTCTGGGCGCGTTACCAGCGGATGATGGGGCACGAGGTGGTCTACGTCTGCGCGGATGACACGCACGGCACGCCCATCATGATCCGGGCGCGGAAGGAGGGCATCACGCCGGAGGCGCTCATCGCGCGCTCCTACGAGGCGCGGGTGCGGGAGTTCGGCGCCTTCGAGATGGGCTTCGACCGGTATGGCTCGACGAACTGCGAGGAGAACCGGATCCTCTCCGAGTCCATCTACCTGAAGTTGAAGGAGCGGGGGCTCATCTCGTCGCGTTCCGTGGATCAGCTTTACTGCGAGCGGTGCGGGATGTTCCTGCCTGACCGTTTCGTGAAGGGCACCTGCCCGAAGTGTGGCGCGCCTGACCGCGACGGCGACAATTGCTCGGTCTGCGGCGCCACCTACAACCCGGCCGACCTGCGGGAGCCGCGCTGCGCCATCTGCGGCGGCACGCCCGTCATGCGCCAGAGCGAGCAGCTCTTCGTGGAGTTGGAGCCTTGCCGGGAGTTCCTCAAGGGCTGGTTGCCCCAGCACACCGACAAGGGCACGGCGGAGAAACTGTTGGAGTGGTTCAACGAGCCGTTGCGTGGGTGGAACATCTCGCGGGACGCGCCTTACTTCGGCTTCCGTATCCCGGGCTACGACGACAAGTATTTCTACGTGTGGCTGGACGCGCCCGTGGGCTACATGGCCACCCTCTGGGCCTGGGCCAAGACGCGCGGGCAGACGTTGGAGGATTGGTGGCAGGACCCGAAGGCCGAGATCTACCACTTCATCGGCAAGGACATCGTGCGATTCCACTGCCTCTTCTGGCCTTCGGAGTTGCAGGCGGCGGGGTGGCGCACGCCCACGCAGGTCTTCGTCCACGGCTTTCTGATGGTCAACGGCGCCAAGATGTCCAAGAGCGAGGGCACCTTCATCTCCGCCGCCACTTACCTCCGGCACCTGCCCGCGCAGGCCCTCCGTTTCTATTACGCCTGCAAGCTCAACGGCACGGTGGACGACATGAACCTGGATCTCCGGGACTTCGTCGGCCGCGTCAACTCCGACCTCGTGGGCAAGATCACCAACCTTGCCTCCCGTGGCGCGCAGATGCTCAACAAGAACTGCGGCGGGCGACTTGGGGAGATGGACGCCGACAGCCGTGCGTTGCTGGCCGAATGCCGCACCCAGCTGCCCGAGCTTCAGGAGGCCTACGAGCGGCGCGACTTCTGCCGCGCCATGGTCATCGTCCGCGACTGGGCCGACAAGGCCAATCAGCTCTTCGACGCCAAGATGCCGTGGAAGCTCGTGAAGGAGGACGTCGAGGCCACTCGCGCCGTCCTCACCGGCACGCTCAACCTCTTCCGCCTCATGGCCATTGCCCTCAAGCCTATCCTTCCGGCTTACGCCGCCAAGGTCGAGGCCCTCTTCGGCGAGGCGCCTTACGCCTTCGCCGACGCCGCCAAGGACGTCGAGGGGTGCGCCATCGCCGCTTACGAGCGCTTGGCCGACCGCATCGACCCCAAGGCCGTCGAGGCCATGGTCGCCGAGACCAAGGCCCAGAACGCCCCCGCCCTCCCCAAGGGCCTCACCGAGAAGGACGTCAAGGCGGGTATCCGCCAGTTGGCCCACGCCCCCGCCGGGAAGACTTTCCCCCCGCCTCCCGCCGAGACCATCGCCATCGACGACTTCGCCAAGGTGGATCTCCGCGTGGCACAGGTGGTCGCCGCCGAGGCCGTCGAGGGCTCCGACAAGCTTCTGCGCCTGACGCTCGACGTGGGCGAGGCGCGTCCCCGCACCGTCTTCGCCGGTATCCGCAAGGCCTACGCACCCGAGGAGCTGCCCGGTCGGCAAGTCATCATGGTTGCCAACCTCGCCCCCCGCAAAATGCGCTTCGGCCTCTCCGAGGGCATGGTGTTGGCCGCCGAGGACGCGGACGGCACCCTCCGCCTTATCCAGCCCTTCGCCCCCATGACCCCGGGCGCACGCCTCCGCTGAGCCACGCCTCCAAGGAAAGGAACGCCATGGACATCTTCACCTCCCCCGATGAGCTCCACGCTTGGTGTGCCGCGCAGAAACACCTTGGCCGCGTCATCGGGCTTGTTCCCACCATGGGCAGCCTCCACGAGGGGCACCTCTCCCTCATTCGCCTTGCCAAGGAGAACTGCGACCTCGTGGTCGTCAGCATCTTCGTCAATCCCACTCAGTTCGCTCCCAACGAGGACTACGACGCCTACCCTCGCCAAGAGCAGACAGATCTCGCCCTCTGCCAGGGCGAAGGCGCCGATGCCGTTTACCTCCCCCGCCCCGCCGACATGTACGCTGACGACGCCTCCGTCTGGGTCACCGAGACGCAACTCTCCCGCACCCTCGAAGGCGCCGAGCGCCCCACCCACTTCCGCGGCGTCTGCACCGTCGTCGCCAAACTCTTCAACATCGTCCAGCCCGACGTTGCCGTCTTCGGGCAGAAGGACTTCCAGCAGGTCGCCGTCATCCGCCGCATGGTGCGCGACCTCAATTTCCCCATCCGCATCATCCGCGCCCCCATCGTCCGCGACCCCGACGGTCTCGCCAAATCCTCCCGCAATGCTTATCTCGACCCCGACGCGCGCGCGGCTGCCCTTTCTCTCTCCCAAGCCCTGCGCGACGCCCAGGCCGCCGTCGCCGCCGGCGAACGCGACGCCGCGCGCGTCGAAGCCGCCGCCCGCGCCACCACCACTGCCGCAGGATGGCTTCCTGACTATGCCAAGGTCATTGACGCGGAGACCCTTATGCCGATTCAGACGATTCTGCCGGGAGCCTCGGCGCTCCTGCTGGCTTGCCGCCGGGGCGGACTCCGCCTCATCGACAACACCCTCCTCTGACACGCTTGTGAGAAGTTTTTCGCCTTTCCCGCAATTACCGCTTGCAACTCCGTCGGCGTTCCGCTAAACTAAAAGGTGTTGTGAGAGATTACAACCGACACATCGAGGAAACGACATGAACATTGTTTTGCGTATCTTGGTCATCCTGACCCTCGTGCTCAACGGCGTGGCCCTGTGGTTCGCCCTCTCCCTTTATGGGAAGCGCAACCTCCTCATCGACCGCAACGTTCGCTTCCGGCAATTCACCGAGCAAATCGCCGGGACTTTCGAGGCCGAGGAGGCCGAACACGTCAACGTCGCAGCGGATCACGAGGCACGCGACATCTCCGCCGTCACCCTCGCCAACGCCGACATCAATCCCGATCGCTCCGACTTCTGGGAAAGCTACAAGCAGGAGCTCGAGAAGATTGATGGCCCCAGCTACAAGATTCCCGACGTCAAGGCCCTCGATGAAGTCTACATCCTCGATGCCGAGGGCAAGGCCAAGCGCAACGCCCAGGGCTATCTCATCACCGACGGTGCCCCCATGGATCTCGCTCTCGAGGAGATCATGGAGAAGGCCCTCGCCCAGCGCGCCCGCATGAACAACGTCCGCGCCCAGCTCACCGCCCTCCGCAACGAGTACGAGGACACCGTCGCCGAGCTCAACCAAGTCAAGAAGCAGGGTCGCGAATCCCTCAAGACCATTGCCGAGCGCGACGAGACCATCGCCGGTCTCGAAGCCGACAAGGCCCGCCTCGAAGGCGAGGTCTCCGACCTCAAGGGCCAGATCGAGACCCTCGAAAGCGAGAAGCAGTCCCTCCAGGCCGACCTCGACAAGGCCAACGAAGAGCTTGAGACCGCCCTCGCCGATGTCGAGAACCTCAAGCGCACCCTCGAGGAGATCGTCAAGCGCGGCACCAGTGGCGTCAACGCCGATGGCGTTACCGCCGTCGCCAACGTCACCGCCGGCGTCAAAGGCTCTGTCGTCCGCGTGAACAACGAGTACAACTACTGCCTCGTCAAGCTCTCCGACGAAGCCCTCACCGAGCTCATCGGCGAGAACGGCGACAAGCCCCTTCCCGAGATCGACTACCTCGTCCGCCGCCCCGGCGATGAGAATGGTATCATTGGCAAGATTCGCCTCCGCACCATCACCAAGGACGCCAAGACCATCGTCTGCGACATCCTCGTGGATTGGAAGCAGGGCGACATCAATCAGGGCGACGAGGTCTTCTACCTCGACTAAGTCTTTCCTCCCCTCACAACTCCCAGCGGCCGCCCATCGGGCGGCCGCTTTTTTGCCCTTCGTGCAGATGTGCCATCCGTAATGTGTCAATTGAAAAGTGCACCGAAGGAGGGATAGGTGGTTGGTTGGATGTGTCATTGAAAAGTGCACCGAGCCACCCTTCCCTCGGGGCGGCA
>CASEMS010000028.1 GCA_949288955.1 uncultured Lentisphaeraceae bacterium
AGGTGGGGTTGTTGATAACTTTGGATCAGCCGCTGAGCCGGGGAGGATCAGCCCCTGACTCGACGTGGATCAGCCCCTGATCCTCGGAGAGGCGGGGAGCGGGCGTTCAGAAGGCCTCGGGCATCTGGGAGAACTGGGGCGTCCGGAACGCGCACCGCCGGAAAGATTGTCCCAGATAACCCGGCCGTCCTGGAATCCCATAGCGCAGGGCACAAAAAAAGCGACCCCTCGCGGGGTCGCTTTTCGGTTGGCCAATCGCTCACTGCTGAACGGTGGAGGACATCGTCTCGGCGGAGGAGTTGATCGCCGCGGCACCCATGCGACCATCGGTGGCGGTCTTGAGGGGACGACCGGCGGGGTCGACGAGGCGGGCGGTGAGGAAGATGAGGAGGTTGCGCTTCTCGCTGTACTCACCGGTGGAGCGGAAGAGGAAGCCGATGAAGGGCAGGTCGCCCAGAATCGGAATCTTGTCCTCGAAGGAGTTGCGGTTCTCGGTGATCAAGCCGCCCATGACCACGGTGGAGCCGTTGTAGACGGAGAGATAGGTGCTGATCTCGCGGAAGTGGAACATGGGCTGGGGCATGGAGACCTGGTAGTATTCCACCGTGGCGGAGGTAACGACGCCGCCGGTCATGCCGTACTGGATGTAGGGCACCTGCATGCCATACTCGAAGTCGCCGAGATATTCCACGACCTGGGGATTGACCAAGAGGTTGATCATCTGGCCTTCCTGGGAGACCTCGGGGATGACCTGGAGGCGGACACCGACATCCTGCGTCTCGAAGGACTGCGGCTCGACGGCGAACTTGACGGGCGGGGCTTGAACCTGGACGCCACCGCCGCCGATGTTGCCCCAACCATTGTCATCATAGTTGTTGTCGGCTTCCTCGAGTTCCTGGACGTCGAACTCAGTCGGATAGATCCACTGGGTGACGACGCGGATCATGGCCTCCTGACCGGGACGGGCGAGCACCTTGGGGCTGGAGAGCATATCCGTGTCGGTGCGCTGGGCCAGCATGTGGAGGATCATGGTGATGTCCATCTTCCCGAAGACGGCGGAGAAGGTGGCGAACTCATCGTTGGGGGCGAGGGTGGCGCCGCTCAGGTTGATGCGGTTGGCGTAAGTGCTCTCGTCACCGAGGAAGCGCATGCCGTTGTTGAAGGCGCCGGCGCCGCCGTGGATGGCGACGTTGGCATCGCCGGTGCCGCCGACGGAGGTGTTGCGGAAGACATGGTAGCCGCCCGCGCCGATGCCACCGGCGGAGTTGCCGCCCTGGGGATTGCCCGTGATGTGGGAGGAGGTCCAGTCGAGGCCGGAGCCGACGGTGCCCACGATGTCGCTGTTCAGCTGCCACTCGAAGCCGAGGGAGTTGAGGTCTTCCTGGCTGACCTCGACGAAGCGGGCCTCGACCTCAATCTGATAGGGCGTGACGTTGAGCTCTTCGAGGAGGCTCTCGAGGCGGGCCAGGTTCTCAGGCGTGTTGGTTACGCGGAGCTTGCCGATGGAGGAGAGGTAGGCGATGCGGGCGTTGCCATCGAAGTTCACGCCAAGTTCCTGGAAGAAGCTCTTGAGCATCTCGGGGGTGGTGCCGGCGCTGGGGGACTCCAACGAGGAGGAACCGCCCATGCTGCCCCACTCATCGCCGCCATCGGAGAACCCGGAGGAGGAGGAGGCCTGGAGGTCGGACTGAACGCCGCTGATCTTCTCAAGCAGGCCGCTCATGACGTTGTAGGTGCGGGTCTCCATCTCGCCCTCGACATAGGAGTTGGGGACGATGACCACGGTCTTGCCGCGGATGATGTATTTGGAGCCGGTGACCTCGCAGACCATGTCGAGGGCATCCTTGAGGGTGACGTAAGTCAGGCTGATGTTCTGGATGGGAGGCAGGCTGCCCGAGGAGGCGGAGGCGTCCGTGGCGAAGGGATCGGCCTCTTCGGTGGAGGAGGCTGCGGCCGCGTTGTTGGCGGAGCCCATGTTCAGCA
Source organism: uncultured Lentisphaeraceae bacterium (assembly GCA_949288955.1). Classification (GTDB taxonomy): domain Bacteria; phylum Verrucomicrobiota; class Kiritimatiellia; order RFP12; family DVOR01; genus Spyradenecus. Next base: position 1,984 of record CASEMS010000028.1, read on the forward strand.
CGAAGGAGACGCCCTTCTCTTCGGGGGGGAGCTCCGGCTTGTCATAGGCGCGGGACATCTCGGCGAACATCTGCACGGCGTCGGCGAGGGTACTCGGCGGGCGGATGGAGAACTCGGGGAGACGGATGTATTGGAGCTTGGCGAGAACCGCTTGGGCCTCCTTCTGCCCGGCGTCATCAACGGGGGTCTTGGAGCCGGAGGTGACGGTGGGCGCGTAGAGCTCCTCGGAATCGCGGCCCAACGCGCCGAGCGGGGTCCAGTTGAGGGAGACCTCATCGATCATCGCATCGTGGGTGGAGGCCTGAAGCTGACGGTCGCGGGCGTCCTTGCGCTGGTTGATGCGGGCGCGGAGGCTGATGGCGGCCTCGTTGTTGGGATCATTGCGGAGGACGAGGTCGAGCTGATCGCTGGCCTCTTTGTACTTGGCGAGGTGGTAATAGACGGTGGCGCGGCGGATACGCTCGATGACGGCCAGGCGGGTGGCCTGATAATCCTCCTTGGCGTATTCGGGCAGAACGGGGGTGGGGCGAACCTCCGGCGGGCGGTTCATCTCCTCCTGGATGGCGGCGACGAGCTTGGCGGCCTCGGGGTGCCCCTCGCGCAGGACCTGCTGGGCGAGGTCGAGCGCCTCGGTGTACTCGTCGTCGTTGAAGAGGACGACGGCCTGGCGGTAGCGCGCCTCGCGGATGCCGGTGTCGCATTCCGCCTTGAGGGGCAGGTTGGCCTCATGCTCGCGGAAATACTTCTTGGCGTCGGTGTACATCTTGATGGCGGCCTGGTACTGCTCATAGGCCTTGCCGGGGGCGGGCGCCTTGGTCATCAGCTCGCGCGCCTTGCGGAGGCAGGCGTTGGCTTGGACGTCAAGGCCCTGGTTCTTGAGGCGGATGAGCATCTCCAGCTCGTTGAGCGCGCGATCCTCGTCGGTCACGGCATCCAGCGCGCTGGTGTCGGCGTCCAGGTCGGAGAGGAGGCCCTCGTTCTCGGCGGCGGGCTGCGCGGGCTGATCCGCCTCTTCGGCGGCGGGCTCGGCTTCCTCGGCCGGGGCGTCGGCCTCGTCGACGGCGGGCTGTTCTGCCTCCTTGACGGGCTGCACGGCGGGTTGCTCAGCCTCCTTGACGGGTTGCGCGGCAGGCTGCTGGGCGGGTTGGTCGGCCTGCCCCTTGTCTGCGGGCTTGTCCGGTTGCACGGCAGGCTCTTCGATCAGCCCTTCCAGAAGGAAGTCAAGGTCGTTGTCCTGCTCTTGCGCGAGGGCATGACAAGATGCCCCGGCGACAATCACGCCGACCATGGCAAAGCGCACAAAGTGTGTCATAGCACGTTTTCTCCGCATTAGTTTGGGTCTCGCCCGTATCCAAATCGTGAAGAGAGTATAGCCCAACGCTTGGATTATTTCAACTCAAAAACCTTCTTTTCCGCATTTTTCTCGATTCGCACAAGTTTGTGCTCGGCATCGACGGTACGGACGGTGTAGGTTTCGCCCTTGACGGTGAAGACCGCGCCGGGTGCGACAGTGACGGGTTGGACACCCGGCAAATCAATGGTGATCTCGGCTTTCTGCTCAAGCAAGGGCTCGCCGGGCCAAGCGGGGTTGTTCGCGTCGCAGAAGGTGAGCTGGATCGTCTTGCCATCGGCGATGCGCTCCAGGTCAATGGTGGAGACATTGATGAAGCGGGCTTGCTTGTGCTCGCCGACCTCGATGCGCTTGGTGGGCAGCTCGTTGTAGCGCACGAAGCGGAAGCCGGACTTGCCGATCTCATCGCCGTCCTTCGCGCGCAGGCTGGTGGTGCCGACCTTGCCGTCCTGGGAGACGGAGACGAAGGTGATGAGATAGTGGCGGACGGTGTTGCCGGCGGCGTCCTTGGAGGAGGGCAACTCCATCTTGCCGACGGCGCGGAGGGGCACCTTCTCCCCAGAGATGCCGGCGAGCGCCATGCGCGTCTCATAGCCGGGATGGCTCTTGGGGTCATTGGGGTCGGTCTTGGCCTGGAACTCCTCAAGGTTGGTGAAGCCATCATTGTCGGCGTCGAGGTCGGCGTCGTTGGGATCCTGCGGGTTCAGCTTGTGCGCGGTCTCCCACTGATCGGGCATGGTGTCGCCATCGGAGTCGATGGAGGAGAGGTCGATGGTCTTCTCCTTGGGCTGCTCGGTCTTGCAGAAGGGGCACGCCTCGGCCTGCCACGGGATGGGATAGGCGCACTTGACGCAGAGGAAGCGGCGCGCGGGGGTGAAGAGGTTGGACGCGTCGGCATCGGCGCGGACTGCGAGAAGGGCGGATTTGGCAGGCTCGGCGACGGCGGCGAGGAGCGCATCGTCCGTCGTGAGGTCGGCGGGGGTGAGCTGGGTGCCGGAGGGCTGGCGCAGCTCAAGGTCGGCGTCGTACTGCTCCACGACCTTCTGCTGTTGCAGGCCGGCGAGGATGAGGTAAAGGAGGGAAACGAGCAGGATGGCCAAGACGGCGACAGCCGTCAGGCGGTCATATTGGCGCAGAATGGGGGGGAGCTCTTTCGCCATGGCTTAGTTCCCTTTCTTCGTTTCGGCGGGCGCGGCGGGGGCCTCGGCCGGCGCGGCGGTGTAGACGTCGAAGCGCAGGACGGCGGTGAGGGGCACGGCCTGCGCGGGGTCCGTGACGAGGCGCTCGGCGGGGGAGGCGCCCTCGAAGAGCGGGGTCTCGTCCGCGGGCGCGGCGGCCTGCTGCTGGGCGGCGGCGCGGGAGTTGGAGGCGCGGCGGGCGGCGGCGCTCTTGACGGCCTGACGCTTCTTGGTCAGCTCATCCACGCGCGCGGCGACGGAGACGGGCGCGGACACCTCCAGATCGGTGACCACCACGAAGAGCTTGTCGGTGGCCAAGGCGTTGACGGTCTTGGCGATGGCCGTGTAGGGGGCCGTGAAGGCGATGGAGTAGGTCTCGCGGCGGACGCCGTCCTTGGCGAGAATCGGATCGACCGCGGCCCCGACGGCGGCGACGGCGGGCTCCGCCTCCTCCGTGCGGCGGCGACGACGGCGGGTACGCGTCTGCTCCTCCTCGGGCTTGGCCTCGGCCGCGTCGAACTGCTCGCGGGTGACGGCGGTGATGGAGACGGCGCCATTGTCCAAGAGTTGGTCGCAGACGTGCTCGATGACGGCGAACTGCTGGGCCAGGCGCGGGACGTCGGCATCCTTCGGCATCGTGCCTTGGACGACGTAACGCCCGAAGGAGTAGTCCATCGGCTGCTCCTGTTGGCCGGCGGGGGCGGCGGAACCTTGGCGGGCGTTGAGCGCGCGGACGGTCTCGCCGATGCGTTGGACGAACTGGGAGGGGGACTCGCCCTGCGGCACGTCCAGCCCATGCGTGAGGACGGCGCGCGCCTTGTCGGCCCACTGCGTGCGGAGGGTCTCGTCCTGCTCGCGCACCTTGCGGTTGGCGTCGGAGGGATAGGGCTTGGCGGCGTAATAGCCGTTGATGGTGCTCTCGGCGCCGTCGCGGGCCTCGCGAGCCTCGCCCATGCGCCCGATCTGGAGGACGAGGAGCACGGCCAACGCCACGATGATGAGGCCGCAGACGGAGCCGACGGCGATGGCGATGAGTTTTTGCTTGGGATCCATCTCTCTGTTACCTCCTGCTGCGGCGGGCGGTGCGGCCTTTGGCCTCCTTCGGCTTCTCGACGGCGCGGAGGTTGGCGGTGATGTCGAACGAGGTCATCCAAGGCGACTGGGTCTTCTTGCTGATGGGGATGTCCTTGACGTCGGCGGCGAAGACATCCTGCCCGGCGAGCTTGGCGGCGACCGTCTCGTCGATGGTCTTGCCGGAGGCGGAGAGGCGGCCTTCCTGATCCTTCCAGACGGAGACCGAGAGGTCAAGCCCACGGAGGGTCTGCCCGTCGCGGCGCGCGGAGAGGCGCGTCACCCACAGGCCTTCGGGGATGGCTTTGTTGACGGCCACCAACATCCGCAGCCACGTCTGGCGGCTTTCCATGAGCGTGCGGTAGGCGGCGGCGCGCGCCTCGGCGGCGGAGGCGGCCTTGTCCTCCTTGTCGAAACGGGCCTTCTGGCTCTCGTAGGCGGTGATGCGCTGGCGGATGCGCTCGGCCTGCTGCTCATAGAGTGCGCCCATGCGGCCGACGTAGACCAACCAGATGCCCATGATGAAGACGAGGCCGGCGGCCGCGATGGCGAAGAAGGGGAGGCGGCGGCGGAACTCCTTGCGGGCGGTGATGTCCTGGGAGACGAGGTTGATCTCCACCGGGCAGGTGAGCCCACGGCGGAGGGCCAACCCCACGAGCACCGGCAGGGAGAAGGCGTCGCGGCCGAACTGGTCGGCGTCGATGTCCGTGGGATAGGCCACGGTCTGGAAGGGATTGAGGAACTCGGCGGCCACCTGCAGCTTCTCCTCGAAGAAGTTCTGCATGTACGGCAGCTGCGACGAGGCGCCGGAGAGGAGGACGCGCGTGGGGGCGGAGCCTTCCTGCTGGCTGCGATAGAAGGCGATGGAGCGCGTAACCTCCGCGTTGAGGCGCGTCATCACGTTGCGGATGACCTTGGAGAGGCGATCCACGTCCGGGTCGTCGACAGCGAAGGCGCCGCCTTGGGCGACGAGGCCCTGCTCGCACTTGAAGGTCTCGGCCTCCTCCTGGGAGAGGCCGAAGGCCTTGGCGATCTCCGAGGTGATGGTGTTGCCGGCGACGGGGATGGTGCGGTAGAAGATCCGATCCTGCTCGACGAAGACGAGGTTCGTGCAACGCGCGCCGATGTCGACCACCAACGTGCAACCGTCGGCGTCGGGATAGTTGAAGCGGACGGTGTTGTAGAGAGCGACGGGGGCGACGTCGACGAGCTCGGGCTCGCAGCCGGCGTTGAGCAGGCCTTTGGCGATGGCGCCGACGAGGTCGGAACGCGCGGCGACGATCATGACGTGTTGCTCGCCGGCGTTGGGCTGGCCAACGAGGGCATCGTCCCAGATGGCCTCGGAGAGGGGGAAGGGAACGTTCTGCTCGACCTCGAAGCGGATCTGCTCGCGCATCTTCTCCTCGCCCTCGGCGAGAACCTTGACGAAGCGCGGGAAGGCCATCTGCCCCGAGAGGGCGACGAGGATGCGGCCGGGGCGGATGCCGGAGGCGGCCATCATGCCGCGGAGGGCCTGCTCGATCTCGATGCCGAAGGTCTCGGGCGCCTCGGCGGCGCCCTCAGGCAGGTCGCCGAAGGTGTAGCGCGTGAGGCTGGGCCCGCGGCCGGGGCGCACCTCAAACTCGGCCAACGCCAAGCGCGTCGCGCCAATGTTGAGTGTCAGAATGCGTTCCATAGAGCGTCTCTCGCCTTAGGCCGTCACTTGGCCTTCACCTGGTCGTAGTACTGGTCGCCGGCCATCACGAAGGGGGTCATCGAGCGGTCGCGCAGAATGCCCTCACGGGCGACGACGCCCTCGGAGAGGTTCTCGATGCGCTCCCACCACGCGGCCATGTGGGCCTTGCCGTCGGCGCCCTTCTCCTGGAGGATGGCGCGGATGTCCTTGCCATCGATCGAGGCGCCGCCGGCGACCTCGGTCATGATCTCGCCCTGCTGGACGCCATCCACCTTGATCTGGACGGAGAAGATCATCGGGTCGCCATAGATGGCGACGGCGGAAGGAGGCACGCAGACGGCGGCGTAGTGCTCGCGGCCGGGGGTGATGGTGGTGTAGGTGACGGTCTCGGTGAGGAGGGAGTAGAGCTGGCGGGGGTTGTCCCAGCCGATGGCGCCACCGGCCTTCTGGGCGTTGCGGGCGACGGAGGCGGCCTTCTTGGACTTCTTCATATCATAAAGGAGGGCGTAGGTGATCTCCACCTCGGGGATGGCGAGGATGGGCTTCTTGGCGCCGGAGGAGTCGGTGCCGATGTTGGCGACCTGATAGGAGACCTCGAAGTAGTGCCAGCCCTTGGCGTCGTCCTTCGCGTAGTTGTCGGTGTGGTTGATGCGCTTCTTCCACTTCGCGTCGATCTGGGGCGCGGGGGTGGTGTAATCGCTGTCGCCGCCGACGCCGGTGATTTCCTTGATGCGAATCATCTGGTCGGGCTGGGCGCCGCCTCTGGCGGAGCGCGACTGCGCCATCGCGCCACCGGCAATCAGCAGCGCCACCGCGAACATCATCCAAGCTTTCATCGTGTCACTCCTTTCGGCTGGGGGAGGGCGACCGTCCCCGAAGGCCGGTCTCCACATTGACTAACCACAGTATAGCGCGGGCGGAGGCCTCACGTCAAGCATTCTCCTTGCCTTGGCGCAATTTTCCTTGCCAGGGCGGCGGGGCGGCGGGGCGCGGTTTGGGGCGGGCGCCGCGCAACACCTTGAGCGCGGTGCGCTTGCGACGCGTCTGGGCGTCGTCGTAGCCTTCGCTGAGAGCCTCGTCCGGGTCGCCGCCCGCCTCCAGGAAACACCGATAAAGGCTGCGCGCACGCCCCCAGGCGCGCAGGGCCTCGTCGGGGAAACCGTTGGCGCAGAGGATGTCGCCGAGGTGGTCGAAGTAGAGGGGGCCGGGGTGCGCCTCCATCGCGAAGACGTCCAACATCGTCTGCAACGCCTCGGCGGGGAGGCCGCAGCGGAGCTGCGCGTAAGCCAAGGTGTCGAGGCTCGCCCCCTCCCAATGGCGGTTGCCGCGCATCAGGGCGAGGGCGGCCTGCGGGTCGCCGCCGGAGACGAGGATCGTCCAGGCCAGGTCATTGCGGATAAGATCGTTCGCGGGAAAGGCACGGTGCCACGCCATCAGCTCCGACACGGTGAGGCTGCGGTTGACGCCGTGCAGGACGATGGCGACATCGACCAGGAACCCGGCCGTCCGCGCGTCGCCCACCTCCCCAAAGGCCTGGGCGAGGCGGAGCGTCTTGCGTGCGCTGTCGCGCACCTGCCACGCCTGCGGCAGGGCGAGCGAAGCGGCACGCTGGTAGGCGTCGAGCGCGAAGGCCGCCTCCTGCGCGGGGGCCGAGACGGCGAGGAGGCCAAGGGCGAGCAAGGTGACGAGGCGGCGCATCACGGTTCCCAAGGCTCGATCTGCGCGAGGAGGGGGTGGCGGAGATCTTTTTCGGAGAGCAGGGGCGGCACGCCAAGGTCGGGCCACGGGATGGCGAGGGCGGGGTCGTCGAAGCGAAGCCCGCGCTCGGCCTCGGGGCAATAGAGATTGTCGCACTTGTAGGCGAAGCGCGTGCGCTCCTCCAACACGGCGAAGCCGTGGGCGAAGCCCCGGGGAATGTAGAATTGGAGGGCGTTCTCGGCGGTGAGCAGGACGGCGACGTGCCGACCGAAGGTGGGCGACCCCCTGCGGATGTCCACCGCCACGTCCCAGACGGCGCCCCGAAGGACGCGCACGAGCTTGGCCTGGGCGTGGGCGCCGGCCTGCCAGTGGAGCCCGCGCACGACGCCGCGGGCGGATTCGCTCTCGTTGTCCTGCACGAAGTCGGCGGGGATGCCGGCGGCCTTGTAGCGCGCGGCGTTGTAGGTCTCGCAAAAGGAACCCCGCGCGTCGCGGAAGAGGGTCGGCCGAACGATCTTGACGCCCGCCAGGGCGGTGTCGGAGACCTCCATCTCAGGCCTCCCCCCGGGGCTCGGGCTCGCGGGCGAGCAAGTCCAGCAGATAGTCGCCATAGGCGGACTTCGCCAAGCGCGTGGCCTCGGCGCGGAGCTGGTCGGAGCCGATGAAGCCCATGCGCCAGGCGATCTCCTCCACGCACGCCACGCGCAGCCCCTGGCAGGTCTGCACGGTGCGGACGTAGTTGGAGGCCTCCAGGAGGGAGTCGTGCGTGCCGGTGTCGAGCCACGCGAAGCCGCGCCCCAACAGCTTGACGTTCAGGCGCCCCTGCTCCAGATAGGCACGGTTCACGTCGGTGATCTCATACTCCCCCCGCGCGGAGGGCCTGAGCCCGGCGGCGATGCGCACCACGTCGTTGTCATAGAAGTAAAGGCCCGTCACGGCGTAGTGGCTCTTCGGCGCCTTCGGCTTCTCCTCGATGGAGACCGCCCGCCCCCGCGCGTCGAAGGCGACCACGCCGAAGCGTTCCGGGTCGCGCACGTAATAGCCGAAGACCGTCGCGCCGGGCGCGCGGTCGGCCGCCCGCAGCATCCGCGTGAAGCTCTGCCCATGGAAGAGGTTGTCGCCCAGGATCAGGCACACCGGGTCGTCCCCGATGAAGTCCCGCCCCAGCACGAAAGCCTGCGCCAAGCCGTTGGGCGCCTCCTGCACCTTGTAGGAGAGGCGCAGCCCCAACCGTGCGCCATCGCCCAGCAGACGCTCAAAGAGCGGCGTCGCCTCCGGCGTGGAGATGACCAGGATCTCCCGGATGCCCGCCAACATGAGCGTGGCGAGCGGGTAATAGACCATCGGCTTGTCGTAGACCGGCAGGAGCTGCTTGCAGACCACGCCGGTGGCCGGCCACAGCCGCGTGCCGGCGCCGCCGGCCAGAATGATCCCCTTACGCATGGTGCGCCTCACCCCCGGCCTCATCCTCGTCGTCCTCATCCTCATCGCCCACGGCGCGCCGCGCCGCCTCGGCCGGGGCCGGCTCCAGACGGCCCGCCACCGTGCGATGGCCCACCACGAAGCCCGACGCGCAGACGAAGGCCAGCCCATAGAGCAACATGCACGCCGCGCTCCGGAAGACCAGGTCGATGAAACTGTGGGCCGCGATCAGCGCCGTCGCCACGAAGGCGAAGACGCAAAAGACGTTCAGCCGGTTCAACCAACAGCGATCCGCCTGCTCGTCGCTCACCGTGTACGCCGGGCTGGCCAGCAGCGTCCGCAGGAACGGAAGCGCCAACGCCAACGCGCACCCCAGCATGAGGCCGAAGCCCACCCAGCCATGCTCCGCCAGGAACTGAAGCGTGTCGTTGTGGACGTTCGCCTGGCCCACGCCCATGCGCTTGCCCATCCACGTGCGCTCCTCCGGGTCATCCTGGTTGATGTACGAGGCGTTCAGCCAACGGAAACTCCACGCGCCCGTGCCGCAGACCGGGTGATCCGCCGCCTGACGCTGCGCCAAGATGCCCTGATAGCCCGAACGCATCAGCATCGGATGCGCGAAGAACGCCCCCCAATCCGTCTGCGCGATCTCCCCCAGCACCTCATCCACCCACGGCATCGCCGTGTAGGTCGGCATCGCACCCGCCGCCTCACGCTCCGCCTGGGTCGTCGCCACGCGCAAAGCCTGCGCGCGCGCCGCGTTCGCCGTCACCGCGTGCATCCGGAAGCCCGCCGTCCCCAACACCACCACCGCCGCCGCCAGCAACGTCCCCGTCACCACCCACCGCACATTCCCCGGCATCGTGCCGAAATAACGCACCGGCACGTAAAGCGCCGTGAACGCCAGCACCGCCAACGTGAAGAGCATCCCCGCCCGCGACCCCGACAGCACCCCCGAGACCGCGCACAACGCCGCGCACAGCCCATAGACCCACGGCGGCATCCGCGTATGCTCCCGATGCTCCAGCGCCCACAGCGTCATCCCCACCGACAGCGCCATCACCGCCGGGAACCAACACGCCGCGTGGTTCGGATAGCCGAAGGTCGCGAAGAAAAACGCCTTCGTCTCCATCCCCCAATACAGGAACGTCCCCCCCACCGCGTACTGCGCGATCCCCGCCACCGAGAGCACCCCGCCCATCACGCACACAAACCCCATCAGCCACCGCTTCGACCGCGCCAGCAACGCGTGCCGCACCGCCAACACCGCCACCAACGACGGCGGGAACCAATTCAGCACCCCCCACGCCTCGTCCGAGCGCAGACACCACGGCAGCCACCCCCACGGCTGCGACCCCAGCGCATACCACACGAACTCCCCCTGCCCCCGAGGCGCCGGCAGCTGCGCCACCTTCTCCGCCCACTCCCCCGGCACCAACCAATCGAACGCCGGGCTCACCCGCACCCACGCCCGCGCCGCCCCATCCCACACCGCGAAGACGCACCCATTCAGCCACTGGATGACCAAGAACCCCACCAACGCCACCGCCAGCCACGCCAGCGGATCCCGCACCACCCCCCGCCATACCCGGCGCCGCGCGTCGAAGAGCGACTCCCCCACCCGCTGCTCCGGCAACACCAACGCCGCCTCCGCCAACAACAACGTCAGCCAAGGCGTCCACGGCGTCAGCCACGGGCCCACCACGCCCCCCCCCAGCCACGTGAACAACACCGCCAACAGCGCGACCAACGCGCACACCACAGTCCGTTCGATTGCCATAACCCCGCCAGTATACCACACTCCGCCCCCACGCCGCAAAGCGCACCCACCCACGACGAGGAGAACACAATCACAAAGGCCACAAAGAACACAAAGGGTGGCGCGGGCGTGGCCCGCGCAGGACTGGATGGACGCCGAGAGGAGACCACTAAGGCCACGAAGGGGGACACAGAGGGACACGAAGACCTCAAAGAGGGGCGCGGGCGTGGCCCGCGCAGGACTGCCAGAAAGAAAGAAGGCGGGCGGCCAGACCTCCGAGGCCGTCCTTCAAGTCCTTCACGTCCTTCAGGTCCTTTCCGCCTAAAAGACATCCAGGGGAGGAGACCGCTACAACACCGCACGGCGAAGCTCACTTGGGCAGCGCGGGAGGCGAGGGCGGTAGGGAGCGGTCAGCGGGCAAAGCCCGCAGAGCGACCGGCGGAGCCCGCAAGCCTCCCGCGCCCCATTTGCGTCTTCGCGGTTCCCTCTTGGATAGCACGAGGGGAAACCGCAGATTGCGCGGATTGGGGCGGATTGGTGGTCGGCTACCGCCGACAGGACTGCCAGGAAGGAGACCACCAAGGACACAAGGGGGGACACAGAAGGGACACGAAGCACGACGAGGGGACTCACTTGGGCAGCGCGGGAGGCGAGGGCGGTAGGGAGCGGTCAGCGGGCAAAGCCCGCAGAGCGACCGGCGGAGCCCGCAAGCCTCCCGCGCCCCATTCTCCCGCGCACCCTTGCGTCTTTGCGGTCAAAACCACCGCAAGCCTCCCGCGCACCCTTGCGTCTTTGCGGTTGAACCAAGGGAGGGCCCGGCCACGCCCCACTCCCTGGATCGGGGGCTATCCCACCTTGGATCAGCCGCTGATCCTCCTTGACTCAGCCGCCGATCCTCCTCGGGTGAGCCGCCAAACCTCCATCCCGCCCTTGCTTCGTGGCCTTCGTGCGCTCCCAAACCCCTGGCGGAGCTGTCGACGGCAATCGCCCCCCAAGCCGCCAGAATCCGCGCAATCCGTGGTTTCCCCATCGCGCGAACAAACCCGTTTGACAAAACAACACAGGAAAGAGTACCTTATCAGCATACGTTTGAGCTGAGGTGATGACCCTCACAGGCCCTCTCACCACGCCTCAGACGCACAGAAAGAATGCGTCACGCATACTTTCGTCCGATGGAAATTAGCACCTTTCATGAGAGGACGAACGTATCGCGGAGGCGCGTCCGGTTCATTCCGGGCGTTTCGTCCCCGCCACAAAAAAGGAGACGAAGGATGGCAGAAACGGAAGACGAAAAGAAGTTGCGTGAAAATATCTGCAACATCGCGCACACTTACCTGCAAGACGGTGTAAGTGAGTTGGAGCAAGTTCTAAAGACAGATGGAAAAGTTGCTCCGGATGTTAGACGCCTTGCAGATAATGCAACCCTCTCTTGTTCTTCGTCTGAAGGCGGGGTTCGCCGAGAGGTTTTTGTGTCGAAGAAAAATGGAATTCTCGAAGTCAAAATCAATAAAACACCAAAGGAGAAAATATGGACACCTGCGTTGGTTATTCTCCTTGTTTTCGGCCTGTTAGTCCTGATAGTTGGATGTTGTAACAGTTTGCAGACAACACCCAACGCAAAATGGGGCCTTCATATGCCCTTTGGTTTAAGCTTCATTGTTTGTCAGGAGAGATAATGCCATGAGTTGTGAGACACAATCTAAGTTGTCTGCAGATCAAATCTACGAACGGTTGTGGCAGGCGCGCGACACGGAGATAAACTCGCTGTGGCAACGTTCGGTGTTGCTGGGGACATTTCTTGCATTGTCCTACGCAGGCTATGGTGCGCTGTTTGTCCAAGACGATGTGGCACGAAAATTGGCGGAGGGCTGCCTTATTCACTGGCAAGCCTTTGGGGTCGCACTTTTAGGCATGGTCTTCTCGTTCCTGTGGACACATATGGCCAAAGCCTCGAAAGCGTGGTATGAAGTTCACGAAGCGATTATTGGAGAGTTTGGCGATCGATGGCAAAAGAAGCATTGCCTATCAACAGTTGCTGGTTGCCCCTGTATCGATTTGAGTCCTTTTGTGGGATTCAATCACTACAAGGAAGAGACTATTGAAAAGCGTTGTCCGCCACGCGACCTGTTCATATTCTCCTCTGACGCCGGTCGCACATCTCCTGCCAGAATCAATATTGTTATCGGCATTTTTTCGTTCAGTCTTTGGTTTCTCTTGGCGGTAGCGCACGTTGTGTGCCTAAGTCCCGCCAATCGCGAACTCGCCACACGTTTGCTCTGCGGTCGAGGCAACGTGTTGATTGGCATAGGCATATTGACCCTTACCTTCGTTGTTTTAAGGTTCGTGATTCTTCCACAGATCAGAAGTTCCATCTTGAAGTGAAAGTTGAAAGGAGTCCGTCATGAAGTTTTCGATTGTGGCATTGTTGGGCTTATTGACTCTGCCTCTGCTCGCCGATACGTGGGAAGACCCTGAGACGGGAATCGTTTGGAAGTATTCCGTCGGGCAGGGAGGGGTCTCAATCTATTCGGTTGAGAATGCCAAGGGAGCCGTGAGTATTCCCAATCTCCTTCCCGGTCCGTTGGGGATGCACGGGGTCTTCCAGTTAGATGTGTACCTTTTCAGAGGAAATACAGACATCACATCCGTGAAAATCCCAGACAGTGTTACATCAATAAGAACGCAATGCTTCGAGGAGTGTACGAATTTGGTGTCCGTCACGGCAGAGGGTGTAATTACAGAGGTTCCAGAACGGTGCTTTGCAAATTGTAGTAAGTTGGTAAGTGTTACGTTTGCCTCGCCCATCGTTTCCATCGGTGATCGAGCCTTTTATGCGTGCGAGGCACTGGAAACTTTCCCTTTCAGTGAAGGTCTTGCCACAATTGGGGAGGAAGCCTTTAGCGGCTGTTGGTTACTCAAGGAAGTGACAATCCCAAAGAGTGTGCAAATCATCGAAGCGGGTGCTTTTTCTGGATGCGGTTCAAATAGCGAAACTTTCTCGCTTACAATCAATGTCGCCAAGGAGAATGTATCAATCGGGGAGTTCGCGTTTTCTACACGTCGCCCTACACGCTTTGTTTCCACTTGGGTGCCGGAAAATGACGGATCTTTCTTTTACGATCTCCAAGCAATAGGCATCCCAGATGGTGAGACGACTTTGCCAAATACGTTGTTTCGCACGATGATTGATAGTGCAGGTTGGCTCCAGGCCGATCAGCTCACAACTATTATTTTGCCATCCTCGTTGCGTTATGCGGCACGAGAGGCTTTTGACATTGGCATGGGGGAGTTTAAACCTACGACTGTTGAAGCCTGTAGCCTCAGCGGAACAATCGAATTTCCTGAGACTATAACAACACTTAAGATACCTGAAGGGACAAAAACCATTCCGGAAAGTGCATTTATTACTGGCGGATATGTTCCCCTTGAGCAAATTACATCAGTCATTATCCCAGAAGGAGTGGAGACCATTGCGACCAACGCCTTTACTGGCTTGAAAAGCGTCAAATCGTTTAATCTCCCAGCCACCCTCTCGTCCATAGAAGCTTATGCATTCACCGATGAGTATGGCGAATCTTGTACCACAAGTATTACCGTAGCGCCAGAGAACAATTACTTTGTCGTTATCAACAATGTTCTTTATACGAAAGCTCTGACACAGGTGCTCTATGCTGCACCTAGAGCAGACATTGGCAATCTTGTGTTACCTCCGACAATAAACAAAATTATGCAAGGGGCGTTTGTCAAAAACTCTGGACTCACCAGTATTGTGATTCCAAACGGAGTAAAAGAAATAAGCGGAGCAACTTTTCGCGATTGTAATAATCTTCGTTCTGTATCTCTTCCCGATGGACTCGGAATCATCCAATGGGGTGCCTTTGCTGGTTGTCAAAATCTCACAACCATTAAGTTGCCAGACTCATTGGAGACACTTGGGTGGATGGCGTTTCAGGATTGTGCGGCTCTGAAGGCGATTGAAATCCCAAGTGGCGTAAAGCGGATTGAGGATAATACGTTTTCCGGATGTTCGTCGTTGGAGACGTTGATTATCAACGAGGGCGTGGAGACAATCAAGGCCGAGGCATTTTATGGGTGCAGCAAGGTTAAAGCATTGCATCTGCCTGCCTCTGTTTCAACAATGCCGTTAGACGCGTTCCCGCCTACTTGGAATATGGAATCGTTGACAGTTGCGCAAGACAATCCGCTTTACTTTGCGCAGGACAATATTCTGTACAATAAAGAGCGGACAAAGATTTTGTTGGTGGCGTGTAAGGGGGTTTCCGGGGAGATTATTATTCCTGAAGGTGTTACACATTTGGATAGCTATCTCTTTTCAAGGTGTGAGAATCTGACTTCCATCACCCTGCCTGCCTCATTGGCCTCGATGGGGGATTCCATTTTTGCGGGCTGTCCCAATCTCCAAAATATCCATTTTATGGGGAAGGTACCGGAAGGCTTCTCCATGAATACGCTTTATGGGGCAACCATTACGTATGAAGAGCCGTATGCGGACGCTTGGCAGGAGGCCATAGCCGTGCAACCGAACAAAGATTCGTGTGAAACCAAGGCAACCGTAACGGTCGCCTGTGAACCGATCGGTACCAAACAGCTTCGCGTTCGGTATACCATTCATAGTGATTTGCCTACGGCAAAGGTTCGTGCGGTCGCATTTCAGGACGGTGTCCGGAGTTTTGCCAATTTTGTCCCTGTTCGGACGGGAGAAGGTGTCCCGAATGGGGAAGAAGTCCCAACAAATGAGGAGCATATGTTTGTTTGGGACATTGCCTCGGATTGGAAAACCGATTTGGCCAAGGTGAGCGTGGAAATTCTGGCGCAGGATGGGAACTTGCTACCACAACACCTTCAAGTGATTCCAACGCTTGACAGCCAAAAAGGGATGACGATTTCACTGAACGACATCTCAAAGTATGCATTCAGTGCTTTGCTGTGGGGGGTGGCAGAAGAAGATCCTATGTTGACGTTGAAAGATGGACAAGTTTTCATCGGCGACACGTTGGTAGCGGAGGGAGACAAATTGCCCACAAAATTCTCTTGGACTTCTTCCACTTCCGATTCTGGGTGGAACACCGAGGGCGAGGTTTTACTCAATTATCTTTATGGGAAACTAAACCATCGGGTTTTAGACTATGATGAACGCCAATATGTGCAAGACGTTCTACGGAAGTCGATAGAGGCCAACGGTCTTGGGCGTTTGTCGGTGAAGATCGAAGAAGGGGAGTGAGCCATGGGATGGGCGCGGAGCATTGCGCCGATCGTGGTCTTGGCCCTGTGCGCCGGGTGGGGCGCGTGGGGCCGGGGGCAGGGCTCATCGGCGGCGAGGGTAACGGTCAGACAGGTGGACAGCTTCGGGACGGAGCTGGCGGCCGAGACGTATGTCTACACGGATGAGGCCTTCACGTCGGTGGAGGCGCCGGCGCGAGAGGGCTATCGCTTCACCCATTGGGCGGTGAGCCCGTCGCAGCCGAACTTCGCGAACCGCGACGCGTGGGGGCGGGCGTTGGACGCCGTAACGGTCGTCCCCAAGGATTCGGTCGTTACACTGACGGCGGTCTACGCGAACGCGGCGGAGGATACGGACGGCGATGGCATCCCGGACGCGGACGAGCGCTATTGGTATGGCGAGCCGGACGCCTATGACACGGAAGGCACGCTCCACTATTCCGCCGAGAGCGACACGGACGGCGACGGCTACACCTTCGCCCAAGAGTTGCAGTACGGCCTGAACCCGCTCTTCCCGAACGAACTCCAGCTCGGCGGCGTGGCGCACGGCGACACCAACGTGGTGCTCTACAACCCGAACGGCTACGTGGCCTACACGGTGCGGTCGGAGCCGGAGGGGGAGCTCTTCGCGACCTACAGCGGCTACGCGCGCCCGGGGACGGTCATCACGACCAAGGAGTCCTTCGCGCCGGCCACCTCCACCTTCGCCTACTGGACGGTGAATGGCACGCGCCAGGCGGACGATTGGGGCGTGGCGACGAACACGGCGACCTTCACGGTGGGCGACACGCCCATCGAGGCGGTGGCGCACTGCGTGGCCGACGAGCTGACGCGTCAGGCGCAGTATTGGTACGGCAAGGAGGCGGGGCCGGATTCCGACTTCGACGGCGACGGCTACACCTTCGCCCAGGAATTGCAGTACGGCCTCAACCCCGTCTTCCCGAACGAGCTCCGGCTCGGCGGCGTGGCGCACGGCGACTCCAACGTGGTGCTCTACAATCCCTTCGAGTACCCCGAGATCACCATCCGTTCCGAACCCGAGGGCGTCTTCGCCACGGAGCAGGTGGTGTTGCGTCCCGGGCAGGAACACACCACGGCCACCTACACGCCGGACAAGAACTTCGCCCAGTGGACGGCCAACGGCGTGCGCCAGGCGGACGATTGGGGCCGCGCGCGCGACGCCATCACCATCGTGGGCAACCCCGGCGTGGGCAAGATCGACCTCGTGGCCCACTTCGTGGACGACGCGCACACGCGCCTCTCGCGCTATTGGTACGGCAAAGACGACCAGCCCGAGGACTCCGACACCGACGGCGACGGCTACACCTTCGCCCAGGAATTGCAGTACGGCCTCAACCCGCTCTTCCCCAACATCCTCCAGCTCGGCGGCGTGGCGCATGGCGACTCCGCCGTGATGGAGACGAACCTCCAGCCCTTCGACATGGGCCGCATGGCGCTCGTGGCGGGCGCGCTGGAGGAACTCTTCGCGACGACCGACGGCGGCACGGGCGACCTGACCGGCGGGCGCGACTTCGGCGGCCCCCTCGCCGTGGCCGTGGTGGACGTGGACGAGGACGGCAACTTCGACGTGCTGGCCTTCGCCCAGGGCACGTTGTGGACAATGAGGAACGTGGGTGCCGCAGGCAGCCCCGAATGGGAAATCACAAAGGGCACCGTGAGCCTGAAAGGCGAACCTTCCACGGCTACGGGCACAACAGATGGCCTTGCCTCGCTGGGAACGGCACTCGCGCAACTCGCGCGGCCGGTGATGGCGGGCGGCGAGACCGAGGCCGGGCCGGCAGTGTGGTTCTGCGACAATGGCGGCGCCGTCAGCCGGTGCGACTTGGCGACCGGCGCGATCGCCGAGACCGGGGCGGCGGGCTTCCCCGTGTGGGACGCCGCGGACGGCTTCGGCGCCTACGTCGACGGCACCCTCACCCTCGGCGGCGCGACCCTCGCCTGCGACACGCCCGTGGACGAACCCGTCGCCGCCGCGCTGGCGGACGCGACGGGGGACGGCGCGGCCGACCTGCTCGTGGCCGACGCCTCGGGCCGCATCGCCCTCTATGCCCGGCGTGGGGACGGCTTCGCGCTGGAGCACCGCGTCTGGGGCGGCAGCTTCGAGGGCTTCGCCGAGGGGCTGACCCTCGCCCCCGTGGACTGGGAGGCCGACGGCGACCTCGACATGCTCTGCGGCACGGCCGCGGGCAAACTCCTCCTCCTGAGCGACCCGAACGTCGGCAAGCCCAGCAACCTCCGCGCGACGGCGGGCTACGACAACGTCCTCCTCGAATGGGACCCGAACGGCCAGTCGCGCGTCTATGGCTACGGCGTCTACCGCGCCGAGGGCGGGGACTTCGCGCGCCTGGCCGAGGCGCCGCTGCCCACCTACCGCGACACGCCGCCGGCCATCGCCGAGTGGGCCTACCGTGTCACAGCCCTCAGCCGCCTCTGGACGGCGGGCAACTCCGTGCCCGAGACCTTCGAGAGCCTCCCCGGCGAGGCCGTGCGCGTGAGCCTCGGCGCCGTCACCCTCTCGCTCCCCGGCGGCGCGGCCTTCCTGGGCCAGCCCTTCGAGGCCGTGCTCGCCATCGACAACTCCGACGGCCTGGCGCAGGGCGGCTTCTCCGTGACGCTGACCTACGACACCGACCAACTCGATCCCCTTGGCTTTGCGACCACCGCCCTCTCCGATGGGCTGACTCTCACCCAGTCCATCGAGCCGGGCGCGTGGACGCTCACCTCCGCCCAAGGCCTCGCCCCCGGCGCCGGCGCGCTCCTCCGCCTCCGCCTCAAGGCCGTGGCCAAGGCGCCCTGCGAGGCCGCCCTCACGGTCGCCGCCGCCGACTTCGGCGACGCGGTGCGGGTGCGCCTGCCCGAGCCCGCGGCCTTCGCGCTCACGTGGCAGCCCGACCCCGCCGCCGTCACCCTCTCCGCGCAGGACGCCACGGTCGGCGCCGACGGCACGGCCACCGTGACGGTCACGGTCGAGGCCGACGACAAGCTGGACTGGGACACGCTGAGGATCACGCCGGCCTTCGACGAGGCCCTCCTCACCCTGCGCGGCGCCACGGCCGCCACGGCGGCGGAGCCGAGGGCCACCTTCACCTTCGCCGTCACCGAGGCCGGCCAGGAGGCCCGCGAGGCGGCGGTCGCCTTCGACGGCGCGGCCAGCGGCACGGACGGCACGCCCGCGCTCGTCGCCCGCACGCAGTGCCGCGTGCTGATCCCCTCCGAGGAGGACGGCGAGGGCGACGACGAGACCGGCAACCGCCCCGGCTGGCGCCCGCTCGTGGCCCTCTCCGCCCCCAACGCCGAGGCCCAGGAGGGCGAGACGATCACCCTCCCCGTGGCCGTCACGGAGCTGGGCTTCCTCGATTGGCGCACGCTCACCATCACCCCCGTCTACGACACGGCGGCCTTGGCACTCGTGGACTCCCACGTCCAGGTCAGCGAGCTGTACCGCGAGGTGTGGTTCACCTTCCGCGTGCTGGAGGCGCCCGAGAGCGGCTGGCACCGCGACGTGACGGTGCGCTTCGAGGGCGCGGGCCGCGGCCACAACGGCGCCGAGGCCATCGTCCGCCCCGCCGAGGCCGTCATCCGCGTCAAAGGCCGCCCGCACCCCGACGTCGTCGAGCCCTGGACGAACGGCGACTGCGACGGCGACGGCCGCCTGACGTGGAACGACTACCAGGTCGCCTTCCGCACCGTCCAGCGCTGCCACCCCAACGGCAACCGCAAACCCCAGCACACCGAGGCCGACCGGCGCGTCCACCGCGCCCTCTGCCAGGCCATCGGCAAAGCCCCCGACGCCGACCTCCGCCTGGCCGACGTGACCAACACCTACAAGAAGTGGCTCTGGGCGCGCGGCGTCACCGACACCAACATGGGCAACGGCAAAGGAGGCAAGCAATGAGACTGGCCCTCACCCTCGCGGCGGCCCTCGCCGCCACCCTCGGCGCCGCCCGCACCGTGCGGCTGGAAAGCGTGGTCTGCAACCCCGGCGCCCGCGTCGCCGTCCCCGTCACTCTCGACGAAGCCCAAGGCCTCGCCGTCGTCACCCTCACCGTCGCCTACGACCCGCTCGTCCTCGCCTTCGCCGAGGCCCGCCCCGGCACCCTGGCCGACGCCTTCTCCTTCGACTTCTCCGTGGCCGAGGAGACTGGCGCCGTCACCGTCGTGGCCGTGGCGCCCGAGGACATCGCCGAGCGCCGCGGCGGCACCGTCGCCGAGCTCGTCTTCGACGTCCGCCCCGGCAGCGACACCCTCCACTCCGCCCTCGCCCTCGCCGACGTGCGCCTGGAGGAGGAGACCATGACGCGCGACCTCACCCTCGGCGACCCCACCACGCCCACCGGCGGCCTCATCCGCCCCCTCGCCGCGGGCGGCGACTGCGAGACGCGCCTGGGCGACCAGCCCATCACCGTCGCCGCCGGCACCCGCCTCCGCCGCCTCGCCCTCGCCGCGGGCGACGCCCTCCAGGCCGGCGCCGAGCCCACCACCGTCACCGAGGCCCTCGACGCCGCCGCCCCCATCCGCGTGGCCCCGCCCGCCGGCGGCTGGGCCCCCGGCCGTTACGCCCTCCTCCGCGCCCCCAAGGCCGCCACGCCCACCTGGGAGGCCCTCCCGGAAGGCTACGCCGTCAAGGCCGCCGACGAAGGCAGCCTCGTCGCCTACACCCTGGAGCCCAAGGAAGCCGCCCTCCTCACCCCCGAGGGCCTCACCCTCTCCGCCGAGGACCAAGCCTCCGCCCGCGCCCTCCTCGCCGACCACGCCGCCGGCGCGGCGGCCCTCCGCCTCGAAGGCACCGAGGAAGCCATCCTCGTCGGCCTCGACCTCGGCATCGTCCCCGCCTGCGAGCGGGCGGGCGACACCGTGACGGCGCGCTTCGCCAACCCCGCCCTGCGGATCTTGGCCCTCGACCCCGCCGCCGGCACGGTGCGCGTCCGCGTCCTCCCCGCCGAAGGCGCCACCCTCGCCCGCCAGCCCGCCGAAGGCGTCCTGCGCGTCCTGGCCACCGACGACCTCGCCCAGGCCATGAAGCCGCTGGAAGCCGCCCTCGACGCCTCCGCCTACCTAGAGCCGACCACCCCCGGCGAGGCCACCCTCACCCTGCGGCTGGAAGGGAAGCGCACCCTCTTCCTCAAGGTCGTCGCCGGGCGGCCCCAACCCTGAGCCGCCCCCCCGAGGAGGCTCGGCCCCCGAGCCGAGGTGGATCAGCCGCCGGGCCGAGGTGGATCAGCCGCTGAGACGAGGTGGGGTGGCCGCTGAGACGAGGTGGGGTGGCCGCCGAGCCGAGGTGGGGCGGAAAGGACATCTAGGACTTCTAGGACATCTGGGACGCCTAGGACATCTGGGGCGGCGGCGCGCATGGCGGGCGTCCTAGAGGTCTTAGAGGTCCTAGATGTCCTAGAGGTTCTTCTGAACGTTCCCCGGGGCGGGTTGGCTGTGGTATAATCCCGGCTTTCTGGAGTGATTGCTATGGCAGGATTCGACATCGACCGTGTGGCGTTCCTGGCGCGTCTGGCGCTGACGGAGGACGAACGCAGGATTTTCGGGGCCCAGTTGGAGACGATCGTGGCCTACGTGGACCGTATCGCGGGGTTGGAGACGGCGGAGCTGGACGCGACGCTGCACGGCCACGCGGAGGGCGCGCCGCTGCGCGCGGACGAGCCCGTGCCCGGCCTGCCGCTCGACGCCGTGCTGGCCAACGCGCCGGCGCGCATCGACGACGAGATCCGTATGCCCCGCGTGGTGGAATGAGAGGCCCGGACATGGACGACATCAAGCGCATGACCCTGGCGGAGGCCCTGGCGGGGCTCCGCGCGAAACGCTTTTCCTCGGTGGAGCTGACGCAGGCGCTGCTGGGGGTGATGGAGCCTTCGCAGAAGAACATCCACGCCTTTGTCACGATCGACGCCGAGGGCGCCCTGAAGGCCGCCGCGGAGGCCGACCGCCGCCGCGCGGCGGGCGAGGACGCCCCCCTGCTGGGCGCGCCCATCGCGATGAAGGACAACATGAACGTCCTCGGCCAGCCCTGCACCGCCTCCAGCCGCATCCTCGAAGGCTACGTGGCGCCCTACGACGCGACGGTGACGGCGCGTCTGCGCGCCGCCGGCGCCATCTTCCTGGGCCGGACGAACATGGATGAGTTCGCCCTCGGCTCCACCACCCAGACCTCCGGCTTCGGCCCCACGGAGAACCCGGTGGCGCGCGGCTGCATCCCCGGCGGCTCCTCCGGCGGCAGCGCGGCGGCGGTGGGCGGCGGCCTGGCCCTGGCCGCCCTGGGCACCGACACCGGCGGCTCCATCCGCCAGCCCGCCAGCCATTGCGGCATCGTGGGCGTCAAGCCCACCTACGGCCTCGTCTCGCGCTACGGCGTGGTGGCCTGCGCCTCCTCCCTCGACCAGGTCGGCCCGATGACCAAGACGGTGGAGGACGCCGCGCTCCTGATGGACGTCCTCGCCGGCCACGACCCCTTGGACGCGACGAGCCTGGACGTTCCCTTGCCGCGCCTCGCGGGGTGCTGGGCGGGCATGGACCCGGCCCGCCCCCTCGCCGGGATGACCCTCGGCCTGCCCAAGGAGTACTTCGGCGACGGGCTCGACCCCGAGGTCCGCGCCCTCACCGAGCAGGCCGCCAAGCGCGCGGAGGCCCTCGGCGCCACGCTGCGCGAGGTCTCCCTGCCGCACGCGGGCTACGGCATCCCCACCTATTACATCTGCATGACCGCCGAGGTCTCCGCCAACCTGGCGCGCTTCGACGGCGTGCGCTACGGCCTGCGCGTCCCGCGCGAGGAGGTGCTGGCGCAGTACCGCGACACCCGCGCCCAGGGCTTCGGCGCGGAGGTCAAGCGGCGCGTCCTGCTCGGCACCTTCGTCCTCTCCTCCGGCTACTACGACGCCTACTACAACCGCGCCCAGAAGGTGCGCACCCTCATCCGGCGCGACTTCGAGCAGGCCTTCGCGGGGTGCGACCTCCTGCTCGCCCCCGTCACCCCCGAGCCCGCCTGGCCGCTGGGCGTCTACCAGGACGACCCGATCCGCAACTATCTCTCGGACGTGCTGACGGTGGGCGCCAACCTGGCCGGCTGCTGCGCCATCGCCATCCCCGCGGGGGCGACCGCGGCCGGCAAGCCCGTCGGCCTCCAGCTGCTGGGCCCGAACCTGGGCGAGGCCACGCTCTTCCGCGCGGCGCACGCGCTCGAACTCCGCTGAGGGAACCGCCATGGAATACGAAGTCGTCATCGGCCTTGAGACCCACGTCCAGCTGAAGACCCGCACCAAGATGTTCTGCGGGTGCGGCACCGCCTTCGGCGCCACGCCCAACACGCACGTCTGCCCCGTCTGCCTCGGCTATCCGGGCGCGCTCCCCACCCTCAACGGCCAGGCCATCCGCCTCACCGTCATGGCCGGCCTCATGCTCGGCTGCCGCATCGCCCCCCGCAGCCGCTTCGACCGCAAGAATTATTTCTACCCGGACTCCGCCAAGGACTACCAGATCACCCAGAACGGCGAGCCCCTCTGCCTCGGCGGCGCCGTCGCCATCCCCGGCGGCCGCACCATCCGCCTCAACCACATCCACCTCGAGGAGGACGTCGGCAAGCTCACCCACCGCCCCGGTTGCTCCGGCGTGGACTTCAACCGCGCGGGCACCCCCCTCATGGAGATCGTCTCCGAGCCCGACCTGCGCTCCGCCGACGAGGCCATCGCCTACCTCACCGCCCTGCGCGAGATGATGGTCTACGCCGGGGTCAGCGACTGCAACCTCGAAGAAGGCAACATGCGCTCGGACGTGAACGTCTCCCTCCGCCCCGTGGGGCAGGAGGCCTACGGCGTCAAGGTCGAGATCAAGAACATGAACACCTTCAGCGGCATCCACGCCGCCCTGCTCTACGAGATCTCCCGCCAGCGCGCCGCCCTCGAGGCCGGGCGCCCCATCGTCCAGGAGACCCGCCGCTGGGACCCCGACGCCGGCGAGACCTTCACCATGCGCACCAAGGAGAACGCCGAGGACTACCGCTACTTCCCCGAGCCCGACCTCCCGCCCGTCCTCCTCACCCAGGCGCAGATCGACGCCTGGGCCAAGGATCTCCCCGAGGCCCCCGCCGCCCGCCGCGAACGCATGATGCGCGACTACGGCATCCCCGAGTACGACGCCGGCGTCCTCTCCGCCGACCGCGCCCTCGCCGACTTCTTCGAGGCCGCCGCCAAGCGTTGCGGCAACGGCAAGCTCGCCTCCAACTGGGTCATGGCCGAGGTGCTCGCCCTCACCGCCAAGGAGGGCCGCCCCGTCCAAGACTCCGCCCTCACCCCCGAGGCCCTCGGCGACCTGCTCAAACTCTTGGAGGCCAAGACCATCAACGGCCCCACCGCCAAGGCGCTCCTCCCCGAGCTCTTCGACAAGGGCGGCGACCCCGCCGCGCTCGTCAAGGAACGCGGCCTCGCCCAAGTCTCCGACACGGGCGCCGTCGAGGCCTTCGTGGACGCCGTCCTCGCCGAGAACGCCAAGGTCGTCGCCGACTACAAGGCCGGCAAGCAGGCCGCGCTCGGCTTCCTCGTCGGCCAGGTGATGAAGCGCTCCAAGGGCAAGGCCTCCCCGCAGCTCGCCCAGCAGCTGCTGCGCGACAAGCTCGCCTGAGCCGCGGCCCCGCGCGCCCCGCCGGGGATGTGGTATACTAAGGCTTCGCAAAAAGGGGCCGGAATGGTGGAATGGCAGACACAGCGGACTTAAAATCCGCAGCCGCGAGGCGTAGGGGTTCGACTCCCCTTTCCGGCACCAGAGAAAGGATCTGAGACAAGATGGACGAGCAGGAAGCAAAGGAACCCGAGACCCCGGCCGCCGAGCCGCAGACCCCCGCGCCCGAGCCCGCGCCCGAGACGGCGGAGGCTCCCCGGGAGGCCGCGCCGGAGGATGCGCGCGTGGCCGCGTTGGAGGCCGATTTGGCGGCGGCGAAGGAGCGCCACCTGCGCCTGCTGGCGGACTTCGACAACCTGCGCAAGCGCACCGCCCGCGAATTGGAGGAGCGCACCGCCCGCGCCAACGAACGCCTCCTGGGCGCGCTCATCCCCGTCTTCGACCACTTCGAGATGGCCCTCCAGGCCGCGCCCCAAGGCTCCCCCTTCAGCGACGGCGTGCGGATGATCGCCGACGAGTTCCGCAAGGTGCTGGAGCAGTCCGGCGCGGAGGTCATCGACGCCTCCGCCGAGGGCACGCCCTTCGACCCCATGGCCCATGAGGCCCTCCAGGCCGTGCCCCACGCCACGGTGCCCAAAGACCACGTGGTGAGCCAGTTCCGCAAAGGCTGGCGGCTCGGCGGCAAGGTGATCCGCCCCGCGCAGGTGATCGTCTCGGCCGGCGCGCCCGAGACCCCCGCGGAGGAGGCGTGAGATGGCCGAGCAGAAGCGCGATTACTACGAGGTGCTCGGCGTGGCCCGCGACGCGGACGCCGACACCATCAAGAAGGCCTACCGCAAGCTGGCCATGAAGTGGCACCCGGACCGCAACCCGGGCGACAAGGAGGCCGAGGCCAAGTTCAAGGAGGCCTCCGAGGCCTACGCCGTCCTCTCCGACCCCGAGAAACGCCAGCGTTACGACCAGTTCGGCCACGAGGGTATGCGCGACGCCTTCGGCGCCGGCGGCTTCGACATGTCCGACCTGGGCGACGTGCTCAACCAGTTCTTCGGCGGCGGCTTCGGCAACGGCGGCGGCTTCCACTTCGACTTCGGCGGCGGCCGCCGCCGCGCCGACCCCTCCGCGCCCCAGCGCGGCGAGGACACCGAGCAGGCCATCCGCCTCTCCTTCGAGGACGCCCTCTTCGGCACCAGTGTGCAGATCCGCGTCCACGCCGCCGTCTCTTGCCCCGACTGCGGCGGCACCGGCGCGGCCAAGGGCACCAAGCGCACCACCTGCAAGCACTGCAACGGCGCGGGCGTCCTCCGCCAACGCGGCGGGTTCTTCGGCATCGTCCAGCAGACCTGCCCCGTCTGCCGCGGCACCGGCACCGTCATCGAGAAGCCCTGCAAGAAGTGCGGCGGCGACGGCTTCGTGGCCGCCAACGAGACGGTGGACGTAACCATCCCCGCCGGCATCGCCGACGGCATGAGCATCCGTGTGGCCGGCAAGGGCAACGCCGGCGCCAACGGCGGCCCGCGCGGCGACCTTTACCTCCGCTGCGCCGTCTCCCCCAGCACCCTCTTCGAGCGCGACGGGCAGGACCTCATCCTCCGCCGCCACGTCTCCCCCACCCTGCTGGCCCTCGGCGGCGAGCTCCCCATCGAGACCCCCAACGGCACCGCCACCCTCACCATCAAGCCCGGCACCCCCAACGGCGCCGTCCAGCGCCTCCGCGGGCAGGGCGTCCGCGCCATCGGCCGCTTCCCGCAGGGCGACCTCCACGTCGTCCTCCTCGCCGAGACCCCGCAGGCCCTCACCGCCGAGCAGGCCAAGCTCCTCGGCAAGCTCCGCGACGCCGAGACCGACAAGACCTTCCCCCAGCGCGCCGCCCAGGACCAGGCCGCCAAGGCCTTCGCCAAGCGCCGCGCCGCCAACCACTGAGCCCCCGGACCTTAGCCATGAGCGACCTCCCCCTCTCCCCCCTCACCGCCGTCAGCCCCCTCGACGGCCGCTACGCCGACAAGACCGCCCCCCTCCGCGCGGTCTTCTCCGAATACGGGCTCATCCGCCGCCGCGTCCAGGTCGAGATCGCCTGGCTCCTCGCGCTCTGCGACGAGCCCGCCCTCCCCGAGGCCCACGCGACGCCGGAGGAGCGCGCCCAGCTCCAGGCCATCGCCGACGGCTTCGCCCAGGCCGACGCCGAGCGCGTCAAGGCCATCGAGGCCACCACCCGGCACGACGTCAAGGCCGTCGAGTACCTCATCCGCGAGCGCCTCCCCCACTCCTGCGCCCACCTCGCCGAGTTCGTCCACTTCGCCTGCACCTCCGAGGACATCAACAACATGGCCCACGCGCTCCAGCTGCGCGACGGCCTCGCCATCCTCCGTCCCGCCCAGGAGGCCCTCACCGACGCCCTCGCCGCCCTCGCCGACGAGACCCGCGCCCTCCCCATGCTCGCCCACACCCACGGCCAGCCCGCCAGCCCCACCACCCTCGGCAAGGAGCTCGACGTCTTCGTCCGCCGCCTCCGCCGCGAGGCCGCCCAGATCGACGCCGTCCGCCTCCCCGCCAAGATGAACGGCGCGGTCGGCAACTACAACGCCCATCTCGCCGCCGCCCCCGAGGTCGACTGGCCCGCCCTCGCCCGCCGCGTCATCGAGGGTTTCGGCCTCACGCAGAACCCCCTCACCACCCAGATCGAGAGCCACGACGGCATGGCCGAGCTCTTCGACGCCCTCCAGCGTTGGAACACCGTCCTCCTCGACCTTGACCGCGACATCTGGCTCTACGTCTCCATGCGCTACCTCCGCCAGAAGGCCGTCCCCGGCGAGGTCGGCTCCTCCACCATGCCTCACAAGATCAACCCCATCGACTTCGAGAACTCCGAGGGCAACCTCGGCCTCGCCAACGCCATCCTCGGCCACCTCGCCCGCAAGCTCCCCATCTCCCGGATGCAGCGCGACCTCACCGACTCCACCGCCATCCGCAACGTCGGCGCCGGCTTCGCCTACACCCTCATCGCCGTCCAGTCCACCCGCCGTGGCCTCGGCCGCATGACCCCCGCCCCCGACGCCCTCGCCGCCGACCTCGACGCCAACTGGGAGGTCCTCGCCGAGCCCATCCAGACCGTCATGCGCCGCCACGGCGTCCCCAACGCCTACGAGAAACTCAAGGCCCTCACCCGCGGCCACGCCATCACCCAGGCCGACCTCCGCGCCTTCATCCAATCCCTCGACATCCCCCAGGCCGCCAAGGACCGCCTCCTCGCCCTCACCCCCGCCACCTACGTCGGCCTCGCCCCCACCCTCTGACGGCCCGCCATGCGCATCGCCATCCTCACCTTCCACCGGGCCTACAACTGCGGCGCCATGCTGCAGGCGTGGGCCTTGCGGACGGTCTTGGAGCGGATGGGCCACACCGTCGAGTTCCCCATCTGCAACCATGTGGGCGAGACCAGACGCTTCCTGCGCCCCACCCTGCGGGCGTCGCTTGGCGCGATTCTCCGCAGGGGCGTCTCCTGCACGTTGCAGAACCTCGGCTCGCTGGGCACGGAGGACTTGGCGCGCCTCCGTTACCGTGCGTTCCGGCGGCGTTTCCTGCCCGAGCGGCGTTGCTCACCCGAGGCCTTCCCCCGCCATTACGACTGCGTCGTCATCGGGAGCGACCAGGTCTGGAGCCCGCCGCACAGCGCACGGTGGCTGCCCCTCTTCCTGGGCGAGGCGATCCCCCGCCCGCTCCCGCTCGTGGCCTATGCCGCCAGCTACGGGGACAGCGCGCTGAAGCCCGAGGCCTTGGGGCGCCTGCTGCGCGCGTTGCCGCGCTTCCGGGCCGTCTCCGTCCGCGAGGAAACCGCGCGGCGCCAACTCGCCGAGGCCGGCTTCGCCCTCGCCCGCGTGATGGCCGACCCCACCTTGCTCCTGACGGCGCGGGACTATGAGGCCATCCGCGCTCCCTTCCGCCTGCGCGGCAAGACCCTTTATGTCTACACGCTGGGCGCCTCCCCCTTCGTCATGCGGACGGCCCAGACGTTGGCCCGCCACCTCGGGGCGCGCCCCATCGTCACCCCCGTCTACCAATTCTCGCGCTTCCGCGCCCCCCGCGGCCTGACCTACGGTGTCTCCCCCGACCGCCTGGTGGCCTATGTGGCCCAGGCGGACTACGTGTTGGCGGGCTCCTTCCACGGCACCGTCCTAAGCATCCTCTTCGGCAAACCCTTCCTCTCCCTCCGGGACGAGGAGAACCCCGACTATCCCTCGCGCCCGGCGCTTCTCCTGCGTCGCCTCGGACTGACCGACCGCCTCGTCTCCCCTGACATGGGCCTCCCGACGGAAGCCTTGGCGCGACGCCTCACCGCGCCGCTCCCCGCTGCCGTCCGGGATGAACTTCTCCCCGCCATGCGGCAGAAAGGGATTGGCTTCCTCGCCTCCGCCCTCCGCGAACTGAACGGGGGGGGGCATAAACTAGGCCGTAAGCCTCTTCGCTTCCCACGCCCGCTCACCGCCCTGCCCCATCGGAGGATGGCGGCATGAGGGTGGGCGTGCTGACCTTCCACGCGCAGTGCAACTATGGGGGCGTGTTGCAAGCTTGGGCGATGCGCCAGGCCATCGAGCGCCTTGGGCACGAGGCTTGGGTGGTCGATCGTTGGCTGGATCCCCGGAACGTGGCGTTGCTGGGGCCCTTCGTCGGCCTGCGCCCCAAGGCGGCGGCAAGTTGGTTGGCGCATGGCGCGTTGGGGTGTGGGCACTTCGGGCAGACAATCCGCCATTGGCGGACGATCCGTTTCATGCGTGGCGCCATGCGGCTGACGCCCTACCACTTCCTAAGATGGGAGGAGATGGCCGGGCGCGACCTCGGCATCGACCGCCTGGTGGTGGGAAGCGACCAAGTCTGGCACTGCGGCGACTGGGGCGACCCCAGCGTCTACCTGCTGGAGGGCGCACCCACCGACTTGCGGGCCATCGCCTATGCGGCGAGTTTTGGGATGCGCGAGATCCCGCCGGAATGGCGCGAACGTTACCGCGCCGGCCTGGCCCGCTTCGAGGCCATCGGCGTGCGCGAAGCCGAGGGCGTGACCCTCGCCGCGAGCGTGGGTGCCCACGCCACCCACGTAACCGACCCCACGCAGCTCATCCCGGAGGCGATGTGGTGCGAGGCCCTGCGCCTCCGCACCCAGCCCGGCGTCCGACTGGTCTGCTACTTCCTTTCCGAGCGCATCCTCAACGCCCTCCCCGCGCTGGAAGCCTTCGCCCGACGCACCGGGGCGCGGGTCGAGGTCTTCTTGAACGGCCCCCAACTGGCGTGCCCCAAGTCGGCGCGCGAGCTTGGGACACGCCTCCGACAGTGGGCGACCTCGCCCGTGCGGTTGCGCTTGGGGGCGGGGCCGAGGGTGTTTGTGGAGGCGATGGCGGGGGCGACGTGGGTGGTCTCCGACTCCTTCCATGCGCTGATGTTCGCCTCGATCTTCGGGCGGGACGTGCGGATCCTGCGGCCCCGGGAGCCCCTGCGGCAACGGATGTTCGCGCGGATCGAGGAGTTCGCGGCGCGCTTCGCACAGGGGCCCGTGGTGGCGGAGGGGCTCGACGCGGCCCTGGCCTCCCTCGCCGCCACCCCGGCGGTGACCTATGACGCCGCCGCCCTCGCCGCCGAGCGCGCCCGTTCCCTCGCCTGGCTCCGCGACGCCTTGGCGCGGTGAGCGCGCCTGATACGAAAAAGCCCCGCCCGGCAATCGCCGCGCGGGGCTTTTTTTGTGCCGTGTGGGTCACTCGGCGGCGGGGGGCTCCTCGGCGGACGCGGTGGCGCGGGTGGCGGCGGCGCCGGGGGCGAAGGCCTCGCGGTGCTCGAGGACTTTGGCCTTGATCTTCTCAAG
The DNA here is from genome assembly GCA_949288955.1 of uncultured Lentisphaeraceae bacterium. Classification (GTDB taxonomy): domain Bacteria; phylum Verrucomicrobiota; class Kiritimatiellia; order RFP12; family DVOR01; genus Spyradenecus. The sequence continues at coordinate 31,861 of CASEMS010000028.1, forward strand.
GATGTCGGGGTTGGCGCGGAGGTATTCGGTGGCGGCGTTGGCGCCTTGGCCGATCTGCTCGTTGTCGAAGCTAAGCCAGCTGCCGCGCTTGGCGACGACGCCGGCGGCAAGGGCGGCATCGAGGACGGAGCCTTCCCAGGAGATGCCGCGGGAGTAGAGGATGTCGAACTCAGCCTCGGTGAAGGGGGGCGCGACCTTGTTCTTGACGACGTTGACGCGGGTGCGGTTGCCGTAGGCCTTGCCGGCGCTGTCCTTGAGGGTGGCGACGCGGGCGATCTTCATACGCACGGAGGCGTAGAACTTGAGGGCGTTGCCGCCGGTGGTGGTCTCGGGGCTGCCGAACATGACGCCGATCTTCATGCGGATCTGGTTGGTGAAGATGCAGAGGGTCTTGGTGCTGGCGAGCAGGCCGGTGAGCTTGCGCATGGCCTGGGACATGAGGCGGGCCTGGGCGCCCATGTGGGAGTCGCCGATGTCGCCGTCGAGCTCGCTTTGGGGGACGAGGGCGGCGACGGAGTCGACGATGACGACGTCGACGGCGCCGGAGCGGACGAGCTGCTCGGCGATCTGGAGGGCCTCCTCGCCGGAGTTGGGCTGGGAGAGGAGAAGGTTGTCCACGTCCACGCCGATACGGCGGGCGTAGGCGATGTCGAGGGCGTGCTCGGCGTCGATGAAGGCGACGATGCCGCCCTGCTTCTGGGCGTTGGCGGCGATGTGGAGGGAGAGGGTGGTCTTGCCGGAGGATTCGTTGCCGAAGATCTCGATGATACGCCCGCGGGGGACGCCGCCGACGCCGAGGGCGAGGTCGAGCGAGAAGGCGCCGGTGGAGATGACGGGGATGTCCTGCACCTCCACCTCACCCATCTTCATGATGGCCGAGGCGCCGAACTCCTTTCGGATCTGGCTCAGCACGGCGTTCAGTTTGTCCCCTGCGGCGGTCGTGGCGCCGCCGGCGCTTTTCTTCTCGGCCATGGGTGTGGGTTCCTTTCCAAATGGGGGCATTATAGCACAATCGCGGGGGCTACTGGGCCTTGACGAAGACGTCGCGCACGGCGTCCATGAAGTGCTCGCGGAGGGCGGGGAGGGTCTCGGCGGCGCGGGAGAGGGCCCAGAGCGCGAAGTCAAGCTTGAGGCGGAAGGCATAGCGGCGGGGGAGGCGGGGGGCGAAGGCGTCGAAGTCCCGGCGGTTACGGAGATAGGCCCAGTGCATGGCCTCGGTCTTGCGGGCGAAGCCGTCGAAGAAGGCGGAGGCGCATTCGTTGAGGGTGCAGGCCTCCTTGTGGGCGCCCCAGTAGTCGCCCAAGGCCAGGGCGTAGGCGCGGAGGTAGAAGCGGTGGGCGTCGCGCAGGTTGGCCTCGTCCTGGGCGGGATTGGGCCAACCGAGGGTGCCGCGGATGGAGCAGACCTGGACGTGGGTGGGCATCTGGCGGTGGAGGAAGGGGTCGTAGACGAACTGGAAGATCTCCTTGCCGATGCCGAAGCGGGAGGTGGGCGGTGGGCCGGGGAGATACTTCTTGGCGGCCAGGTTCTGCGCGGCGGCCGAGCCGTAGAGCGTGGCGAGGGCCAGGACGACGGCTGGCTCCTCGGGGGAATGGGGGTTCTGCGGGTTGCAACGGAAGAGGGCGGGGTCAATCGCGTCCAACGGGTCGCCCGGCGACCGGGAGCGCAGGAAGTAGGGGAAGCGGTCGGCGGCGCCCTCGGGCGGGGAGAGCAGCTGAAGGATGGGATAGTCCGCGCCCAACGCGCGGAAGAGGTTGGCGCGCACCAAAAGATAATCGGCGTAGCCGGGGCGGGCGGAGCCCAGGCGCTTTTGGATGAGGGAGACGGGCACGGGCGTGCGGTCGGTCTTGAAGACCACCTCGCGGGTCTGGGCGGCGCCGGAGGCGAGGCTCTTGGAGGAGCGCACGTCATAGACGTTGATCCACTCAAGCGTCTCGTTGTGGGAGAGGCGGCGGCCCACGTGGCGGACGGCGGCCAGCGTGCGGGCGTCGGCGCCGGGATGGGGGAGGGGCGCGCCGCCGCGGAAGGTGACACCGGGGAGCGCCACGCGGCGGGCGTCGAAGTCCAGCGGCGCGTCGGCCGGGCCATCATCGTTCAGGCAGGCATAGAGCGCCAGCACGGTGCGGTCGGCGGAAGGGTCGGCGAAGGCAGGGTCGCGCAGCAGCCGACGGAAGAGCAACGCCAGCCCCGCCAGCGTGTCCGCCACGTCCCGCGCATCCATCCGGCCCAAGGTCACCCCCTCCAGGATCCGCTCCAACGCGGGCACCAACAGCTGCTGGGCGGCGGCCCTCGGCACGCCGAAGAACTCCAGCGCGTGGCGCCCCGCGTTGCCCTTGGCGCGGCGGAGGGCCGATTGTCGCTCGCCGGGCGCCAAGGCCGCCCACTCGCGCAGGCAGGCCAGCACCCCCGCCGGGTCCTCCGCCGCCAAGGCCGCGATGCGCGCGAACTCCGTGGGCAGCAGCCAATGGACGCCGCGGAGGCTCACCAGATAATGCGCGGGCGTCTCCACGCGCAGCCAGGCGTGCGCCACCTGGCGGCGCATCTCGTCGACCGTGTAGACGCGCGGGCGGATGCGCCACACCTGCCCCAGCGGCTCGGCATAGGCCAACGCCTCCGGCGTGCGCTCGCAGAAGGCCACCTCGTCCAGGCCGAAACCATGCGCCTGCAACCAACGGTCCGCCTCCGCCAGCAAGGCGAAGTCCGTCTCCCGCTGGAGCAGCTCCACCGCGCGCGAGGCCACGTTCGCCAACGCCACCCGCCGCGCCAACGTCTCCGAGCGGCGCCCCCGCGGCACCCGGCACAGATCCCCCAACGCCCCGGAGAAAAGCGGCGTGAGCACCGTGCCGAAATGCCCCGTGGAGAGCGCGCAGAGCATCCCCCGGCGCCCCGCCCGCAGATCCGCCCGCCGCGCCAACACCAGCGAACGCCTCCGCTCCTTCGCCGCGGCGCGCCCCCCACGCTGGATGAGGAAGCGGTCGTCCCCCACCGCATACAGGTCAAAGACCCGCCGCTCCGCGGCGGACTCCGCCTCCACGGCGCCAAGTTTCCGGCCCGCGCGGAGGGCGTGATCGATGAGACGTCGGAATGCACGCATGGCTCTCTTCTCCTTCTGCTGCTACGGATAGTTTAGCACGTCCCGCGGTTTGCTACAATGCCGGCCATGGACATCCGCCTCATCGTCACCGACATGGATGGCACGCTACTCGACGGCGCGCGGCGCCTGCCACGCCATTTCGGGCCGCTTGTCCGCGCGTTGGCCCGGCGCGGCGTGGCCTGGGCCATCGCCAGCGGCCGCCAATTGGCGAACCTGCGCGCCCGCTTCGACCCCATCGGCGCGCCCGTCGACCTCATCGCCGAGAACGGCGCGCTCGCCGCCCAGGCGGGGGAGGCGCGCCCCTTCTTCGAGGATCTGACCCCCGCGGCCTTCTTCGGGGACGTCCTCCGCGCCGCGCTCGCCACCCCGGGGGCCACGCCCGTCCTTTGCGGCGCCGCGTGCGCCTGGGTGGGCGACGCGCACCCCGAGGATTGGCCCGAGATCGGGCAGTTCTTCGCCGCCCGCGAGCCCTGGCACGCCTTGGGGGAGGTGCTGGGCCGCCGGGTCTGCAAGGTGGCCGTCTTCCATCCCCAGGCCGCCGAGGCGCTTCTGCCGCGCCTCGCCCCCCTGGCCCGGCCGGATCTGCGCGTCATCCTCTCCGGCCCGCAGTGGGTCGACGTCCAACCCGCCCGCGTGGACAAGGCCAACGCCCTGCGCGCCCTTCTGGACCGGCGCGGGCTCCGCCCCGACCAGGCCATCGTCTTCGGGGACTACCTCAACGACGCGGGCATGATGGGCCTTGGCGCCCGTGCCGTCGCCATGGGCAACGCCCACCCCACCCTCCGGGCGCTCTGCACGGAGACCGCCCCGCCCAACACCGAGAACGGCGTCCTCCGCCATCTCCGCGCCAACGGCCTCCTCCGCCCCCCGCCCCGGCGCGGCTGACACGGCCCGGCGCGGCGTGCCCGGCGCGCGCGTTTGCTATACTGGGGGCAACGAAAGGAGCGACTTATGGAAGATTGCCTGTTCTGCAAGATTGTCCGGGGCGAGATCCCCTCTTATCGGCTGTTCGAGGACGCGCACGCCTTCGCCTTTCTGGACATCAACCCGTTTGGCCTGGGGCATACGTTGGTGGTGCCGAAGTTCCACGCCCGGCAGCTCTTCTTCCTCCCCCCCGAGGAATTGGCCGGGGTGATGCCGGCGGTGCAGCGCGTGGCCACCCTCCTGCGCAACCGCCTGGGCTGCGACGGGCTGGCCCTGATGCAGCTCAACGGCGAGTCCGCGGGGCAGACCGTCGACCACGTCCACTTCCACCTCATCCCGCGCTACGCCGGCCAGCCCGCCGGCTGGGCGCCCTGCGAGGACCCCGCGGCCAAGGACTTCGATGCCGTGCGCCGGCGCATCCTGGGGTGAGCCGATGGCGGGGCTGGCCCTCTCCACCTCCTACTTCGCCGGGCGCCGCTGGGCGCCCGCGCGCATGGCGGCGGCCGTCCGCGCCCTCGGGCTGGGGCGCGTCGAGCTGGGCTACCTGACGCGCGAGCCGGAGCTCGACCTCTGGGAGGCCGCCCTCGCCGCCGAGGGGCTGGAGGTCGGGAGCGTCCACGCCTTCTGCCCCGCCTCCGTCGCCGACCCCTTCCCCGGCCCCGAGACCTTCAGCCTGGCCGACCCCGACCCCGCCCCCCGCGCGGCAGCCCTCCGCGCCACCCTGCGGACGCTCGACTGCGCCCTCCGCTTCGGCGCGCGCGCGGTGGTGATGCACGGCGGGCGCGTCGCGCTGCGGCGACCGCGCGCCCTCTTCGGGTCGGCGCCCTACCGGTCGCGCCTCTCCCAAGCCTTCCTGGCGCTGGGGCGGCCCGACCCCGAGTTGGTCGAGGCCGAGCGCGCGCTGCGCCTGGCCGCGGCGCAACGTTGGCTCGACGCCCTCTCCGAGTCGCTCGCGCGCCTCCTGCCCCGCTTCGAGGAGGCCGGCGTCGCCCTGGCCTTCGAGAACCTCCCGGGCATCGAGGCCTTCCCCGACCCCGCCGAGCTGGCCTTCCTCCGCGGCCGCTTCTCAAGCCCCGCCCTCGCCGCGTGGTACGACGTCGGCCACGGCGAGCGCAAGGCGCGCGTCGGCGACTGGCCGGTGGAGGAGGCGCTCGCCCTCACCGAGGCCTTCACCGTCGGCGCGCACCTCCACGACGTCCGCGGCGCCGAGGAAGACCACCGCGCCCCCGGCGAGGGCGACGTCGACTTCGCCGCCCTCGCGCCCCTCCTGGGCCGCCCCGGCCTCATCCGCGTGCTGGAGCCCGCGCCCGACGTCTCCCCCGACGCCCTCCGCCGCGCCATCGCCCGCCTCGGCCCCTGACCCCGCGCACGGCGGCGCACGCGCACTTTTCGCTTCCCTTCCGCGCGGGAATCGCCTATACTATAAGCGTAATCAAGGAGCACCCAATGGCAGAGAAACCCTTTATCGCCGCGCGTCTGCGCAACCCCGCCGAGGAGGCCGCCGCCAAGCCGAAGGCCGCCAAGCCCGATTGGGTGGGCGGCGTCTGCGCCATCCTCGCCTTCCTCGTGGCCGTGGCCACCACCACCTTCCTCTATCTGGAGTGGGATCAGCTGCGCCTCTTCATCAACCCCGACCAGTGGTTCTGAGCCTGGGTCATGGCGCCCCCCTCACGCGGAGCCTATGCGCCGCGTGCGTCCTTGCTTGGGTGGCGCAGTCTCTCGCGGCCGAGGTGGGCGACCTCCCCGGCCTGAATGGTCTTGGGGCGGGGCGCGCACTGACGGCCCTCTTCGGCCTCAAGGCGGGCGCGCTGGGCGCGGGGGCGCTCTGGCAGCCCTTCTCCTATGTCTTCCTCCACGGCGGCTGGGCGCACCTGGCCGCCAATCTGTTTGGGCTCTGGGTCACGGGCTCGGCGTTGGAGGCCGCGTTGGGGGCGCGGCGCGTGGCGTGGCTCTTCGCCTTCGGGGCGGTGGCGGGGGCGTGCGGCTTCCTGGCCACGCTGGCGTGGGACCCGCGCCTGCCCACGGGGATGGCCTGCCTGGGCGCGTCGGCCGTGGTGGCGGCCTGCCTGGGCGCGGCGACGGCGCTGGAGCCGCGGGCGCGCGTCGTGCTCTGGGTCGCCGTCCTGCCCATCCCGCTGCGGGCCATCTGGTTGTTGCCGTTGGTGCTGGGCCTCGCAACGTGCGAGGCGCTGTGGTGGCCGCTCACCACCGCCTACGGAGCCCACCTCGGCGGCTTCCTCGCCGGCCTGGCCTTCGGTGCCTCCGCAGGAAAGAACCTCTAGGACAACGACGGCGGCGCACGGAGCGTCAGCAACCGACTAATGAGATGGGACAGGTGGTGGTCGCTTGAGGGGTGGGGGCGCCGCCCCCAAACCCCCGGCAGGGTGCAAGGCACCCTGCACCCCCGGGTGCGTCCTACGGACGCGCCTACAGGCACGCCACAGGAACGGGACAGGAAAGCCTCCGCCGCCATCTCTCGATGGATCGGCGGCTGAGGCTCACTGAATCAGCCGCCGATCCGCCGAGACCCCGCCGCCGGTGCTCAGCGCGTGCGCGGCCAAGCCTCCAAGCATCCAACCTTCCAAACTTCCGATCGCGCGGGAGGCGAGGGCGGTAGGGAGCGGTCAGCGGGCGTCAGCCCGCAGCCGCGCAATCTCGCGTCTTCGCGGTCAATCCCCCGCCGCCGAATAGTGATGGGGCGGAAGCGGAGACAGAAAAAAGGGCGGGCCGTGCGGCCCGCCCTTTCGCGCGACGCGCCTGGCTCACGCCTGCCGGCGGCGGAGCGCCACGCCGGCAACGCCCAGCGCCAGCAACACCAACGCCGTGGGCTCGGGGACGACCTTCCCGGCGACCGAGCTTTGCTGCGCGATCGCGATGAAGGCCTCGTAGGATTCATCCGCCGCCTGCGTGTAGACCGAGAGGCCCGTAGCGGAGGCATCCCGGCTGCCCGCGATGAAGGTGTCCAGGGGCGCATCCAGCGCGACGTCGAAGGTCAGCTCCAGACTGCGCTCGCCGTCGACGTAGAGCGTAGCCTTGGTGCCTTCACGCTGGTCCACGACAAGCGTGAAGGCCAACGCGCCGTCGACCAGGTTCCCCGAGGTCTTCACGTGCTGTTCGCTCCCCGAGGCGCCCTTGCCCTTCAGGCCAAGCTTGCCGCTGTAATTCGCGCTCGACTTGTTCACGCGGACGTAGTTGGCGTCCGTGTCCATGTCGGAGGCGAGCGTGAGCAACGGAAAATCAATGTGGCCGGGGACGTTGATGACGCCCGAGACGGCGAAAAGGCTGCCGGCGCCGTAGCCTTCCTCGGAGAAGCGGACGTTGGAATTGGCGGCCACGTCGCCCGTCCATGAGACTGTGACGGCCTGGGCGGCGCCGAGGGCCAATGCGGCGACTGCCGCGGTGAGGATCGCTTTCATTGTGGGATGGGACTCCTTGTTCGCCCCCATTAGTTGAGGATCGGTGAGTGCCCGGGGACGAAGAAAACCCTTCCGATGTCTATCAGAGGCCTTAGGAAGCCTTTCACCAAACATCGAGAAGGGCACGCGGAGCCGCGTGCGCATTGCCGGACGTGGTGAAGAAAGTTCCTAAGTTTCTGATACGCCCTGTTTGCGCGTTCGCACAAAGCCGTGGCTCACCCACGGCGTATCCATAAGATAACACCACCCAACCCCCAAACGCAAGCCTTTTCGGGGCGCGCGTGCGGGGCGTTGGGACAGTGGGGGGCTTAGGGGGCGTAGGTGGGGGGAAAGGACAGGTGGTGGTCTCTTTGGGGTTTGGGGGGCGCCGCCCCCAAACCCCCGGCAGGGTGCAAGGCACCCTGCACCCCCGGGCGCGTCCTACGGACGCGCCTACAGGCACGCCACAGGAACGAGACAGGAAAGCCTCCGCCGCCGACTCTCACTGGATCGGCGGCTAAGTCTCATTGGATCGGCCGCCAATCCTCCGAGACTTAGCCGCCGAGGCCCTAAGCGTCAGCGGCTGATCCTCCGAGCGGCGGCGGCCACCTCTGGGCGGGGCCCGTCCTTCACGTCCTTCAGGTCCCCCAAGTCCTTCACGTCTTTCGGGCAAAAAAGGACCTGAACGACCTGAAGGACACAAAGGACCTGAAGGACAGCCTCGGCGGTTCAGCCGCCGCCCCCAAAAGCCTCAGCCGCCAAGTCTCACTGGATCAGCCGCCGATCCGCCGAGACTTGGCGGCCGACGCTCAACGCGTGCGCGGCCAAGCCTCCAAGCATCCAACCTTCCAAACTTCCGATCGCGCGGGAGGCGAGGGCGGTAGGGAGCGGTCAGCGGGCGTCAGCCCGCAGCAACCTTGCGTCTTTGCGGTCAATCCCCCGCCGGTGCTCAGCGCGTGCGCGGCCAAGCCTCCAAGCATCCAAACCTCCAAACTTCCGATCGCGCGCCGAGCGGGGGCGGTCAGGGGGCGTAGGTGGCGAGGGAGTCGGGGGTCTCGCTGACGGAGACGGAGGCGACGGGGAGGCCGCGGGCGCGGAGTTTGCCGAAGAAGTGCTCGGCCAGGCATTCGGAGGTGGAGCGGTGGGGGAGGGCGTAGACGCGCAGGCCGTGGCGGCGGAGGGTGGCGGCGATGTCGCGCTCGACCTCGGAGCGTTCGTCGCAGAGGAAGGCGTGGTCGCAGGGGGCGACGATCTCCTCGCGGAGGACGGCTTTGAGCTCCTTGAAGTCCATGACCATGTCGCCGGGCTGTCCGGGGAGGGGCGGGGCGCCGCGGAGGGTGACGGTGACGCGGTAGGTGTGGCCGTGGAGGTTGCGGCACTGGCCGGCGTGGCCGGTGAGGAGGTGGGCGGCGTCGAAGGAGACGGTCTTGGAGACGGTGAGCATGGCGGTTCCTGGGTCAGCGTGGGCGGCGGGGGGGGCGAGGGGGCGAGGGTTTGCGGACGGCGTCGGCGCCCATGGCGAGGCGGGCGGCCTCGCAGTGGAGGGGTTGGTCGAGCCATTGGGGGACGGGGCGGCCGAGGAGGCGCTCGATGGCGCGGAGGGCTTGGCGGTCGTGGGGGGCGACGAGGCTGAGGGCCTCGCCCTCGGCGCCGGCGCGGGCGGTGCGGCCGATGCGGTGGATGTAGGTCTCGGGCTCGTCGGGGAGGTCGTAGTTGATGACGTGGGTGACGTCCTCGACGTCGATGCCGCGGGCGGCGATGTCGGTGGCGACGAGGGCCTGGATCTTGCCTTGGCGGAAGGCTTCGAGGGCGCGGGTGCGGGCGCCTTGGGATTTGTCGGAGTGGAGGGCGGCGGCGGGGAAGCCGTCGCGGGTGAGGCGCTTGGCGAGGCGGTCGGCGGCGTGCTTCATGCGGGGGAAGACGAGGACGCGGAAGCACTTGGGGCTCTCCAGGAGCCATTTGAGGAGGGCGTACTTGTCGGCTTGGGCGACGAAGAGGGCGCGTTGGCGGACGCGTTCGGCGGCGGGGCGGCCGGGGTCGACGCGGACGCTGACGGGCCGGGCGCCGAGGAGGCTTTTGGCGAGGGCGGTGACCTCGGGGGGGAAGGTGGCGGAGAAGAGGAGGGTCTGGCGGCGGCGGGGGAGGAGGGCGGCGATCTTGCGGATGTCGGGGAGGAAGCCCATGTCGAGCATCCGGTCGGCCTCGTCGAGCACCACGGCCTCCGCGGCGTCGAGGGCCAGCGTGCGGCGGTGCGCGAGGTCGAGGAGGCGGCCGGGGGTGGCGACGAGGATGGCGACGCCGCGGCGCAGGGCCTCTTCCTGGGGGAGGAGGGAGACGCCGCCGTGGATGGTGAGGACGGGGAGGCCCAGCCCTTGGCCGAAGGCGGTGAGCGCCTCGCCGATCTGGGCGGTGAGCTCGCGGGTGGGCGCGAGGATGAGGGCGCGGGGGTGGCCGGGGCGCGTGGGGGCGCGGCCCTCGGCCAGGCGGTGGAGGAGGGGCAGGCCGAAGGCGGCTGTCTTGCCGGTGCCGGTCTGGGCGCAGCCCAACACGTCGCGCCCTTCGAGGATGGGCGGGATGGCCTGGCGCTGGATGGGGGTGGGCGCGCGGTAGCCGAGGGCGGCGACGGCCCGGCGCAGCTCGGGGCGAAGGCGAGCGAAGACGTCCTCACCCATGGCGGGGGCCTTTGCGGTGGGGCTTGCGGGGGCCTTTCTTCCAGGGGCGGCCGTGGGGGCGTCCCTTGCGGGGGGTGTGGAGGTCCTCGGTGGGGTCGGCGAGGGCGGGGTTGAGGGGGCGGCCGTCGAAGTCGGCGCCTTGGAGGGCGGAGAGGACGCGGCGGGCGAGCTCGGCGCGGACGTCGAAGAAGGCGAACTCGCGCTTGATGGCGATGGCGCCGATGTCGGAGGCTTGGATGCCGGCGCGCTCGCAGGCCAGGCGGACGACCGCGCCCTCGCGCAGGCCGTCGAGGCGGCCGACGTGGAGCATGATGCGCTGGCGGGGGCCGAAGGCGGCGGCGCGCTCCTCCGCGCTGGGCTTCTCGGCCAGGTTGATGTCCTGCGCGTCCTTGTACGCCTCCAGCAGGGGGCCGAGGCGGAGCTGGAGCATCCGGGCGAGCACCTCCTCGGGGGAAAGCCCGGCGACGAGCGGGGCGACGGCGGGGAGGAGCTCGCGGAGGGCGGGGTCGACGGTCTCGGCGGCGACGCCGCGGATCTGCTCGGCCAGCCAGAAGACGTGCTTCTGGCGGACGTCGTCGGCGGTGGGGATGGCGCGGCGCTCGAAGCGGAGGCCGCAGATGCGCTCGATGAGGCGGAGCTTGGCGGCGTCGCGCGGGGTGAAGAGGACGATGCTCACGCCGCTCTTGCCGGCGCGGGCGGTGCGGCCGGAGCGGTGGGTGTAGACCGCCGGGTCGTCGGGCAGGTGGTAGTGGATGACGTGCGAGATGTCGTCCACGTCCAGCCCGCGGGCGGCGACGTCGGTGGCGACGAGGATGCGGACGGCCTTCTCGCGGAACTTGCGCATGACGGCGTCGCGTTGGGCCTGGGAGAGGTCGCCGTGGAGGGCCTCGGCGTAGACGCCGTCGTGCATGAGGGCCTCGCTGAGGCGCTGGGTGTCCACGCGCGTGCGGCAGAAGACGAGGCCGTACATCTCGGGCACGAAGTCGATGACGCGGCGGAGGGCGCCGTAGCGGTTGCGCTCGGCGACGGCGAAGGCGTGGTGGGCGATGTTGGCCTGGGCCACGTTGCGCGCGCCCACCTGGATCGTCAGCGGGTCGGAAAGGTATTTCTGGGCGATGGCCTCGACCTCCGGTGGCATGGTGGCGGAGAAGAGCCAGAGCGCGGAGGGGTCGGGCACGGCGTCGAGGATGAAGGAGAGCTCCTCGCGGAAGCCCATGTCGAGCATCTCGTCGGCCTCGTCGAGCACGCAGACGCGGACGTCCTCCAGGCTGACGGCCTCGCGGCGGAGCAGGTCGCAGAGTCGGCCGGGGGTGGCGGCGATCACCTGCGCGCCGCGTTCCAGGCGGCGGATCTGCTGGCCGATGGGCGCGCCGCCGTAGCAGGCGGCCACCTTGACCTCCGGCAGGAACTTGGCGAAGCGCGCCAGCTCCTCGCCGATCTGCAGGCAGAGCTCGCGCGTCGGCGCCAGCACCAACGCCTGCGGCTTGGCGAGCGCGCCGTCGACCCGCGCCAGCAGCGGCAGGCCGTAGGCGCAGGTCTTGCCCGTGCCCGTCGCCGCCAAGGCCACGCAGTCGCGCGGCGGCTCGGCCAGCAGCGCGGGGATGGCCTGCGCCTGAATCGGCATCGGCTCACGGAAGCCCAGCCCCTCGACCGCCTTCAGCAGCGCCTCCGGCAAACCCAAATCCTGAAACGAACCCATTGTCCCTCCTTAGTGAAAAAACCCGCACAGCATACCACAACCGCGCCCCCCGCGCCCACACACGCCTCTCCGGGCCGGCCACGGCCACCCGCCTCAGAGGGCCTTGGAGAGGAAGTCGCGGAGGCGGGGGTTGGCGGGGTTGTCGAAGAAGGCGGCGGGGGGGCCTTCGGCGGCGACGCGGCCGCCGTCGATGAAGAGGAGGCGGTCGGCGACCTCGCGGGCGAAGGCGATCTCGTGGGTAACGACGACCATGGTGAGGCCGCCTTGGGCGAGCTCCTTCATGAGGGCGAGGACCTCGCCGACCATCTCGGGGTCGAGGGCGGAGGTGGGTTCGTCGAAGAGGATGGCGTCGGGCTCCATGGCGAGGGCGCGGACGATGGCGATGCGCTGCTTCTGCCCCCCGGAGAGCTGGGTGGGATAGGCGCCGGCCTTGTCGGCCAGGCCAATGCGGCGGAGCAGGGCGTGGGCGGTCTCCTCCGCCTCCTGGCGGGTCTTGAGGCGCAGGCGGGTCGGGGCGAGGGTGATGTTGCGCAGGACGGTGAGGTGGGGGAAGAGGTTGAAGTGCTGGAAGACCATGCCGACGTGGCGACGGTAGCGGTTGACGTCGGTGTGGGGGGCGAGGACGTCGCGCCCGTGGTAGCGGATCTGGCCGGCGTCGGGGCGTTCGAGGAGGTTGAGGCAGCGCAGGAAGGTGGATTTGCCGCCGCCGGAGGGGCCGATGACGAAGAGGGCCTCGCCGGGGCGGACGTCGGCGTCGATGCCGTCGAGCACCGTGCGGGGGCCGAAGCGTTTGACGAGGCCGCGGATCTGGAGGAGGGGGTCAGGCATCGCGTTTGAGCCTCCGTTCGAGTCTGCCCAGGAGCCAGGCGAAGAGGGAGACGACGGCGAGGTAGACAGCCGCCACCGCAAGCAGGGGCATGAAGGCGGTGTAGGTCTGGCTGCGGATGATGTCGCCGGCCTTGGTGAGGTCCATGAGGGCGATGTAGCCGGCCACCGAGGTCTCCTTGAGCAGGACGATGAACTCGTTGCCCAGGGCGGGGAGGACGTTGCGCAGGGCCTGGGGCATGACCACATCGAGCATGGCCCGGGCGTGGGAGAGCCCCAGGGAGCGGGCGGCCTCGGCCTGGCCGCGGTCGATGGCGAGGATGCCCCCGCGCACGATCTCGGCCACGTAGGCGCCGGAGTTGAGGCCGAAGGCGACGACGGCGACGAGGAACTTGCTGACGTCCTGCGAGCCGAAGATGACGAAGTAGATGATGAGGAGCTGGACGACCACGGGCGTGCCGCGGATGACGGTGAGGTAGACGCGGCAGATCAGGTTGGGAAGCGCCAGCCCGCCGACCAGGTCGTGCGTGGCGCGGACGGCGGCGACGGCGAAGCCGATGAGCAACCCCAAAAGCGTGGCGAGGGCGGCGACGCCGAGGGTAACGAGGAACCCATCCCACAGATAACGCCAACGCTGGCCGTCGAGGAAGTTGAGGCGGGCGGTGTCGGCCAGGCGGCGGAACCACGGCGCGCGGGACTCGGCCTCGGGCGCGGCCTCGCCGATCCGAGCGAGGGCGGCGCGCAGAGTCGGGTCGGCGACGACGCGGGCGCGGATGTCGGCAGTGTCCACGGGGTCGCGGAGGGCGGATTCGTCGCCATCGCGCTGACGTTCCATGGCCTCAAGGTAGCGCCGGATGAGGGCGTCGAGGTCGCCGGAGCGGCGCATGGCCGCAAGGATGGCGTCGACCTGGGCGCACAGGCGGGTGTTGCCCTTGGCGAAGGCGAAGGCGTAGGTCTCGCGGGTCACCGGCTCGGGGAGGATGCGCAGGCCGGGCGTGCGGGAGACGAGCACCTCGGCGGGCTGGCGGTCCACCACCGAGGCCTCGACCTTGCCGGTGAGGGCGGCGGTGGCGGCGAAGATGACGTTCTGGAAGCGCTCGGGCTCGCCGTAGGTCTTGGTGACGAACAGGTCGCCGGTGGAGCCGCTCTGCACGCCGATCCGGCGCCCATGAAGGTCGGCGGGGGCGCGGATGGGGCTCTCCAGGCGCACGACGGCCACCTGGGCGGACTCCATGTAAGGCTGGGAGAAGCGCACCTGGCGGGCGCGCTCGGGGGTGACGGTGAGGCCGCTGGCGGCGATGTCGGCCTTGCCGGTGGCGACGGCGGGGATGACGGCGTCGAAGGCCATGTCCTGCGCTTCGAGCGGGCGGCCAAGGCACTCGGCCACGATGGCGCACAACGCCGGGTCGATGCCGTCGATCCCATCCCGCACGCGATACTCATAAGGCGGGAAGGTGGCCTCGCAGATCATGCGCAACGGCTCCTCGCCCTCCTGCCCGCAGCCAACGGACAGAAACGGGAGGGACAGGAGGCACGCCACGCCGAGCAGGGCGCGCAGGCGTTTGCCGAACGATGTCTTCATGCGCATGGGGTCAACAACGCGTGGGTCGAGGGTGAAGCGAAGCGTTTGCGCACAAGTTTAGCAAATCCGCGCACCTCCCGCGCAGGACCGGATGGACGAGAGGGGAGATCACAAAGCGCACGAAGGGGGGCAAAAGGGAAGCGCGGGCGGAGCCCGCGCAGGACTGGATGGACGGCGAGAGGAGATCACAAAGCGCACGAAGGGGGGCACAAAGGGACACGAAGCACGATGGGGGAAACAATCACAACGGACATAACGGACACAATGGGCACAACGGGCAGCGCGGGAGGCGAGGGCGGTAGGGAGCGGTCAGCGGGCGAAGCCCGCAGAGCGACCGGCGGAGCCCGCAAGCCTCCCGCGCCCCCTTGCCAAGGAGGCTCAGCCGCCGAGCCGAGGTGGATCGGCGGCTGAGCCGAGGTGGATCAGCCGCTGAGCCGAGGTGGATCAGCCGCTGAGCCGAGGTGGATCGGCGGCTGAGCCGAGGTGGATCGGCGGCTGAGCCGAGGCGAACCGGCCGCCAGACAAAAAAAGCCCCGCGACAAGAGATGGGTGTCGCGGGGCGGGGTTATATGTTGGTTCGTGTGTGTGTCGTCAATTCTGTGCGGGGGCGCGCAGGCGGGCACGGGCCTCGATCGTGCGCGCCTGGCCTGCGGGGAAGAGCGCCGCCGTGTAGGGGACGCGGAAGTAGCGCACGGAGGCGAGGGCGCCTTCCTCCTGCGCCTGGGCGCCCTCCGCCGCGCGGGTGGCGCCGGTCAGGTCGGTGACCTCCTGAGCCTCCGCGATGGGGTCGCCGCCCTGCCAGGCGAGGACGACCTCGGTGGTCTCGCGGAAGGTGGCGCGGGCCTTGGCGGCGTCGGTGGAGGCCAGCTCGGGGAAGAGCGCGCCCAGGGCGTTGCGCAGCTCCACCTTCACCACCACGTAGGGCTGCCCGTCCACGACGGCGAGGCGGGAGGCGGCGACGCCGAACTCATAGGCCAGGCAGAAGTGGCTGCCGTCGACGTACTCCAGCGAGGTGATGCCCTCGTCGGCGAGTGTTACAGGGGCCTCGGTGGAGGAGGCGTAGTGGCGGATGCCCTCGAAGCAGATGAGCGCGTCGCTGATCTCCGCGGCGTTCAGGCGGTAGGTGCCGGCCTGGGTGCGGCCGATGGCGGCGCCGACGTAGGCGATGTTCGCGTTGTGGTAGTGGTCGAGGAGGGCGTCCTTCACCGCGTCGTGGTAGGCATCCTGCGTGCCCTCGGCGGGCGGGGTGGTGGGGTCGACGGGGAGGGGGAAGTCCGGCGGCTGGGCGGCATACTTCGTGACGGTGCCGTTCTCGATGCGGGCCGTGGTGTCCCAGCGCGTCCCGGAGGCGCCATAGAGGGAAAGGAGGCGGCGGCGGACGTTCGGGACGCCCTGCGCCTCGTTGGGCTCGCGGCGATTGGCGATGAGGAAGACGGTGCCGGCCTGGTACTTCTCGGGGAGGAGGATGTGGACGGTGGGCTCCTCGGAGGCGGTGGAGACGGCGAAGCCGAGGGTGGAGGTCAGCGCCTGGCCGGGCGTCACCGCGTAGGCGGAGCCGGGGTCGAGGCGGACGAGGCCATCCCGGACGGTTCCGCCGCCGGAGAGGGTGGCGCCCTCGGGGAGGTGGGCCAGCAGGTGGGAGGCGCCCTCGATGCGGGCGTTGGCGCCGAGGGTCGCGCCCTGCTCCACGTGGAGGCCGTGCTTGCCGATGGGCATATCGGCGGCGGCGGACTGCTTGGCCACCAGGAGGGTGCCTTCCATCACGCGCACCTGGCCGGAGACGGAGGGGGCGTCCTCGTGGTAGAAGTCCACCGTGCCGAGGCCGGTCTTGGTGAGGCCGAAGTCCTCGCCGCGCAGATCGACGGTGTGGCTGTGCCAGCTGTCGGTGGCCTTGGGCGCGTCGACGGTGAGGGTGGCGCCGGCTTGCTCGGCGACGATGCCGCCGAGGGCGGTGAAGTGCGGGAGCGTGGCGGAGGCGGCCACGTTGGATCCGCGCAGGGTCGCGGTCTTGCCGAGGAGGCGGAGCGCGCCCGTCAGCTCGACGCCGTTGTCCACCGCGGAATCGCCCACCGACTCCGCCTGGAAGGCGAAGGTCGCGCCCTCGCCAAGCTCCACGTCCGTGCCGTGGAGGGCGGACTCGCCCGCCTGGCTGAGGGTGGCGCCGGCCTGGGCGGCCAGGACGTTGTCGTAGGTCAGGAAGTCCTGCGGGCCGGTGAGGGTCAGCGTGCGGCCCTCGGCCACCTCCAACCGCGGCACGGAGCTGATTGCGCCGAAGTTCCAATCGATGGTCGCGTTGCCGACGATGAGGGCGCCGTGCGCGCTCTCGCCCTTGTGGACGGGGATGGGCGTGCCCTCGGGCTTCAGGTTCAGCGCCATCGCGCCGCCGTCGTTGGAGACGTCGAGCCGCGCCTCGGCCACCACGGAGCGATGGATGGTGAGCGGGGCCGCGCCCTTGAGGAAGAGCGTGGGCAGGTCGGCCGCGCCGTCCACCGCGTTGTCCTCCACGAAGAAGGTGTCGATATCCGAGGCGGGGAGTTTGTCCAGGTTCAGCGTCACCTCGCTCTGGGCGGTGTCGAGGCGGATCTGGAAGGCCACGGCGTTGTCGAAGTCGTTGGCGGAGATGGGCGTGGGCGCCATGCCGCTGCGCGTCGCCGTCGCGGACGTGCCCTCGTAGCCATAGCGATACCACGCCTGGGCGGAGAAGGCGCCGCCCTTCGCCTCATACCAGCCCAGGCCGTTGGGCTGCGTGAAGTCGAGGTAGAGGCGGCCGGGGGTCTGGACGGCGCGGGCGAAGAGGCCCGTGCCGTGGCCGTTCGCGTTGTCCGCCGCCGCCGTGCTCGTGATGTCGTAGAACTTCCAGTCCGCGTCCGCGCCGAACTTCGGCACCCAGACATCCAGCGAGGCCTGCGTCGTGTCCGCGTCCACGCCGTTGCCCGAGACGTTGGGCAGGTTCTCGGCCTCCATGTCCGCCCCCTCGACGACCACGGGCCCGGTGAGCTGCCAATCCACCACCTCGTCGCGCTCCCCGCGCGTCAGCGCCAACCCCGCCACCAAACGGAGCGTGTTGGATTGCCCTCCCGGCGTCAGCGTCCCCACGAGCGTCCCCTCGTCCGTTCGATCCTCGAAGAGCCAAGAGTAGCTGGTCGAGCTAGTTTCATAGCCCGTCCGCGTCCACGTTTCCGTGCGCGTCTTCGTGCCGGTCTGCGAAGCGGGCAAGACAATCTTGGCATACTTGGAGAAGACGCACACGCCGGCGTCGTAAACCCCGGCAAGCCCGCTCTGCGCATTCGCCGTGTAGGTGTACGTGATGGTCTTGTGCCCCGTCTGTGTGACCGAGAACCGACCCGAAGACACGACCTCCCCGTCCCAGTCCACGTCGGACTCGCTCACGGTCATCTGCGTGTTACCACTCAGGAGATAGCCAGAGCCGTGGAAGTCGGGGATGGCGGGGTCGGCGTTGATGGGGTCGTCGGCGCCGCCGGTGAAGCGGAGGCGGCCATACGTGAAGCCTGTGCGGTTGCCTTCCGAGATGGGCTCGGTCTTTTTGTACCAGTCCCCGGCGACGACCTGGCGCTCCCACGTCGCGTTGGTCGCGCCTTCCTCGGTCACTTCCTTCTCGGTCACGCCGAGGGGGGAGAGGCGGACGGTGCCGGCCTCGGTATTGCCCTCCTGCGGGGCGACGACGAGGGCGGCGTAGGTGCGGTTGGGGGAGTAGAAGAGGTTGGCCTCGTCGCGCGCGACGTTCACCTGGATGAGGTGCTCGCCCGGGGCGACGAGGAGGCGGCACTCCGCGCCCTCGGCGGGCTGGTCGAAGGTGGCGCCGTCCACCCACTGCGTGCCATTCCAGGTCTGCTTCCGCCACGCGCCCGCCTGCACCCAGGTCTCGGCGCCGTCATGGTCCTCGACGGGCACCTTGCGGACGTAGCGGAGGTTCTCGCGGACGTAGGGCGTGCGGTCGGCGATCTCCTGCATGGCGGTGTCGGTGAGCGCGCCCTTGAAGAAGCGGATGAAGTCGATGGCCCCACCCTCGGACTCCGTGGGCGGATAAGCCAACTGCCAGAAGGCGTCGGGGGTCACCCCAAAACCACCCATCTGGGCGCCGACCTGCAAGCCTCGGCCAAGGGTGAAGCCTTGGAGCGCGCCGGGCTTGGTGGCGTCGATATAAGCGCCGTCCAGGTAAAAGGCCATCGTGTCGCCGTCATAGACCACGGAGACGGTGTGCGCCGCGGAGGTGGCATCGGCCAATTGCTTGCGGAAGAGCACCTTGCTCGTCTGCGTCGGGGCGCCTTCATTTCCCGTGGCCCTGCGGCCGGAGAAACGGTAGAGCACGATCTCGTTGTCCGTGTCGCCGGTGGCGAGGACGAGCGCGTTGCAGTTGTCCAACTCGGGGTTGTTCTCGGTGTTGTCATTGTTGCCGAAGGCGATGAGGCAACGGTGCCCAGACCCCGGTACCCTGGTGTCATTCTCATCACGGGCACTGGCGACAGGCGCGGTGAACCGCACGGAGACGCTCCATGTCTCGGGATAGACAAGCGAACTCTTCATGGCGACGTAAGGGCGGTAGTAGAGCGGGAGCCCGCCCTTGTCCGCACGCGGGTGGCGCACCGCCGTGAAGTAATCCTCCGCCCGATAGGTCTGCCAGCCGGCCATGATGGTGCCATACATCACCTTGTCGCCGAAAGGATTTTCCCCGCTTCCCGTGCCGTTTGGCAGACCGCAGAGCAGGCCGTTGGTCGAACGCCCCGTGTTGTCCGTGGTGTTGCCGTCCTGACCGGTGAGCGTGAACCAGCCGGAGTTGCGGGTGTCGCCGTTGAACTCGACGTCGATCCAGGCGCCCTTGCCGGTGAAGACGGGGTCGTCCCAGGTGAGGGTGTCGGTGACGCCGCTCTCGTCGGCCTCCAAGCGGAAGTCCTCCGCGGGGCGGGAGACGACCGCGCCGCGCTCGTCGAAGGAGGCGAAGCCCAGCGTAACGCCCGATCCGACGTCGGGGATGTGGGGGAGGGAGATTTCGCCGCCGTAGGCGCCGGACTCGATGAGGGTGAGGGTGACGCCCTCGGGGGCGGCGGGCCAGCGGATGACGGCGTCGGCGTACTGGTCCAGGCGCATGGTGATGTGCTGGTGGTTGTTCACGCGGAAGGCGCCGGGCAGCTCCGTGAAGCCCTCCACCGCCGAGAAGTCGATGGCCTTAGGGGCGTCCGCCGAGCCGGCGGCGAAGCCGAGGGTGCCGTGATAGTCCTTGGCGATCGCGGTGGCGAGGGCCGCCAGGTAGCCGCCGCCCCAAGGCTCGCCGAGGGTGACGTCGCCGAGGGAGCCGAGGAGGCGCCCCACGTTCCGCCCTTGGATGGTGCCGATGTAGTCCACGACCGTCTCGACCTCGGCCGCGTCGCCGATGGTCAGCGTGCCGCCGTTGAGGCCGCGCACGCCGTCGACCGTCAGGTTGCCGGCGAGGGTGCCGCCCTTGGCGGAGACGACCATGAAGTTCTCGTTCTCCGCGGTGGCGGCGTTGTCCGCGCCGCGCACGCCGTTGAGGATCTCCACGCCGCCCCAGGCCGAGCCGGAGGCGGTGATGGTGCCGCCGTCGAGGGTGAGGGCGCGGCGGGCGGCGGGGGTCATGTGGAGGTCGGCGCCCAGGTTGAGGTTGCCGGAGACGACGATCTCCAGCGAGCTGTTGGCGTTGCCCTCGGCGACGCCGTTGGGCAGGCTGAGCGTGGCATCCGCGCCGATGGCGATGCCGACGTTGGTGTTGTTGGCGAAGCCATCGAGCGAGTCCACGGTGAGCGCGCCGCCTTGGAGGTCGAGCGCGGCGTTGCCGGCGGTCAGGCTGAGGGTGCCGACCGTGGCCGTGCCGCCCTTCTGAAGGAGGGTGGCGTCGCCGCCCGCGAGGGTCAGCGTGCCGAAGCCATAGGCGAAGGCGCCATCCAGCTCAAGGGTGCCGGGGCGGCCCGTGCCGCCGATGGTGAGCGCGGTGGGGGCGGCGTCCTGCTCCAGAGCCAGGACACCCGCGGCGCCCATGTCGCCGGAGAGGTATTTGTCGGGAAGGGCCGCGCCCTCGGTGGCGACCTCCAGGCGGGAGGCGGCGTCGCCGAAGCGCACCGTGGGGAAGTTGTCGTCCTGGGCGGTCGCGGGCAGCTCCAGGCGGAGCGTGCGGCCGGCGGGGATCGTAACGGTGTTGTTCTCGAACCAGTTGGAGTCGTCCTGCGAGGTGGGGAGCGGCACCTCGAGCGTCAGGTCGCAGGCCAGACGGAAGGCCTTGGGGTTCCAGATGTTGGTGCCCGCGCCCTCCTGGGCGTTGGCCGGGCCGTCGAGGACGATGCGGCCGGGGGCGTTGCCCTCGCCGTCGCGCAGGGTGAAGGGGCCGGAATAGGTCGTGCCGTTGGCCGCGAAGGCGATGACGGCGTTATTCTCGGTGGCGGCGGAGCCGGCCACGAAGGCGGCATTCTCCAAGGTGCGGTCCATCGTCAGCGTGCCGCCCGCGGCGGTGAACTCCACGACCACCACGGTGTCCTGCGTGTCCTCGAAGCCGTCGCCCAATCCGTCCGCGAGGGAGACCGTCTCACCGAAGACGGTGATGACGTGGCGGTCGAGCGTCGCGGTGCCGACGACCCGGGCGTGGAGTTTGCCATCCACCGTGTAATAGCTGGCCTGGGAGCCGCCCTGCCCCTGCCCAAGGCCGCCGAGCGCATAGCCCTTGCCGGTCTCCAGCTCCACGCCGCCCGCGCTCCGGCAGGCATAGGTTACGGGATAGACCGTGCGCGTGCCGGTCGCGGTGTCCGTGACGGTAACGGGCGCGCCGACCGACGGGTCGCCGAAGGTCGCGCCATTCACCGTGAAGGAGTCGGAGCAGGCCGTCCCCGAGGCGAAGGCCAGCGTGATTTCCGTGACGGTCAGCGTCGTGGGGTTGAAGTTGATGGGGCGCGCGCCATCCTCCAAGGTGATGGTACGGGCGAAGGACGCGTCCGTCAGGGTCAGCGTCGGCGCCGCGGAGGTATTCGCCTCCACGGCCTCCACCTTGCCGGAGGTGGCGAAGGTGTCATAGGTCAGCGTGCGGGTCTCCTCCGCCGCGAAGGCCTGGCCAACGGCAAAGATGGCCAGCAAGGTGGTCAGCAACGTGTGTTTCATCGATTTGCCCATCTGATTGGACGAACGTTCTCGGCCTGTCTCCACGCCCGTGCGACACCACAGGCGTACCCCCATTGGGGGTCAAACAACGGCGCATACTATAACATACCTCACCCCCCCCCGTCAAATGTTTTTATTCTGTTGATTGCCAATCGGTTACGCACGCGAGGCGAGAGCCGCGCGCAGGCCGGGGCCTCCGCGCGCGGGAGACACGGGCATTGGGGCGGGGTTGTCAATAACTTTGGATCGGCGGCTGAGCCGAGGTGGATCGGCGGCTGAGCCGAGGTGGATCAGCCGCCGATCCAAAGTGAGTCAGCCGCCGAGCCGAGGGCGGGGTCAGTCGGGATCGTGGACGCGGACGCGGAGGGCCTCTTTGATGGCGCGGGCGAGGGCGGGGGTGATGCCGGGCTGGGCGGCGATGGCGGCCTCGTCGGCTTGGGCGAGGCGGCGGAGGGAGCCGAAGGCGGCGAGGAGTTGGCGTTTGCGGGCGGGGCCGATGCCGGGGAGTTCGTCGAGGACGGATTCGCGAAGGGCGCGGAGGCGGAGGGCGCGGTTGAAGGTGATGGCGAAGCAGTGGGCCTCGTCGCGCAGGCGGATGAGGATCTGGAGGGCCTTGGCGTCGCGGGGGAGGATGAGGTTGGGGCGGCCGTCGGCGAGGACGATCTCCTCGAAGTGCTCGTTGAGGCCGGCGACGGGGATTTGGTCGAGGAGGCCGAGCTCGCCGAGGACGGCGCGGGTGGCGTGGACCTGGAGGTCGGCGCCGTCGCAGAGGATGAGGTCGGGGAGGGGCTGGCGCTCGGCGAGGAGGCGGGTGTAGCGGCGGCGGATGACCTCGGCCATGGCGTGGGGGTCGTCGTTGGCGACGGTGCGGACGCGGAAGCGGCGGTAGCGGCGTTTGTCGGGGACGCCGTCGACGGCGACGACCATGGAGGCGACGGTGTGGGCGCCCATGAGGTGGGAGATGTCGAAGCACTCGATGACGTGGGGCGGCGCGGGGAGGGCGAGGTGGTGGGCGAGGTCGGCAAGGCCTTCCTCGGCGGTGGGGCGCTTGAGGGTGGGGGCGAGGCGGGCGCGGGCGCGCTGGCGGGTGAGCTCCTTGAGGGCCAGCCAGGTGTCGCGGAGGCGTGCGGCCTTCTCGTAGTCCTGCTTGGCGGCGGCGGCCTCCATCTGTTGGCGGACCTCGTCGATGACGGCGGGGCGTTCGCCGCGAAGGAAGGCGCAGGCCTCGTCGAAGCGGGCGCGGTAGTCGGCCTCGGAGATGCGGCCCAGGCAGGGGGCGGCGCAGAAGCGGATGACGTCGGCGAGGCAGTGGGTGTGGTCGTCTGGGCAAGGGGTGAGGGAACCGCACTTGCGCAGGCCGTAGCGCTTCTCGGTGAAGTCGAGGGCGGCGCGGACGACGGTGGAGGAGGGGAAGGGGCCGAAGTAGCGGGCGCCGTCGTCGCGGACGATGCGGCAGGTAACAATGCGGGGGAAGGGGCGGTCGGGGTCGGCCTTGAGGGAGAGGTAGCGCTTGTCGTCGCGCAGGAGGATGTTGAAGCGGGGGCGGTAGGTCTTGATGAGGTGGCTCTCGGTGAGGAGGGCCTCGGCCTCGGAGCGGACGACGCGGATCTCCAAGTCCTCGACGTGGTGGACGAGGCTGCGGAGCTTGGGGGGCGCGGTGCGCATCGTGGAGGCGCGGAAGTAACTCTGCACGCGGCGGCGGAGGTTAACGGCCTTGCCGACGTAGATGATGGCCCCGGCGCGGTCGCGATACAGATAGCACCCCGGCTTCTCGGGGAGGTGCCTGAGTTTCTCGCGCAGAGTGTCGTTCATGGGGGGAGGCTTGGAAGTTTGGAGGCTTGGAGGTTTGGAGGCTTGGAGGCTTGGAGGTTTGGAGGTTTGGAGGTTTGGAAGGTTGGGGACTTGGCGGTTGGGAGGCTTGGCGGGAAGATCGGCGATGCGCAGGGGAAACCGAGATGGCCGTCGCCTCAGGGGAGGCTTGGAGGCTTGGGGACTTGGCGGTTGGGAGGCTTGGCGGGAAGATCGGCGATGCGCAGGGGAAACCGAGATGGCCGTCGCCCCAAAGGGGCGCAACCAAACCTCCAAGCCTCCAAACTTCCAAGCCTCCCTTAGTTGAAGTGTATCCGGGGGTCGATGAGCATATAGCAGAAGTCGGAGATGAGGTTGCCGAAGAGCTGGATGGAGGCGGTCATCACGAGCATGGCCATGAAGACGGCGTAGTCGTGGCCGACGAGCGCGTTGAGGGAGAGCTGCCCCATGCCGGGGATCTCGAAGAGCGTCTCGATGATCATGGAGCCCGCGAAGAGGACGCCGAGGACGCTGCCGAAGCCGGTGGCGATGGGGATGAGCGCGTTGCGCAGGGCGTGGCCCCAGATGGCACGGCGGCGCGTGGCGCCCTTGGCGAGCACGGTGCGCACGTAGTCCGCGCTCATCTGCTCCATCAGGGAGTTCTTCATCATGATGGTGAGCAGCGCGAAGGAGGTCATGACATAGGCGGTGACGGGGAGCACCATGTGGTAGGCGCGGTCCACGAAGAGCGTCCAGCCGCCGGCCTCGACGGCCGCGTCACTCTCGAAGCCGCCGATGGGGAAGATGTCCCACAGCCCGTCGACCGTGCCGCTGAGGCACATCTTGAGGATCATGCCAACGGCGAAGGCGGGGACGGAGTAGGCCGAGAAGACGAGCGCGCTGGTGAGGAAGTCGAAGGGTGCGCCGTGTCTGAGCGCCTTGGCGATGCCCAGCGGGATGCAGATGAGGTAGCTGAGCAGGAAGGAGACGACGCCGAACCAGACGGAGACGGGAAGGCGGCGGCGGATGAGCTCCCAGGCGGTGCGGTCGGGATACTCGTAGCTCTTCATGGACATGCCGAGGTGATCCTTGAAGGCCCAGTTGAAGTATTGCTCCCACATGGGCTTGTCGAAGCCGAACTGACGCTCCAGCTCCTTCTTCATGTCCTCGCTGACAAGCGCGGCGTTCGCGCCGCCGCCCGCCTCGCCGCCCCCGCCGAAGCCGCGCATCTGCGCCATCTTCATCTCCACCGGCCCGCCCGGCAACAGGCGCGTCAGCAGGAAGCAAGCCACCGTGATGCCGAAGAAGGTCGGGATCACCAGCAGCAGGCGGCGAATCAGGTATTGGAGTCGGTTCATGCGCGTTGTCCTATGAGCTCAAAACGATGGTATCTTACCACAAATCCCCTCCCGTGTGGACGCGCGCCCGACACAACGCCCGGCGGCGCCCCGCCAAGCGCGGGAGGCATGGGCACAAAAAAAGCCCCCGACCGGAGGGTCGGGGGCTTTTGGTCACGCGGGCGCGGGTCAGACGGCGAGGCGGGCGAGGGGGGTGAGGAGCGTCACCGCCCCCTCCCGGTCGACGACGAGGATGGCGCGGGAGGTGCGGAAGGTGACCCACTCGCCGCCTTGGCGGATGCGCATGAGGCCGGGGGGGCAGGCGGCGATCATGGGCTCATGGCGGGCCATGACGCCGAGCTTGCCCTCGGCGGTGGAGACTTCCACCTCGGTGATGTCGTCGCCTTCGACGAAGATGCCGGAGGGGGTCTGGATTCGGAAGTGGAAGGGGGTGTCCATGCGTTACTTCTCCGCGGCGAGTTTGCGGGCCTTCTCGCGGACGTCGTCGATGGAGCCGGCCATGTAAAAGGCGGCCTCGGGGAGGTCGTCGCACTTGCCGTCGAGGACCTCGGCGAAGGAGCGGATGGTGTCCTCGAGCTTGACGAACTGGCCGGGGATGCCGCTGAACTTCTCGGCGACGTGGAAGGGCTGGGAGAGGAGGCGCTCGACCTTGCGGGCGCGGGCGACGGTCATCTTGTCGCTCTCGCTCAGCTCATCCATGCCGAGGATGGCGATGATGTCCTTGAGCTCCTTGGCGCGCTGGAGGAGCTGCTGGACGCCGTTGGCGACGCGCATGTGCTCCTCGCCGACGATCTCGGGGGCGAGCATGGAGGAGGTGGAGGTGAGGGGGTCGACGGCGGGGTAGATGCCCTTCTCCACGATGGCGCGGGAGAGCTCGGTGGTGGCGTCGAGGTGGGCGTTGGTGGTGGCGGGGGCGGGGTCGGTGTAGTCGTCTGCGGGGACGTAGACGGCCTGGACGGAGGTGATGGAGCCGGCCTTGGTGGAG
>CASEMS010000029.1 GCA_949288955.1 uncultured Lentisphaeraceae bacterium
CATCTCATTTTTTGGGTTGGCGCGCCGCCCCCCGGGGGGCGGGTTGCGGGGAGCCTTCTTTGCCTTACTGGATGCGTCATTACATTTTGCATCGATCGAGGGCGTTTTGGGCAAGATTAGGTTCTTGCCAAGGGAGGTGCGAAAGGGCTATAATAAGGTTCGTATCGTTGAGTGTGGGCTTTCGCCCCAGAGAGAAAGGACAGAGTTATGGATACGATGAGGTTGGTGCGCTTCGGCGCGATGGCCGCGATGGCCGCCTCCGCGATTGGGCTTTCCGCAGGCTGCGCGGGCACCGCGCAGTGCGACAACACACAGGAGATCGTGCAAATGGACAACAAAGACTTCTACACCGATGGCAAGCTGGACGCGGCCAAGTGCAAGGAGGCCTACTTCGAGATGATGAAGAAGGTCGGCGCACCTGTCTATCCGCGCTACAAGACCGAGGAGGGCTTCCTCTGGACGGTGGACTTCAACCAGGGCGACTTCGCGTCCTTCGGCATGGGCGGCGTCTTCTGGGTGAACGACCGCACGCACCAATACTTCGGCCATGAGATCTTCCTCCTGCCCGGCCAGTCCATCGCCGAGCACCGCCACCTGCCCACCACCGACGACAAGGGCCCCTTGCAGGCCAAGCATGAGAGCTGGCAGGTCCGTTACGGCTCCGTCTACGGCTTCAGCGAGGTGGGCGAGCCGAACCTCGACCAGTACCCCGAGGTCAAGGCGTTGTTGGCCAAGTGCCAGGTGCCGCACCTGAACAGCGTCCACGTCGAGAAGTGGGAGGCCGACGGCCAGATCCACGTCCTGCCCAAGGAGGAGACCTGGCACTTCATGATGGGCGGCCCCGATGGCGCCGTGGTCACGGAGTATGGCTGCTTCCATGACAACAACGGGCTGCGCTTCTCCGTCCCTGGCTCCAGCCTCTGAGGATTCCGCGGCGCGGCGGCTGAGCCCGCCGCGCCGTCCGCACGAAAGGATTTTGCCATGAAATACATGCACACCGGCATGATTGTGGGCGAGAAGCTGCCCAACATGAACTTCGTTGAGCCCCTCAAGGTCTGGGTCACCGATGCCTCCCAGGACAAGTACGCCATCGAGTTCCTCTACTTCGAGGTCGACTCCCCCATGGCCGCGGCCATCCAGGAGCAGCCCCACGTGGCCTACGAGGTCGAGGACATCGACGCGGCCCTCGCGGACAAGGCGATTCTTTGGCCCAAGACCGACTTGGGCGCCGCCTACCTCGCCTTTGTCTAC
The DNA here is from genome assembly GCA_949288955.1 of uncultured Lentisphaeraceae bacterium. Lineage (GTDB taxonomy): Bacteria > Verrucomicrobiota > Kiritimatiellia > RFP12 > DVOR01 > Spyradenecus. The sequence continues at coordinate 1,252 of CASEMS010000029.1, forward strand.
GACAACGACACCGTCGTCGAGTTCTACCAGCCCAAGCAGTGAGAGGTGCGCCATGCCGATGAAGAAGTTCCAGAACGACCCCGAGAACCTCACCGCCGAGATGCTTGAGGGCCTGGCCCTCGCCTACTCCGACAAGGTCAAGGTGGTCAACGAGCGCATCGTCGTCCGCGCCCAGCCCAAGGCGCAGGACAAGGTGGCCCTTGTCTGCTTCGGCGGCACCGGCCACGAGCCCGCCATGCACGGCTTCGTGGGCGAGGGTATGGCCGACGCCGCCGTCGCCGGCGACGTCTTCGCCGCCCCCGGCGGCCCCAAGGTCTTCGAGGCCTTGGAGCTGCTCAACCGCCCCGCGGGCATCATCCTCCTCACCCTCAACCACAATGGCGACCGGATGTCCGCCCGCAAGGCCCTGCGCCTTGCCGAGAAGGCTGGCATCCCCGTCAAGGAGATCGTCGTCCAGGAGGACATCGCGCCCGGCATTGACGCCGACCCCGAGGATCGCCGCGGCCTGGGCGGGTGCATCCCCCTCATGAAGGTGATGGGCGCCGCCTGCGAGCAGGGCAAGCCCATTGACGAGGTGTTGGAGATCGGCAAGGCCTTCCATAGCCACCTCGCCACGCTCTCCGTGGCCCTCAAGGTCGCCACCCACCCCCAGAACGGCGCCGAGATCGGCTCGCTGGCCGACGATGAGATGGAGATCGGCATGGGCCAGCACGGCGAGGGCGGCGGCGGCATCATGAAGATGCAGGCCGCCGACGCCACCGTCAAGATCATGGTCGACAAGCTCGTCGCCGCCACCAAGCTTCAGGCCGGCGACCGCGCGCTGCTGATCATCAACGGCTCGGGCGCCACCACCACCATGGAGATGCTCATCTGCTACCGCGCCGCCGCCAAGGAACTCTCCGCCCGCGGCATCACCCTCATGAACGGCATCGCCGACGAGCTGCTCACCGTTCAGGAGATGGCCGGCTTCCAGATGATCCTCGCCAAGGTCTGCCCCACCTGCGAGGCCCTCCTCAAGGCCAAGGCCAACACGCCCTATTGGACCTGCATCGGCTGAGCCGCCGCGCGCCCGCGCCACCCCTGCGGCGCGGGCGCGCCTCACGCCCTTCACCCTCTAACCTCCCCACCGACCCATGACGCTCGAACAATTCAAGGCCGTCTGGAAGAAGGCCCAAACCGCCATCGAGGCCAACGAGAAGCACTTCTCCGAACTGGACGCCGCCACCGGCGGCGACGGCGACCACGGCACCGCCATCGTCGCCGCCCTCCGTGCCATCAACCACGCCGAGGGCGAGGACTTCCCCTCCTTCCTCGCCGACATGGCCGAGAAGCTTGAGACCGAGGCCTCCGGCTCCACCTCCTCCCTCTACGGCGCCTGGTGCGAAGGCATGGCCGACGCCGCCCCCAAGGGCGCCACCGCCCTCGACGCCGACCAGCTGGCCGACCTCTTCCAGGGCGGCTACGACGAGGTCTGCGCCATCACCCGCGCCCGCAAGGGCGACAAGACGATGATGGACGCCCTCCAGCCCGCCACCGAGGCGCTCGTCGCCGCCAAAGACCAGGGCGAGGCCGCCATGTTCGCCGCCGCCGCCAAGGCCGCCCGCGCAGGCTCCGACGCCACCGCCCAGATGCAGGCCCGCTTCGGCCGCGCCAAGAACCTCGGCGAGCGCTCCATCGGCGCCATCGACGCCGGGTCCGCCTCCATGGCCACCCTCTTCGAGGCCTTCGCCTAATCCCCTCCCCAAACAGAAAGGATCTCCCCATGCCCGACATGGACAACTTCAAGGAAGCCACCGCCTTCGGCGTCGGCACCCCCCAGGAAACCTTCGGCTTCCCCCTCAAAGGCTGCGGCAGCCTGGACTGGGGCATGAAGAGCCGCCTCGCGCGCATCTTCGACCCCAAGGACGGCCGCTCCCTCATGCTCGCCTGCGACCATGGCTTCATCATGGGCCCGACCGGCGGCGTCGAGCGCATCGACCTCTCCATCGTCCCGCTCCTGGAGTATGCCGACTGCCTGATGTGCTCCCGCGGCGTCCTACGCTCGCTCATCCCCGCCACCAGCCGCATCCCCGTCTGCCTCCGCTCCGACGCGGGCACCTCCGTCGTCACCGAGCTCAATGACAACGTGGTCATCGACCCGGAGGACGCCATCCGCCTCAACGCCTCCGCCATGGCCGTCATGGTCGCCATCGGCGACGCGAACTTCGAGGGCAAGACCGTGGCCAACCTCTACCACGCCGTGGACGTCGGCCAGCGCTATGGCATCCCCGTCATGGGCGTGACCGCCGTCGGCAAGCAGATGACCCGCGACGCGCGCTACTTCCGCCTCGCCACCCGCATCTGCGCGGAGAACGGCGCCAACATCGTCAAGACCTACTACACCGAGGGCTTCGAGACCGTCGTCGCCGCCTGCCCCGTCCCGATCGTCATCGCCGGCGGCAAGAAGATCCCCGAGCGCGACGCGTTGGAGCTCGCCTACAAGGCCATCAGCGATGGCGCCGCAGGCGTGGACATGGGCCGCAACGTCTTCCAGTCCGAGCACCCCGCCGCCATGATCCAGGCCGTCCGCGCCGTCATCCACGACGGCCTCAAGCCCGATCAGGCCTATCAGCTCTACCAAGACCTCTCCAAGTGAGGCCGTGCGCGGGCACAAAAAAGGCCCCCGACCGTCCGGTCGGGGGCCTTTTTCGCACCGCGCGCTTAGGCGGTCGGCAGCTTGAAGCCTAGGGCCGACACCTTGGCCAGGAGCGTGGGGGTGGCGTGATGGAGCACCGCCGTGGTGGCGCTGAATTGGCGGCGGTAAGGATAGGTGCGGCGCTGGGCCATGAAGCGGCGCCTGCGGATTGGCTCGGGGAGGGCGATCAGGTCTTGGAAGTTCAGGTGGTCGGCCACCACCATCGAGAGGCGCTGCGTGAGGAACCACAGCACCTCCTCGTCGTCGCGCCCCTGCACGTTGGCCTCGATCTTCGGGACCACCGGCGGCGGCATCACCGGCAGGATCGCGGGCTGCTTGCCCAGATAGGCGCACGCCGCGTGGTAGACGGCCACGGTGCCATTGACCTTGCCCTCATAGGAGTGCCCCGCCAAGTGCGGGGTGGCCAGGAAGGTGAGGCCCGCCAACTCCGTGGAGAAGTCCGGCTCGTTCTCCCAGACGTCGAGGAGCGCGTCCCCGATCTGCCCCTCCTTCAGGGCGGCGATGAGGGCCGGCGTGTCGCAGACCGCCCCGCGCGCCATGTTGATGAGGGTGGCGCCATATTTCGTCCGCCCCAGGGCCGCCGCGTCGAGCATATGCCAAGTGGGGTGGGGGCCATCCTTGGTGAGCGGGACGAAGGGGATGACGTAATCCGCCTCCGGCAAGACCTCGTCCAAGGGTTGGAAGGCCTGCGCCTCGGCGTCGCGCGGGTTGTCTTTGCGCGGCGGGTCGCAGCAGAGCACGCGCATCCCCAACGCCTCGCAGCGGCGGCGCACCATGCCGCCGATCCACCCCACGCCGATGAGCGCCACCGTCGCCCCCGCCAATCGGCGGTGGCGCGTGTGCCCATGCTCCAGCAAGGCGGCCAGGCAATAATCCGCCACGCTCTCGCCGTTCGCGCGCGGGGCGTGGACCCAACGGATGCCGGCCTGGCTCAGCCAAGGTTTGTCCATGTGGTCGGTGCCGGTCACGGCGGTCCCCACGAAGCGTACCGGCGTGCCTTCCAAGAGCGCGGCGTTCACCGGCGTGTCGCGCACCATCAGCATATCGGCGTCCTGCAGCAACGCCTTGGAGAGGCGCCCGCCGTCCACCAGCGTTACCTGCCCCAAGGTGCTGAACAGCGTCCGCCCCAAAGGCAAATTCGTATCACAAACAATCTTCATAGCTAATCACTCTCCGAACGCTCACATCTATCCCTAGTCTACCCGATTTCCCCACCCACTGCAAGCGAAAAGCAAATTGTCTTTCCATTGCGCAGTGCGCTGCACAGAGCGTACGCGTCTCGCCTCCTCTTCCCCCAAGGTGTGCGAGAATCGTGCGCGGCCTGGCCTGTGCGAAAGGCGGCAAAAAAGGCTTGCGGTGGCGGGGGAAATCGGCTATGCTATGAGGCAGAAAGATTGCGATATGGAAATGAAGCGTCTTCTCAGTTGCTTGTTGGGTGCCGTGGGCGTGGCCTGGGGCGCGTCCGCCGCGCCGGGCGCCTTCCTTTCGCCCGCGAACACGGCGGACAATCCCTACACCTTCACCGACCAGGCGGCGGGGACTGATTATGTGTTGCCCTCGGATGACTATCCCGAGTGGCGCGTCTTCAACGCCGCCTCCACCACCGCGGAGGCCGCCTCCACCTACACCATCGCGACTGACGACCGTGGGACTTCTTATCTCGCCTTCTCCCAAGCGCTCGCGGAGGACCTGCAGGCTTATCTGACGCTCGGCATCATCAATTCCGAAACGGGCCCGCAGAAACCGCTCTCGGTCTTGCCGACCGACCCGACCCAGCTGCGTTTGGACAACGTCTACGCCACTGTCCGCTTCGTTCTCTCCGACACCGCCCCGGACATGGAGACCCTTCAGGAGATGTATCCCTCCTATGAGGAAAGCCTCCCCTCCGGCGACACGGGCCTGACGCCCACCCCGACGGCCGCGAAGCTGGGCGTCTGCGTGTTGCAGGATGGCTATTTCTACGTCTCCCGCGTGGTCAGCGGCGCAAACGGCAATCCTGGGACTGGTCGGCCTGAGGATCTTGACTTCCAGTTCTGCAAGACCAATCACACCTACGATGAGGTGGGCGGCGGTGCCGTGACCGTCCGCATCGAGTTCTGCTCATACGCCGCCTCGGTGTACGATCCCATCACCCGCGGCTTCCGCATCTGGGTGCGTGACGCGAATGACCCTGACGCGGCGGAGATTTGCCTTACCGAAGGGCTTGGCTATCGCTGGCTCTCCGATCCGGAGGTCGGTTATCGCTTCGACTTCTCCTCCCTCGAAGGGGGCGAGGGGTGCGACTGGTTCTATCTCATCGACAGCGCGATGGCGGCCACCGGCACCATCGGCCTGAGCAGTTTGGACACCCTCAGTCAGCTGGGCTTCTCCGCCACGGATGGCGGTTTCTACGCCGCTTGGCTGGCGCAGGGCTCCGTTCAGACCGCCGATGCCTTGGCGGCGAATTACGAGCTCGGCGCGTTCGCGGATTATTTCACGGCGGACATCGACAACCCTGTCACGGCCTGGGCCTCGCGCCACGGCGTCAACCTGACCGACTGGCTCCAGAAGAAGTCCCCCGTGCGCCTGATGGCCGCCGCCGATGCCGGCGGGAACCTGACGGACTACGCCTTCAACGCCTTCCTCCTCGACATGGATCCCTCCCTCGGCGCGGAGTTGCGCCTCACTGTAACCGGCATCGTTCCGGAGCAGGACGTCGTAACGCTCACCGTCCGCGGCCCCGAGGGGAGCAGCCTCAAGCGCGCCACTGCCGCCGACCGCGTCGGGCGCATTTGCGTCTCCCGCGCCGAGACGTTGGACGCGCTGGCCGATGCCCCCATCGAGCGCATTGACAGCCTCGCCTTCGATGGCGAGGGCAACGCCACCATTGTCCTGCCCCGAGGCGAGCGTGAGACGCCCTTCATGAAGGTTACGCTCCAAGCCTCCAAGGACGTGGAGTGAGGCTTCGCCCGGGAATCCCGCGCGCCACGGTGCGTTCCCTGTTACGCAGGGGACGCACCGCGTCGTTTTCGCTTGCGGGGTGGGGCGGGTGTTTGAGAGGATGAGTCGTGGAGACAATTGCCATGAAGTCGCTGAATCTGTTTGCTTGCTTCCGTCCCGCCCTCGCCGTCATGCTGTGCTTGGCGGGAGTGAGGGCTTTCGCCGCGCCGACGGCGGATGACCCCTTCCGTCCAGACCTTGCCTTTGCGGATGGCGTCCTCACCGTCTCCTTCCGGATGATGACCCCGGATCAGCATATCTATGACGATATGCTCACGTGTACCTTGGGCGAGCCGCTTACGAAACCCGCTTCGCGCCCAGACGCCGACGGCCGCGCCATCTATGAGGGGATGGCCGACTTCACCTGGAAGGCCGCGATTGGGCAGTCCTTCACGTTGGAGTATCAGGGGTGCGACGCTCGGCAGTGCTATATGCCGCAGTCGCTCGCGCTCACCATCACGCATTCGGGCGAGGTGGCGCACACCGTCGCCAAGGTCGAGGCCGGCGGCGTCACCGTGACCATCGCGGAGACGGGCGATGACGTGCCGACCGCGAAGCCCGCACAACCCCCGGCCGACGCGAAGGAGCGTGCGGTGGCGGGCTTCCTGCCGCCCGAGCGGTTCATCGCCTTCCTGCGTGGCGAGGCGGTGGCGGGCGAGGCCTCCGGCACGGGCTTCCTCGATGACCCGCAGGCGTGGCTGGCGGCGCATGGCGCGTGGCTCCTCATCGGTATCATCCTCTTGGGCGGGCTGGCGCTGAACCTCACGCCGTGCGTGCTGCCGATGATCCCCATCAACCTGGCCATCATCGGCGCGGGCGCGGTGGGGGGAAGCCGTCTGCGCGGCGCGTTGCGCGGCGGCGCCTATGGTCTGGGCATCGCTCTGGCCTATGGCGTGCTGGCGCTGATCCCGGCGCTGACGGGAACGGCCTTCGGCGCCATCCAGTCGGCGTGGTGGTTCAATGCGGCCATCGCGGTGGTCTTCGTGGCGTTGGCCTTGGCGCTCTTCGACGTCTTCATGATTGACCTCACGCGCTTCTCCGGCCCCGGGAGCGGCAAGAAGGGCGCGGCGGCGGCCTTCGTGGCCGGCGCGGTGAGCGCGGTGTTGGCGGGTGCGTGCGTCGCGCCGGTGCTGTTGGCCGTGTTGTTGCTGACGGCTGATGGCGTGGCGCAGGGGGCGTGGTGGATGCTGTGCCTGCCCTTCGTGCTGGGCGTCGGCATGGCGTTGCCGTGGCCGATCGCGGGCGCGGGGCTGGCCTTCCTGCCGAAGCCGGGTGTTTGGATGAACTGGGTGAAGAAGGGGTTTGGCGTGGTGGTGCTCCTCTTCGCGGCGCACTATGGCTGGGTGGCCGTCCGCGGGCTCCTGCCCAGCGAGGGGCTCGACGGCGCGAACCTGCCTGCCATCGAGGCCGCCATCGCCGAGGCCCGCGCCGACGGCAAGCCCGTCCTCCTCGACTTCTGGGGCACCGCCTGCAAGGCGTGCGAGGAGATGGAGGCCGAGACCTTCCCTGACCCTGCCGTCCAGAAGGAGTTGGAGCGCTTCGTCTTCCTCAAGGTGCGGATGGATTTGGCCGACCGCGCCATTCGGCCCACCCAGGAACGCTTCGCCATCAAAGGTCTTCCCACCTACGTTGTCATCGAACCCTGAAGGAGTCCCCATGCGCAGTCTGCTTGCCGCGGTCCTCGCCGCCCTTGTGATCGTCCCCGCGCTCCGCGCTGCCGTGCCGGACATCGTGCCGCGTCCCGTCTCCGTCGTCGAGGGAGAGGGCAAACCCTTCGCCCTCAAATGGGGGCAGACGGTGGGCGGCGACGCCCGTTTCGCCGACGAGATGGAGACCCTCCGGCAGACGCTCTTCCCCGCCACCGGCGTTTGGCTCAAGCCCACCGACAAGGCCCCGACCTTCAACTTCGTCTATGACGCGGCGCGCCCCAAGGAGGGTTATGCCCTGACGGTTACCGAGCAGGGCGTGGAAATCCGCGCTTCCGACCCCGCCGGCGCCTTCTACGCCATCCAGACCATCCGCCAGCTTTTCCCTGCGGACATCTATCGCAAGGCGCCCGTCCGCGCCAAGTGGGAGATGCCCGCCGTCGCCATCGAGGACGCGCCGCGTTACGCTTGGCGCGGCATCATGCTCGACCCCTGCCGCAACTTCTTCGGCGTCGAGTCCCTCAAGCGTCAGCTTGACGCGATGGCCGCGCACAAACTCAACGTCCTCCACTGGCACCTCACCGACGACCAAGGTTGGCGCATCGAGATCAAGAAGTACCCGCGCCTGACGCAGGTCGGCGCCGCCCGCCCCTCCACGCCCCGTCCCTTCGCCCGCACCAAGCAGGACGGCGAGCCCCAGCCCGCCGAGTTCTACACCCAGGAGCAGATCCGCGAGGTCGTCGCCTACGCCAACAAACTCCACATCACCATCGTCCCCGAGATCGAGATGCCCGGCCACGCCGTCGCCGCGCTCCGCGCCTACCCCGAGCTCGCCTGTGCCGCCAAGCCTGACCTCACCCCCAACTGGGGCGTCCTCAAGGAGATCTTCTGCGCCGGCAACCCCAAGACCTACGAGCTGCTCGAGGATGTCCTCGACGAAGTCGTCGCCCTCTTCCCCGGCACCTACGTCCACATCGGCGGTGACGAGGCGCCCAAAGACCGTTGGAACGCCTGCCCCAAGTGCCAGGCCAAGATGAAGGCGCTCGGGTGCAAGAACATGCATCAGCTCCAGACCAAGTTCGCCGAGCACTTCGCCGCGTATCTTGCCTCCAAGGGCCGCAACTGCATCGGCTGGGACGAGATCCTTGAGGGCGGCCTGCCCAAGGGCGCGGCCATCATGAGCTGGCGCGGCACCGCCGCCGGCATCCAGGCCGCCAAGGCCGGCCACCCCGTCGTCATGACCCCCAAACCCTTCTGCTACATCGACTACAACCAGCAGGCCCCCAACGATCCCTACGAGTACATCCCCAACAACACGCCCAATCCCATCTGGAAGACCTACTCCATCGACCCCTCCGCGGGGCTTCCCCCCGAGGCCCAGGCGTTTGTCCTTGGCCTCCAAGGCAATCTCTGGGCCGAGTACATCCGTGCCGATGAGGACCGCGATTGGAAGATGTGGCCCCGCGCCGCCGCCATCGCCGAGATCGGCTGGACCCCGCAGGCCGACCGCAAGTGGGAGGATTTCCATGGGCGCATGAGCCGCGTCGGCATGGAGCGTCTCCGCCGACTGGGGCTCAACGCCGCCCCGCTCACGCAGCCCAAGCCGTGAACCGCAACCAACACACCCTCCCTACATTCCCCTCACGCCCCGACATCGCGGACGACCCTTGGGTCGCCCGCTTTGTCGTCTCGCTCCGGGACGTCCGGCACGCCAGCCCGCACACCGTCGCCAACTACCTGCGCGACCTTGGGCAGTTCGCCCGCTTCCATTGGGGCAAGGAGGCACCCCTCCCCCTCGACTGGGCCACGCCCGACCGTGACGCCGCGCAACGCTTCCTCCATGCCTACGCCCGCACCGGCGCCAAGCCCACCTCCACCTCCCGCAAGCTCGCCGCCCTCCGCGTCTTCTATCGTTTCCTCCTCCGCGCCGAGGCCGTCAAGGTCTCGCCCTTCGCCACGCTCCGCCCGCCCCGCCGCGCCAAGAACCTCCCCATCCTGCTCACCGAGGCCGAGGTCACCCGGCTCCTCAACGCCCCCGCCGAGGCCCTCCGCCAAGCGCTCGACGCCCCCACGCCCCCAGACCCCCTCACGCGCTATCTCCTCCTGCGCGACGCCGCCCTCTTCGAGACCCTCTACTCCACCGGCGCCCGCATCGCCGAGATCGCCGCCCTGACCAACGCCCGCCTCGACCTCGACGCCGGTGTCTGCCGCGTGATTGGCAAGGGCGACAAGGAGCGCCTCTGCCTGCTCGGCGCCCCCGCCCTCGCCGCCCTCCGCGCCATGCGCGCCCAGGCCCCGCTCCTCTGGCCCGGCACCGACGCCCCCGACCGCCCCGTCTTCCTCAACCGCGACGGCCACGGCCTCACCACCCGCTCCATCGAACGCTTCATGAAGCGTTGGCTCGCCGCCGCCGGGCTCTCCCCGGATCTCTCCCCGCATAAACTCCGCCACTCCTTCGCCACCCATCTCCTCACCCACGGCGCAGACCTGCGCGTCGTCCAAGAGCTGCTCGGCCACGCCTCCCCCGCCACCACGCAGATCTACACCCATCTCGCCCCCGAGCGTCTCGCCGAGACCTACCACGCCGCCCATCCGCGCGGCTGAGCGGGCTTCCCAAGCGCGGCGGGATTTGGTATGCTTGGGGCACCAACCAACACTAAGGAGCCATCTTATGAGCGGAATCTTCAAAGCTTACGACATCCGTGGCATTTATGGGCAGGATCTCACCGAGGCCATCGCCTATGACATCGGCCGGGCCTATGTGACCCTGACGCACGCCAAGAAGGTGGTGCTGGGGCGCGATTGCCGGCCGCATTCCGTGCCGTTGCAGGAGGCGTTGGCGCGCGGCATCACGGAGCTGGGGGCGGACGTCATCGACATCGGCCTCTGCTCCACCCCGATGAACTACTACGCCAACGGCTCGCTGGGCGCGGATGGCTCGGTGATGATCACCGCCTCGCACAACCCCGCCGAGTGGAACGGCTTCAAGCTCTGCCGCGCGCAGGCGGTGCCCATCTCCGGCGACACCGGCATCGCCGACATCGAGCGCATCGTGACGGACAAGGCCTTCGACCCGCCCGCCGCCACGCCCGGCGCCGTCACCACCCACGACATCCTCCCCGCCTACCGTGAGCACATCCGCCCCGTGATGGCCTTCGCCCGCAAGCCTCGCCTGGCCATCGACTACGCCAACGGCATGGGCATCCTTGAGGCGCAGACCTTCGTGGACGCCATCGACCAGACCGCCCTCTACGGCGACATCGACGGCTCCTTCCCCAATCACGAGGCCAACCCCCTCCACCACGCCACCCTCGCCAAGCTCCAGGAGACCATCCGCCAGGGCGGCTACGACTTCGGCGTGGCCTTCGACGGCGACGCGGATCGCGCGGGCTTCGTGGACGAGAAGGGCGAGATCATCCCCATGGACTTGGTTACGGCGCTCATCGCCCAGGACGTCCTCAAGCGCGAGAAGGGCGTCATCTTCTACGACCTGCGCTCTAGCCACGTCGTCAAGGAGGTCATCGAGGCCGCCGGCGGCACCCCCATGATGAGCCGCGTGGGCCACGCCTTCATCAAGGCCCAGATGCGCGAGCACAAAGCCATCTTCGCCGGCGAGCTCTCCGGCCACTACTACTTCCGCGACAACTACGTGGCCGAGAGCTCCTCCATGGCCGCCATCGCCCTGGCCAACATCGTCACCCAGAGCGGCAAGCCCCTCTCCGAGCTGATTGCGCCCCTGCGCAAATACTGGTGCTCCGGCGAGATCAACTCCAAGGTCGCCTGCGACCCCAAGGAGATCCTCGCCAAGCTGAAGGCCAAGTATGCCGACGGCCACGTCTTCGAGCTGGATGGCGTGAGCGTGGAGTATCCCACCTGGTGGTTCAACGTCCGCTGCTCCAACACCGAGCCGCTCGTCCGCCTCAATCTTGAAAGCACCGCCAGCCAGGCCGAGATGGAGGCCAAACGCGACGAGGTGCTCGCCCTCATCCGTGCCTAACCGGAAAGGAATCCCCAAATGGTCAACCAAGACGTCTACGACGAATTGCTTGAGAAGTTCGGCGCCCACTATGGCGTCGCGCCAACCGTCGTCTCCTACGCGCCCGGCCGCATCGAGGTGCTGGGCAACCACACCGACTACAACGAAGGCTACGTCTTCTCCGCGGCCATCGACTATGGCACCTTCTTCGCCGTCCGCCCCAACGACCTCGGCAAGAACCGCATCGTGGCGGGCGACCTCATGCACGAGGTCACCTTCCCCCTCACCGGCGCCACGCCCGTGAAGGAGGACACCTGGGCCAACTACGTCATCGGCACCGTCGCCGGGCTGGCCGCCCTCAAGCCGCAGACCCGCGGCTTCGACGCCATGTTCCTCGGCAACATCCCCCTCGGCTCCGGCCTCTCCTCCTCCGCCGCCCTCGAGATGTGCACCGCCAAGGCCCTCTGCGCCCTCTGGGAGATCGAGGCCGACGCCGTCACCCTCGCCAAGATCGGCCAACGGGCCGAGCATGACTACGCGGGCTGCTCCTGCGGCCTCCTCGACCAGATCTCCTCCCTCTGCGGCGCGCAGGGCAAGCTGGTGAAGACCGACTTCCGCACCCTCAAGGTCGAGACCGTCGACCTCGGCCCCACCGTCTGCTTCCTCATGTGCAACCCCCACGCCAAGCACGCGCTCGTCGATGGCCAGTACAACAGCCGCCGACAGGCCTGCGAGGAGGCCGCCGCCTACTTCGCCAAGGTGCTTCCGCACCCCGTGACCGCCCTCCGCGATGTCTCGTGGGCGGAGTGGGAGGCCCACAAGGCCGGGCTCGACCCCACCGTCGCCGCCCGCGCCGCGCACCCCATCGGCGAGGACGAGCGCGTCCTCGAGGGCGCCACGCTCCTGGAGAAGGGCGACCTCGAAGGCTTCGGCCGCCTCCTCAACGCCTCCCACAAGAGTTCGCAGGTCTACTTCGAGAACTCCCACCCCGAGATCGACCGCGTCGTCGCCATCGCGCAGGCCACCCCCGGCGTCCTCGGCGCGCGCATCTCCGGCGGCGGCTTCGGCGGCTCCGCCGTCGTGCTGGTGCGCGCCGACCAGGCCGAGGCCGCCCGCGCGGCCATCGCCGAGGGCTACAAGGCCCAGACCGGCAAGCCCTGCGACGTCGCCCAGATCACCCCCAGCCAGGGTGCGACCGTCGTCTTCCGCGCCGAGTGAGCGCGCCGAACCGTGCGAACAAAAAAAGCCCCGCCAGGCAACTGGCGGGGCTTTTTTTGTGCCGTGCGGGCGCGCTCAGAGGCGCTTCTCGCCGTTGACGAAGACGGCCTTGACGGAGAAGTCCTCGTCGTCCAAGACGGCGATGTCGGCGACGTACCCAGGCTCGATGCAGCCCAAGGTGTCCTCCAGCCCATGCTCGACGGCTTGGTTGTAGGAGGTGGTCTTGACGAGGACGTTGAGGGGCATCCCGGTGACCTCCCAGACATTCTTGAGGGCGACGTTCATGCGGAGGATGGAGCCCGCGAGCGCGCCGTTGGAGGCCAGGCGCGCGGCGCCATCCTTGACGATGACGTCCAGGCCGCCGAGGCTGGAGGGGCCGTCGGGCATATGGCTGGCGCGCATGGAGTCGGTGATGAGGAGGATGGACTCGATGTCCTTGGTGTTGAAGGCCAGCTCGATCATCTCCGGGCAGAGGTGGATCTTGTCGCAGATCATCTCGGCGCGGAGGTCGTCCAACAGCAGGCCGGCGCCGACGAGGCCGATGTCGCGGTGGTGGAGCGGGGTCATCTGGTTGCAGAAGTGGGTGAGGTGGCGCAGGCCCGCCGCATAGGCCGCCTTGAACTCCTTGTAGGAGCACTTGGTGTGGCCGGCGGAGGGGACGATGCCCATCTCCAGGCACTCGCGGGCGAACTTGGCGCCCTCGCCCACCTCGCTCTCCGGGGCGAAGGTGATCTGGCAGACGGGGGAGATGGCGTTGAGGCGCTTCACCTCCTCGATGTCAGGCTTGCGCAGGAAGGCGGGGTTCTGGGCGCCGCAGCAGGCGGGGTTGATGAACGGCCCTTCGAGGTGGACGCCGAGCACCTTGGCGTACTTCTCGTTCTTGCGGTATTCGGCCACGTGCCCGAGCGCCTTCTCAAGATCCTCCGAGGCGACGGTGAGGGTGGTGGGGCACCACGACGTGCACCCTTCCTCCAGCTTCGCCTTGGCGATCGTCTCGATGGCCGTGGGGTCGTCCGCGTCGCAGACGTCCACGCCGGCGGCGCCGTGGGTGTGGACATCGATGAAGCCGGGCATGACGAGATTGCCTTCCGCGTCGTACACCCAGTCCGTGTCGGTGGGCAGCGGCGTGCCGGGCTGGAGGACTTTGGCGATCTTGCCGTCCTCGATGACGATTGCCCCGCCGTCGAACTCATATCCAGGGCTGACGATGTAGGCGTTCTTGATGAGACCTTTGGCCATGATTTACTCTCCTTTGAGGTTGTCGTTGAGGATAGTGTAACGCTTTCGGGATGATTTGGCAACCGCCCTCCCCCACAGCCGCGCCCATGTGCATCGCAGACCGTGCTCGCGCACCTTGGGGGAAGAGGGAAGAGAGCCTCAGCCGCCAAGTCCCCGTGAGGTGGCGGCTGATCCACCGAGACTCAGCCGCCAAGTCTCCCCGCGTCAGCGGCTGATCCACCGAGACTCAGCCGCTAAGTCTCCGAGTGTCAGCGGCCGATCCACCGAGACTCAGCCGCCAAGTCTCCGTGAGGTGGCGGCGGGAAAGAAACGGAGGGGGCGGCAGGCCTCGCCCACTTGGCACAAAAAAGGCGGGCCCTTTTGGGCCCGCCCATCATTCCCGGAGAGGAAGTCTCACGCCACCCTGCGGCGAAGAGCCACACCCGCCACGCCCAACGCCAGCAACGCCAGCGCCGTCGGCTCGGGGATCACCGTCGTGGTGTAAGAGACGGAGGAGACCCAAAGGTCGCTGGTCTTGTTGAGTTTCGTCCAGTTCGCGCTGCCATAGCCACCCATCAGGTCCACGCCGTCGATCCCCTGCGTGAAGTCCGGCAGGAAGCCCTCGCCCAAGGTCACCAAGACGGTGCCGTTGAGGGAGATGACCATCTCCTCCCGCGCGGCGTCGTAGGTGAACTCGAAGGTGTTGTTCTGCGCCAACGTCGGCACCCTGACCCCCGTCCCTTTCGACCCCGCGCCGTCGTTGCCCCACGTGGAGATGTTGGCGCCGTAGAAGTAAACGGTCAGCTCCTGCCGCCGGCCGCCCCCCTCGTTATTGGAGAAGAAGGTCGCCAACGTGAGCAGATCGGTCCCCTTATTCGCACCCACCCGATTGTCATTGAAATATTCCGCGCCCGTCGGCTTGAGGAAATCCACCGCCACCCGCATGGAAAAACTGGTGGCAGGCGCGATGGAAATGCCCTCATCGACGATGTATTGGCCCGTGGAGGAATTGCGGTACGCGCTCGTCGCCCCGAGCGTGACGGTGGTCGCCCCCTCCCAATCGAAGGTCAGCGCCTGCGCGGCCCCAACGGCGGCCACGGCGAACAAGACGGTGAGAAGTCGCTTCATCGGTGTGTCTCCTTTGACTCAAGACACCGATAAAATACCACCCCCCCCCTTAGTGTCAAGGAAAATCGTATCGTGCCGTCCGCCGCCCGCGCCCGTTGCGTCTTCGCGGACCCCAACCTCCCCGGGCGCGCGCGTGGCCTCACCGGTGGCGGAAGGCCAGGCGGAGCACTAGGAAGACGGCCTCCCAGGCGATGGCGAGGGACATCTTGGAGACGCCTGCGGCGCGGTCGGCGAAGACGATGGGCAGCTCGGTGATGCGGAAGCCTTTGCGCCAGGCGTGGTAGGTGGTCTCGATCTGGAAGGCGTAGCCCTCGGCGGCGATGGGGCCGCTGAGGATGGCTTGGAGCACCTCGCGCCGGAAGCATTTGTAGCCGCCGGTGGGGTCCATGACGGGGAGGCGGGTGAGGAGGCGGACGTAGAGCCCCGCGCCATAGCTGAGGAAGAGGCGGCGGAGGGGCCAGTTGAGGACGCGGACGCCTCCGGCGCTGTAGCGGGAGCCGAGGACGAGGTCGGCCTCATCGGCGGCGGCGAGGAGGCAGGGGAGCTCCTTGGGGTCGTGGGAGAAGTCGGCGTCCATCTGGATGACGCGCGCGTAGCCCGCGGCGAGGGCTTGGCGGAAGCCGGCGAGGTAGGCGCGGCCGAGGCCGGCCTTGGCGGGGCGGTGGAGGACGCGGAGGCGCGGCTCGCGCCGGGCAAGGGCCTCGGCGAGGGCGCCGGTGCCGTCGGGCGAGGCGTCGTCCACGATGAGCAGGTGGGCGTGGGGGAGGGCGGCGAGGACGGCGTCGGCGAAGGGCGCGAGGTTCTCGCGCTCGTTGTAGGTGGGGGTGATGACGAGGGTGCGGGGGGCGGCGCTCACAGGGCCTCCTCGGCGACGAGCCGGAGGAGCGCCTCCACGGCCTCGGCGGCGGGGAGGGTGGCGAGGGCCTGGCCGCGGCGGTAGAGGGCGAAGACGCCGCGCCCGCCGCAGAGGGCGAGGTCGGCCTCGCGGGCCTCGCCGGGGCCGTTGACGACGCAGCCCATGACGGCGACGTGGAGGCGCTTGGCGGCGGGGTGGGCGCGGTAGAAGCCTTCGAGGGCGTCGGAGACGGTCTCGGCGGCGGATTGGACGTCGACCTGCGTGCGGCCGCAGGTGGGGCAGCTGGTGACCCACGCGCCGGGGGCGCGGAGGCCGCAGGCGCGGAGGAGCTCCACGCCCACGCGCACCTCCTGCTCGATGGGCGCGGTGAGGGAGATGCGGAGCGTGTCGCCCAGGCCATCCTCCAGGAGGCGCGAGAGGGCGACGCAGCTGGTCACGGTGCCGCGGAGGGCGGTGCCGGCCTCGGTGAGGCCGAGGTGGAGGGGATAGTCCACGCGCTCGGCGAGGAGGCGGTAGGCGGCGAGGGTGCGGGGGATGTCGGAGGCCTTGACGGAGATCTTGATCTCGCGGTAGTCGAGGGCCTCGAGGAGGCGGACGTGGCCGAGGGCGCTCTCGACGAGGGCCTCGGGGGTGGCGGAGCCGTATTTCGCCAGGAGGGGCTTTTCGAGGGAGCCGCCGTTGACGCCGATGCGGATGGGGATGCGGCGGGGGCAGGCGGCCTCGACGACGGCGCGGACGCGGTCGGCCCCGCCGATGTTGCCGGGGTTGATGCGGAGGGCGGCGATGCCGGCCTCGATGGCGGCGAGGGCGAGGCGGTGGTCGAAGTGGATGTCGGCGATGAGGGGGAGGCGGCTCTTGGCGCAGAGGGCGCGGAGCGCCTCGGCGGCCTGGGCGTCGGGCACGGCCACGCGGAAGAGGTCGCACCCCAGCTCGGCGGCGCGGTCGATCTGGCGGAGGACGGCGGGGACGTCGGCGGTGGGGACGTTGGCCATCGTCTGGACGGCGATGGGTGCGCCGCCGCCGACGGGGACGGGGCCGACGTGGAGCCGGCGGGTCTGGGTGCGGAGGGTCATCATGGCGCTCCCGCTCACCCGGCGATGAGGTTTTGGAAGAAGGGGACGATCATGCGCATGGAGTCGCGGTAGATCAGGATGAGGAAGAGGGCGATGAGGAGCCAGACGAAGACGTTGGTGAGGATGTTGACGAGGCGGGCGGGAGCCTCCTTGCGGCGGATGATGGCGTAGAGGGCGAAGAGGATGTGCCCGCCGTCGAGCACCGGGAGGGGGAGGAGGTTGAGGAGGGCGAGGTTCACGCAGATGAGGCGCAGGAAGCCGAGGCTGGCCCAGAGCCCCGTCTGCACCACCTGCACGAAGAGGCCGAAGATCATGATGGGGCCGCCGAGGCCGGAGGCGGCGCGCCCGGCCTCGCCCTCGGTCTTGGGGGCGCAGAGGGCCTCGAGGACGCGGATGACGCTCATGGCGTCGGCGCGGAGCTGCGCCCAGACGCCGCGCTCGGCCATCCACTGGAAGCGCCCCTGCCCGAACATCCCCAGCGTGACGCCGATGCGCGGGGGCGGGTTCTCCTCGCCGGGGAGGGCGGGGAGGGCCTCGGGGGTGAGGGTCAGCGCGCGGGGCTCGCCCTCGGGGTCGGCGAAGGCGCGCACGGTGAGGGCGACGGGCGCGGCGGGGTCGGGGCGGGCGGTGAGCTGCTCGAAGCGGACGAAGGGGGCGCCGTCGACGGTGAGGATGACGTCGCCGCGGCGGAGCCCGGCCTTGTCGGCGGGCGAGCCGGGGACGATGTCGCCGACGCCGAGGTCGAGGGGGCCGGGGAGGAGGCCGCCGATGACGTAGATCTCCTCCTCGGGCTGGAGGCGGGTGTCGAGCGTGGCGGTGAGGGTGAGGGGCCGGCCCTCGCGCTCGACGGAGACGGAGACGGTGGCGTTGGTGCCGCCGCCGAGGTAACTCTCGACGAGGAAGTCGCTCCAGGAGCGGACGGCGTTGCCATTGACGGCGGTGATGCGGTCGCCGCGCAGGAAGCCGGCCTTGGCGCCGGAGGAGCCGTCCTCGACGTAGCCCACGGTGGTGGAGGCGCCGGTGGCCTCGGGCGGGGCGAGCCACGCGATGGCGGCGGCGCAGACAAGGGCGAGCAACAGGTTGCCGAAGGGGCCGGCGAAGGCGACGACCACGCGCTTCCACGGCGCGGCGGGGGGGAGCGGCGCGCCGTGGTCGCCCTGGATGCCCTGCATCCCCTCGGGGTCGAGCTGCGGGAGGGAGACGTAGCCGCCGAAGGGGATGGCGGAGAGGCGGATCTCGGTGCCGCGGATGGTCTTCTTCCAGAGGGCGGGGCCGAAGCCGACGGAGAAGACGTCCGCGCGCATCCCCAGCAGGCGGGCGGCGAGGAAGTGGCCCAGTTCGTGGATGAAGACGGCGAGGCTGAAGAGGACGAGCGCCAGAAGGAAGGAGAGGGGCCAGAGGATGTAGGGGGACATGGGGGGCTTTCGTCAGGGTTCGAGGGGCTCAAAGATGCGTTCGCGGCCGCGGAAGCGAACGATCTGCCGGTAGCCCACGCGGGCGAGCAGGTCGTAGGCGCGCGCGAAGTTCGCGCAGACGAGGTTGGCGCGGTGCGCGTCGGCGGAGACGGTTACGGGGATTTCGCGGTGGAGGCAGGCGCGGAGGATGGCCTCGCTGGGGTAGCACTCGCGGCAGTCCTTGGCCCAGCCGGAGGTGTTGAGCTCCGCCACCATGCCGGCGGCCTTGACGGCGTCCAGTGCGTCGCGGATGAGCGGGGTGAGATCCTCGGCGGGATAGAAGGCGAACTTCTTGGCGAGGTCGAGGTGCCCGGCGATGTCGAAGAGTCCGCTCTCGGCCATGTCGCGCACGGCCAGCCAGTAACGGCGGTGGGTCTCGGTGATTTCGTCGGGGGAGAGGCGCTCCCAGAAGGCGCGGTCGGTGTCGATGGTCTGCCGGCCGACGAAGTGGACCGAGCCGATGGCGTAGTCCAGGCGGGGGTCGCGGGCGGGGGCGGCGAGCCAGTCGGCCGCGCCGTCGAGCCAGTCGAACTCCAGCCCCACGCGGATCTCGATGGGCGCGGAGGCGGCCAGGTCCGCGAGGGTCTCGAAGTAACGGGCCTCCAGGCTCGGCTGGAGGGCCCAGTCCGGCGCCTCCGCCGCGCCGGGGCCCTCGCGGTAGTAATGGTCCGAGAAGCCCAGGACGTCGACGCCCTGGTCAAGGGCCTGGCGCAGGAAGTCCGCGGGGGCGTCCGCCCCATCGCTGAAGACGGTGTGGTTGTGGTAGGAGGCGCGCCTCATTGTTTCCCTTTTCGGCCCTGGCGGGGCTTTTTGGCGGCGGGTTTGGCGGCGGGTTTCGCGGCTTTGGGCGCCTTGGCGGCGGGCTTGGCGGCCTTCGGCGGGCGCGGGCGCGCGGGTTTGGCGGAGGCCTCGGGGCGGCGCCGGCGGGCCTTCTCGCCGCCGTGCTGCTTGGCGATGGCCGCGAGGCGGGTCTCCTCCGCGTGGCGTCCGCCGTTCCAGAGATCCACCGCGCTGCCCTGCACGTAGGCGAAGTCCAGCCGACGGAGGGGGAAGTCCACCCGCGCCACGTAGACCTTCAGGCTCATGCCGGCCTTGATGGTCAGCTTGCCGGCGCAGAGGGACTCGGAGGCTTGGTTGAAGACGACGTACTGCTTGGAGATGCCCGCGATGTGCACCAACCCCGTGAGCTGCAGGTCGATGACGTCCACGAAGAAGCCGAAGGGCTTCACCGCCGTGACCACCGCGTCGTAGGTCTGCGGCTTGCGTTCGTCCAGCTGCTGTTGGAGGAAGCGATACTTCTTGATCTCGGTGAGGGCGCGTTCGGCCTCGTCGGCGATCTGCTCGCGCTCCGTGGCGTGGGCGGCGGCGCGGTCGAGCCAGCCTTGGTCGAGGCGCCCCCCGCGCCCGCCGGGGGTCAGGTAGTCGGCCAACTGCCGGTGCATCACCAAGTCGGGGTAACGGCGGATGGGCGAGGTGAAGTGCGAGTAGTAGGTCAGCGCCAAGCCGAAGTGCCCATGCTGCTTGGCCGAGTAGAGCGCGCGCTTGAGGGAGCGCAGCACCAGCATATGGATGTGGTACTTCAGCGGGTGGTCGGCCGTGTCGTGGAGGAGGGCGGCCAGCTCCTTCGGCTCGCGCAGGTTGCGGGGGCGGATGCCGAGCTTGCGGAGCTCCACCTCCAGTTTCGCGATCTTGTCGTCGTCCGGCGCCTCGTGGAGGCGGCTGATGACGGCCACCTGGTGCGTCAGCAGCTCCCGCGCCACCGCCTCGTTCGCCGCCACCATGCAGCATTCGATCAGTTGGTGCGACTCGTCGTTCGAGGCCGCGTGGATGCCGACCATCCGGCCCTCCGCGTCCAACTCGATCTCCACCTCCTGCGAGGCCATCTCGAGGGCGGCGTTGCGCTCGCGGATCTTCTTCAGCTGGCGTGTTAGGCCCAGCGTCTCCTTCAGCATCGGCGCCGTGCGCGGGTCCAACGGCCCGCACGCGATCTCCGTGGGGCGCCCCTCCAACAGGGCGATGGCCTCCTCGTAGGAGAGGCGCTGCTTCGAGCGGATGATGCTTTTGGCGAAGCGCACGCCCACCGTCCGCCCCTGTGCGTCGTAGGTGATGAAGACCGAGAAGGTCAGGCGGTCCTCCCCCGGCATCAGCGAGCAGACGCCGTTGGAGAGCTGCTCGGGCAGCATCGGCACCACCTTGTCCACCAGATAGACGCTCGTCCCGCGGCGGTAAGCCTCCTTGTCCAACGCGCTCCCCGGGCGCACGAAGTGGCTCACGTCCGCGATGTGGACGCCCAGCACGCGGCGGCCCTCCGCGTCGTGCTCCAGGCTGATGGCGTCGTCGAAGTCCCGCGCCGACGCGGGGTCGATCGTCAGGATGAAGCGGTCGCGCAGATCCAGGCGTTCGCCCGGCTCATGGAGGAGGCGCGCCACCTGCTCCGACTCCGCCATCACGGCATCGGGGAAGGCCTCCGGGAGGTCATACTGCCGCAGGATGGCCACCGTGTCCAGCGAAGGCTTGTCCTCCGGGCCGATGACCTCCAGGATCTCCGCCGCGAGGCGCTCCTCGCGCCCCTGCCCCGTGCGGCGCACGCGCACCACCACGCGATCCCCCGGCTTGGCCCCACGCGCCTCCCCGCGCACCTCGAAATCGCTCTTGTAGATGGGGTTCAGCGGCGAGACGAGCAACGCCCCGCCGACTCTGCGCACCGTCCCCACCACGTCGCGCACGGCCTCCGCGTCGATGCTGCGGATGACGCCCACCGGATCCGTCCGGTCGCCCTTGCGGAACGCCACCGTCACGCGGTCGCCCTGGATGGCGCGCCCCACGTCGCGCTCCTCCACGAAGACCTGCCGCCCCGTCGCCTCATCCGTCACGATGCCCGCGCCGCTGCGCGTTACGCGGAGCGTGCCGCTCATCACCCCCGCGCCGGCGCCCGCGTGGTAGTGGCCACGCCGCTTCTCCACCAACTCCCCGCTCCGCGCCATCGCGCGCAGCAACGCAGGCAGACGTTTCGCGGCCTTCCCCCGCAGCCCGAGCGTCTTCACGATCTCCGCGACCCCGAAGGTCTTCTCCGGCTCGCTCTCGAACAAATACCTGATTGCCTGCTCTTCGATATCCATGCGCAAAGTATAGCAAACCCATCCCACCCCTGCGTGATCGGCGTGACCCGCGCAGGACGGGATGGACGGCGAGGGGGAACCGCAGATTGCGCGGATTGGGGCAGATTGGGGGTCGGCTACCGCCGACAGGACTGCCAGGGGGGAAGATCACAAAGCGCACGAAGGGGGGCACGGAGGGACACGAAGCACGATGGGGAGGGAAGGGACAATCACAAAGGGCACAACGGACACAAAGGGGAGCGCGGGCGTGGCCCGCGCAGGACGACGGGGGGAAACCGCAGATTGCGCAGATTGAGGCGGATTGGGGGTCGGCTACCGCCGACAGGACTGCCAGAGGGGGACAGAGGGAAGGACTCACAACGGGCAGCGCGGGAGGCGAGGGCGGTAGGGAGCGGTCAGCGGGGAGCCCGCAAGCCTCCCGCGCCACCTTGCGTCTTTGCGGTTGAGCCAAGGAGGATCAGCCCCCGAGCCAAGGAGGATCAGCCCCCGAGTCAAAGTGGATCGGCGGCTGAGCCGGGGTGGATCGGCGGCTGATCCTGGGGGAGGCGGAGGGCATCCGGGATGATGGGGGCCTCCGTTTTGCATAGTGTCCCCATCTCCACGGAGGGTATTGGGCGCGTCCGCGCAATCGCGTTTCGGGCTGTGCGCGGACACAAAAAAAGCCCCCGACCGAACGGTCGGGGGCTTTTTTTGTCTGGTCTGTCCTCGCTCACTTGGCGGTGAAGGGGGTGAGGTGCCAGATGTCGTGGGCGTACTCGCGGATGGTGCGGTCGCTGGAGAACTTGCCGGCGGAGGCGACGTTGATGAGGGAGGCTTTGTTCCACGCGTTGGTGTCGCGGTAGAGGGCCTCGATGCGGTCCTGCGCCTTGATGAAGTCGGGCAGGTCCTTGAGGAGCATGTAGTAGTCGTTGTAGTCGAGCAGGTTCTGGAGGAGGGGCTCGAAGACGCCGGGGGCCATCAGGGAGAAGACGTTGCGGCGGATCATGTCGAGCGCGCGCTTGATCTCGGGGTTGCTCTCGTAGATGGCGCGGGCGTTGTAGGTGGGGCGGAGTTTCTCGACCTCCTCGGTCTTGAGGCCGAAGATGACGATGTTCTCGGGGCCGACCTCCTGGGCGATCTCGACGTTGGCGCCGTCGAGGGTGCCGAGGGTGATGGCGCCGTTGAGCATGAGCTTCATGTTGCCGGTGCCGGAGGCCTCGGTGCCGGCCAGGGAGATCTGCTCGGAGACGTTGGCCGCGGGGATGATCTTCTCGGCGAGGGAGACGCGGTAGTCGGGCAGGAAGGCGACGGCGAGGCGGCCTTTGACGAGGGGGTGGGTGTTGACCACGCTGGCCACGCCGTGGATGAGGCGGATGATCAGCTTGGCCACCCAGTAGCCGGGGGCGGCCTTCGCGCCGAAGATGAAGACGCGCGGGTAGACGTCGAGGTCGGGCTTCTCGATGAGCCGGTTGAAGAGGATGATGATGTAGAGGACGAGGAGGAGCTGGCGCTTGTACTCGTGCAGGCGCTTGACCTGCACGTCGAAGATCGCGTCGGGGGAGACCTGGAAGCCAAGGGTGTTGAAGATGGTGTTGGCGAGGATCTCTTTGTTGGCGCGCTTGATCTCGGCGAAGCGGTCAAGGAAGGCTTTGTCGTTGGTCTTGGCCTTGAGCTTGGCGAGTTCGCCAAGGTCGGTGACCCAGCCGTCGCCGATGGTCTCGGTGATGAGGGCGGCGAGGCGGGGGTTGGCCTTGAGGAGCCAGCGGCGCTGGGTGATGCCGTTGGTCTTGTTGGAGAAGTGCGTCGGCATGATCTCGTAGAAGTCCCGGAAGATGGTCTTCTTGAGGATCTCGGTGTGGAGGGCGGCCACGCCGTTGACGGCGCTAGAGCCCACGAGGCAGAGGTTCGCCATGCGGACGGACTTGTCGCCGGCCTCGTCGATGAGGCTCATGCGGGCCAGGCGCGCGACGTCGCCGGGATAGAGGGTGGCGACGTGCTGGAGGAAGCGCGCGTTGATCTCGTAGATGATCTGCATGTGGCGGGGGAGGACGCGCTCCATCAGCGGCACGGGCCACTTCTCCAAGGCCTCGGGGAGGACGGTGTGGTTGGTGTAGCCGGTGCAGGCGCGGACGTAGGTCCACGCGTCGTCCCACGCCAGCCCCTCCACGTCCACGAGGATGCGCATGAGCTCGGGGATGGCCAGGGTGGGGTGGGTGTCGTTGAGCTGGATGAAGACGTACTTGGGCAGGTGGCGCCATTCGTGCCCTTCCTCGCGGAAACGGCGCAGGATGTCGTGCACCGAGGCGGCCACGAAGAGGTACTGCTGGCGGAGGCGCAGCTCCTTGCCCTGCGTGGTGCTGTCGTTCGGGTAGAGCACCTTGGTCAGGTTCTCGGCGAGCACCTTGGCCTCCACGGCCTCCACGTAGTCGCCGCGGTTGAACTCGTCGAGCGAGAACTCGTTGGTCGCCTTGGCGCTCCACAGGCGGAGGGTGGAGACCGTCTTGCCTTTGTAGCCCACGATGGGCAGGTCATAGGGCACCGCCTGCACCTGCTGGGCGGGCACCCAGACCCACTCGTCGCGGCCCGTGCGGCCCGTGTAGTGCTCCACGTGCCCGCCGAAGCCGATGAGGCAGGCGTATTCGGGGCGCTGGATCTCCCAGGGGTAGCCATACTTCAGCCAGTTGTCCGGCTCCTCGCGCTGCTCGCCGTTGATGATGCGCTGGCGGAAGATGCCGTAGTCGTAGCGCAGGCCATAGCCCGTGGCCGGCAGGTTCAGCGTGGCCAGCGAGTCCATGAAGCACGCCGCCAGGCGGCCCAGGCCGCCGTTGCCCAGCCCCGCGTCCATCTCATAGTCGCGCAGGCGGTTCCAATCCAGCCCCAGGGAGTCCATCGCCTCGCGGCACTGCTGCTCCAGCCCCAGGTTGATGACGTTGTTGCCCAGCAGGCGCCCGATCAGGAACTCCAGGGAGAGGTAGTAGACGCGGCGCACCTTCGCCGCGCGGTAGGCGTCCTGCGTCGCCATCCAACGGTCCACGATGCGGTCGCGCACCGCGTAGGCCAGCGCCTTGTAGCAGTCGCGCTCCGTCGCGCGGTCGCCGCTCTTGGCGAGGGAGAAGCGCATGTTCCAGAGGAAGTCCTGCGCCAGGCCCTCGGCCGTCAGCTCGGCGGAGGGGTGGTTGCCGGGGAGGACGACCTTCTCGGCGGCGTCCTTGTTCTTGGTGGGGGTGCTCATGGGAGACTCCTTGGTGGTGGGAGGGGATGGTGGCTCAGCGGCTGCCTTTGCCGTTGCGGGCCTCGTTCACGCGGAGGCGGCGGCCCATGACCGTCTTGTCATGGAGCGCGCGGATGGCGGCCTCGGCCTGGGGGCGGTAGCACATCTCCACGAAGCCGAAGCCTTTGCTCTTGTGGGTGTGGCGGTTCTCGATGACCCGCGCCCGCACCACCTCGCCATACTTGGCGAACGCGGCGCGCAGCTGGTCGTCGGTCATCTCGTAGCTCAGGTTGCCGACGTAGATCTCGATGCTCTCGCGGGGGCCTTTCGGGGCGGCCTTGCGGAGGCCGAGGCGGGTCAGCAGGTCGGAGAAAAAGCTCATGTCTTCTCTTTCTTGTTAGGTTCCGGGCGTCGCATGACGCTCCATCGGGATAACGCGGCCATGATACCACAAAACGCCCGTGCGGTGTGAGGCCCGCGCGGACGCCGAGGGCAAACGCCTGAAAAGGCAGGCCGGGCCGGGGCGATCGGAGGCCAACCTGGCCAAGGTTTCGCATCGCGCTTGCGCGTATGGGGGAGGGTAGGGTATTATATGGGCAGTGAGCGCGGATGTCGGGCTCGAAAGAGAGAAGGAACGAGATGAAGAAAGGCATGTTGGTGGCGTTGGCCGCCGTTGTGTTGGGTTCGTTTGGTTGCTCCAGCGCGTTGGAGTGGACGAATGACGCGGATTATCGCACGATGGCCTTCGACACGTCGCGCGAGGGCTTGTTGGTGTCGCTGGAGAATGAGTCGACCTCCGAGGAGGCGGAGTATCTCTGCCTGCAGGTGGCGCAGGCGCTCGCCATGCGCGGGGGCTATCGTGTGCGTTACATGGCCGCCGGGAATGTCAAGGCGGACATCCGCCTGAAGATGCGGATCGACGCGGATCATTCGGGGCGCTTCACCAACCTCTTCGTCTCGTTCCCGGGCTATCTGATTTTCACCCAAGGTTGGCTGGGCAATGGCTATGAGGTGACCTATGACGTTACCTGCACCATCGAGAATGCCGTGACGAAGGAATCCATCGGCACCGTCCGCATCCCCATCGTCCTGAACCTGCGCCATACCGATGGCGGCCGTGCCTGGGCGGATTGCCTGATTTGGCCCGTGGCGCCGCTCGCGCTCATCAACGGCCTCTATTGCATCACGTATGACGATGACGTTACGCCGTTGTTGAACACCGCCGCCTATCCGACGTTGGGCGAGTACATCGCCACGCAGCTCATCGCGCGCATCAACGTGGAGCCCGAGGCGCCCAAGGCCCAGCCCGCGCCCCGCACCGCCCCGCGCACGGCCTCCGCGCCCGCACCCGCGCCGAAGGCGGAGGCGAGCGCCCAGCCCGCGCCGAAACCCGCGCCCGCCCCGAAGGCGGAGGCGGCACCCGCGCCGAAGAAGGCGACCCCCGATTCCAAGGCGGTGCGTGAGCTGAAGTCGTTGCTGGACTTCGGCATCATCGACCAGAAGACGTATGAGGCCCGTCTGAAGGCCTTGCAGTGAAAGGGGAATGAGCATGAAACGTTTGCCTTTGGTGCCTTTTGCCTGTGCGACCGCGGCGCTCATGGTGGTCGCGGCGGGGTGTATCACCGACGAACCCGCGCCCGTGCGCGAGGTCGTCCCGGCCTTTCCCGAGGAGGAGCCCGAGCCTGCCATCGAGGATAGCGCGACGGTGGCCCGCGCCCGCGTCCGCCGCGAGCTGCTGGATCTGCTCTCGCGTGGGCTTTTCCTTGACGCCTGGAACTATCAGATCCCCGGCGGGCTGAGCGCGTTCGCGGAGGACGCCGCCAAGGCGGAGCGCGACGAACTCCTGGCCACCACGTTGGTGGAGCGTTGGGCGGATGCGCGCATCGACAAACTTGGCTCTGGCGTCGCCTCCCTGGTGCGTCAGAAGGATTATGAGAAGGCGCGCGAGCTCGTCTGGCGCGTCGGGGAGACACCCTGCCAGGCCGTCAACGCCAAGGTCAATGAGGCGCGGGTCAAGTTGATGCGCGAGACCATCAACATGGCCGAGTGGGTGGAGGTCTCCCAGACGCTCCCCAAGGAGGCGCGTGCGCTCATCGCCAAGGGGGACTATGCCGCCGCGCAGAAGCTGCTTCTGGCCCGGCCTCCCCTGCGCACCTACACCGTGCTCTTCGACAAGCAGCTGGACGCGGTCGTCGCCAGCGTCGTCGCCCTCGGCGTCCCCGCCGAGGCGCCCGCGCCGATCGTCGCGAAGGTGCGCACGCTCATCGCCAAGGCCTTCGCCGACGCCGCGGAGGCGTATGAGGAGGCCGAGCCCGGCAAATTGCCCGACCTCAAGCCTTACATGAAGGAGGTCGAGCGCCTTCAGAAACTGCTCGATGACCACGGCTGCGCCAAGGCCTCCTCGGCCCAGATCGCCCAGGAGCTGAAGGCTGGCCTGGCCCCGCTCATCCGTCAGTGGTGCATCCCCGCCCCCGCCAAGCCTTCGCTCAAGGGGCTGGGCACCACGCGGTTGGACGAGAAGATCGAGGCCCTTCGCGCCGAGCTCCTTGCGGAGACGTTCCTGGCGGAGATCCGCGCCAAGGCCGAGGCCCTTCAGGCAGACGTCGACGCCAAGGGGAAGGGGCTGTCCTCCGCCACGCAGGCGGATGTCGTCGCGCAGGATTGGGCGGCGGCGCGCGCCCGTATCCGTGATTTCCCGTTGATCGGGCACCCTCAGGCGGATGCCGCGCTTTACGCGTTGCGCATCGGCCTCCTCAACGCTTCCGTCAACCCCAACCAATGCAGGGCCATCATCGCGGCGATGCGGGCGCGCTGCGAGGGGTTGAAGACGGTGGACGAGCTCCTCGCGGCCCGCGCCTGGCTCCTTGAGCAGAAGCCTGTGCAGGATGACTACCCCCAAATCCTCGACGCCCTTCAGGCCGCGAACGACGCCATCATCGATTTAGGCGTGGACGCCCAGGAGACCGAGGCGAAAATCGCCGAGGTCCGTGCCGAGATCCAGAGGTTGCTCGACAACCGAGAGGGCGGACTGCCTGGCAAGAAGCGCGATTTCGACCTGACCAAACTGGATGAGGCCATCGCCCGGCTCGAGTCCGCCGTCGCCGAACAGGCCCCCGGCGCCGAGGCCAAGCGGTGGGGCGACGAGCTCCGGGACTTCGCCAAGGCCCACGAAGCCATCCCCGCCCCGGAGGCGATCACCACCGCCGAGATGAACAAGCGCATCGAAAAGGCCCGGCGAGAGTTGTTGGCCAAGATTGACCTCCGCTTGACGCTCCTCGCCGCCGAGACCGAGGCCACGCTCGCCGCCGAGGCGTATGCGCGCGTCCTCGCGGCCATGGACCGCGAAGTCTCCTTCGACTCGCAGATCGCCATCGCCAAGGGGGCCATCCGCCAAGGGCTGCCCACGGCCTCCGACGGGTTCCATGCCGTGCTGGGCGATTATTGCCGGGCCTTCCGCCACCTCAAGGCCGGGAAGACGCTTGACGCCGCGCAGCGTGTTACGCTCGCCGTCGGGGCCGTCCGCCTCAACCAGCCGCAGGTGCTCACCTGGGCCAAGGGGCTTGGCGCGGATCTCGACGCGCCCGCCGCGCGCGACGCCCTGGCGCGTCCTCCGCTGCTGGTCGCCATCCAGATGGGCAACGCCGCGCTTGTCCGCGCGCTCATCCAGGCCGGCGCCGACCCCGCCAAGGCGAAGGACGCCGCAGGGTGCACGGCCCTCCATTATGCCGTCCGCCGTGGGGACGTGGGGCTTGTGCGCCTGGCGCTCGCCACCTTCGGGGCGAATGGGAAGGACGCCGCCGGGCGCACGGCGCTCTTCGACGCCGCGGAGAGCGATCAACCCGCGCTCGTTGCCTTGCTTCTGGAGAATGGCGCGGATGTGAAGGCGCAGGACGCCGCGGGGCGTTCGCCCTTCGACGCCGCCTGCGCCGCGGACGCGGCCGACGTGCTTGACGTCTTGGCGAAGGCGGGGGCGGAGGCCTCCACGCTCTCGCTGCCGCTGGCGGCCAAGAACGACGCGCTCGCCGCCGCCCGTTGGCTCGTGGCGCATGGCGCGGACGTGAACGGGGTCGGCGTCATGGAGGCCGCCCAGAAGGATTCCGTGACGTGGGAGTTCCTTGTCCTTCAGGGTGGCGTCCCCGTGGATCGGGACGGCGAGTGAGCCGCGAATCCCTGCCGTGGACAAAAGAGCCCCGGGCGCGATGCGCCCGGGGCTCTTCTTATATCTAGTTTAGGAGACAGGGGGGACGGTCGTCAGACCTCGACGGTCGAGCCGGGCGGGTACTTGCCGGCGATGATGTCGCGGGCGACCGGCGTCTCGATCAGGCGCTGGATGGTGCGCTTGAGGGGGCGCGCGCCGAAGTCCGGGTCGTAGCCTTCGTCGATGACGGCCTGCTTGGTCTTGTCGGAGACCTTGAGGGTGAGCTCCTGCTCGGCCAGGCGGTCGGCGAGGTCGCGGAGCTGGAGGTCGACGATCCGCGTGAGGCTCTCCTTGGAGAGGGGCTTGAAGATGAGCGTCTCGTCGATGCGGTTCAGGAACTCGGGCGGGAACTTGCTCTTCAGCAGGTTGGAGACCAGCTCCTGGACGCGCGAGGCGTCGCCCTCTTTCTCGGCGTTGGCGATGAGGTCGGAGCCGAGGTTGGAGGTCATGATGATGAGGGTGTTCTTGAAGGAGACCGTCGTGCCCTTGTTGTCCGTCAGGCGGCCGTCGTCGAAGACCTGCAGGAAGAGCTTGAAGACGTCCGGGTGGGCCTTCTCGATCTCGTCGAGCAGGACGACGCTGTAGGGCTTGCGGCGGACGGCCTCGGTGAGCTGACCGCCCTCCTCGTAGCCGACGTAGCCGGGAGGCGCGCCGACGAGGCGGCTGACGCTGTGGCGCTCCATGTACTCGGACATGTCGATGCGCGTCATCGCGTCGCGGGTTGCGGATGCCCGCGCGGGCGCGGATCACGGCGTCGGCGACGGCGTCGACGGCCTCGTCCTGGCCGATGACCTTGGCTTTGATGGCCTCGCCCAAGCGCAGGAGCTTCTCGCGCTCGCCCTCAAGCAGTTTGGTGACGGGGATGCCCGACCAACGGCTGACGGCCTCGGCGATCTCCTCGGGGCCGACCTCCTCGCGGAGCATGGCCTCCTCGGCGCCCTTGGCGGCGGCCTTAAGTTTCTTCTCCAGCTCGGGGATCGTCTTGTACTGCAACTCGCCGGCCTTGGCGTAGTCGTACTTCCGCTGGGCCAGCTCCAGCTCATGGCGGGCGGCGTCCAACTGGGTGCGGAGCGTCTTGTTGGCCTCGTGGGCCTTCTTCTCCTCCTGCCATTTCGCCTTCAGCGCGTCGGCCTTGGATTTCTCGTCGGCAAGTTCCTTGCGCAGTTCCTCAAGCCGTTTCTTGGAGGCCTCGTCCTTCTCCTTGGCGAGGGCGGCCTCCTCGATCTCCAGGCGCATGACCTTGCGGCTCAGCTCGTCGAGTTCGGCGGGCATGGAGTCCATCTCGGTGCGGATGGCGGCACAGGCCTCGTCGAGCAGGTCGATGGCCTTGTCGGGCAGGAAGCGGTCCTGGATGTAGCGGTCGCTGAGGATGGCGGCGTTGACGAGCGCGGCGTCCTGGATGCGGACGTTGTGGTGCGCCTCGAAGCGCTCCTTCAGGCCGCGCAGGATGCTGATGGTGTCCTCCACCGTGGGCGGGGCGACCATCACGGGCTGGAAGCGGCGCTCCAGCGCCTTGTCCTTCTCCATGTACAGGCGGTGCTCGGCCAAGGTCGTCGCGCCGATGCAGTGCAGCTCGCCGCGCGCCAGCATCGGCTTGAGCATGTTGCCCGCGTCGCTGCTGCCCTCGGTCTTGCCCGCGCCGACGATGGTGTGGATCTCGTCGATGAAGAGGATAATGCGCCCCTCGCTGGCCTTGATCTCCTTGAGGACGGCCTTCAGGCGCTCCTCGAAGTCGCCGCGATACTTCGCGCCCGCCATCAGCGCCGTCATGTCAAGCGCGAAGAGGGTGCGGTTCTTCAGCCCCTCGGGCACGTCCCCGCGCACGATGCGCTGGGCCAGGCCCTCGACGATGGCCGTCTTGCCGACGCCCGGCTCGCCGATGAGCACGGGGTTGTTCTTGGTTTTGCGCGAGAGGATGCGGATCACGTCGCGGATCTCGGTGTCGCGGCCGATGACCGGGTCGAGCTTCCCCTTGCGGGCCAGCTCCACCAAGTCGGTGCCATACTTCTTCAACGCCTCGTAGCTTTCCTCGGGGTTGTCGCTGGTGATGCGCTGGTTGCCGCGCACCTCCTTCAGGGCCGAGAGCAACGCGTTCTCGCTCAGCCCCAGGTCGCGCAGCAGCTTCATGCGGTTGGTCATCGCCAACAGCACGTGCTCGACGGAGACATACGCGTCGCCCATCTTCTTCGCACGGTCGAAGGCCTCGACCAACACCTCCTGCAGCCCTTGGGAGACGTAGACCTTGTTGGCCTCCATCGCCCCCGTCACCCGCGGCAGGCGGTCCATCGCCTCGGCCACGCGCGCACGCGCCACCTCCAGCGAGACGCCGCACTTCTCCAGCAGGCTCCCCGCCAACCCTTTCTCCTGGGCCAGCAACGCCCACAGCAAATGCTCCGGCTCCACCGTCTGCTGCTGACGGCGGATGCCTTCCTGCTGCGCCAGCGTCAAGGCCTCGCGCAGCCGTTCCGTCATCTGATTCATATCCATAAGTGAAGTCCTCCTTGCCAGGCCCACACGAGGCCGGCGACTTCCTTTGCAACCGCCGTGCCAAACGCCCATGCCCCGCCGAAACGGCCTTCCGCCCCGCCCACGCCCTGCCATTCGCCTGGCACACCGTGCCAACTGGCAGGCCCGCGGCGGCTCACAGATAGGGCGCGAAGTCCGGTGGCGGCGGCGCCTCGAAGCAGAGCGGCGCGCCCGTTACGGGATGGCGGAGGGCCAGACGGCGCGCGTGCAGCAGCTGGCGTCCGGGAGGGTGGGGGAGGCGACGGTCGAGCGCCGGCCTCCCATACAGCGCGTCGCCCACGATGGGCGTGCCAAGCGAGGCGAGATGGACGCGGATCTGGTGCGTGCGCCCCGTCTCGATGCGGCAGGCCACACGGCACAGCCCCCCCGGCAACGCCGCCTCCACCCGCCAATGCGTCACCGCCCGCCTCCCGCCCACGCGCAGCACCGCCATCTTCTGGCGGTTCGCGGGGCTGCGCCCGATCTGCGTCTCCAACGTCCCCTCCGGCGGCGGCGCGCCGTGCGTCACGGCCACGTAATCCTTCTCCAGGTCATGCTCGGCGAAGGCCCGCGCCAAGCCCTGGAAGGCCCGGTCGCTCTTCGCCACCACCATCACCCCCGAGGTGTCCCGGTCCAGACGGTGCACGATCCCCGGTCGCCGCTCCCCCCCGATCCCGCGCAGGTCCGGGCAATGCCACAGCAAGGCATTCACCAACGTGCCATGCGAATGGCCGCAGGCCGGATGCACCACCAGCCCCGCGGGCTTGTCCAACGCCAGCAAATCCCCATCCTCATACAGGATCCTCAGCGCAATCGGCTCCGGCTCCAGCTCCGTCGGCTCCGCGGGCGGCAACGTCAGCAGATAGATCGCCCCCGGCCTGGGTTGGGCGGAGAGCTTGCCCACCGGCCGGCCCTCCGCGTCGGTCAGCGCGCCCTGCCGCGCCAACGCCTGGATGCGGCTGCGCGTCAGCTCCGGCAGTTGGCGCGCCAGCCATTGGTCCAGCCGCCGCTCATCCGCGCCCCCCTCCACCGTCAGGGTCAGCGTCTCGGCCTCTTCCTCAGCCATACCACACCTGCCACAGAAAGAGCCCGCACGCCGGCGCCGAGGGCACCCGCGCGGTGCGGGGGTTGCCCGGCGCGAGCAGCTCCTCCACCGCCTCCGGCGCCTCCAGCCCCGTCCCGACCCGCAGCAGGAAGCCCACCATGCTCCGCACCATCTTGTAGAGGAAACCGTTCCCCTGCACGCGGAAGGCCACCCGCGATCCCCGCCGCGCCACCTCGAAGGCATAGATCGTCCGCACCGTCGAGGCCACCGGCCTGTTTGGGTTCGCCGAGAAGGCCGCGAAGTCATGCTCCCCCACGAAGCGCGCCATCGCCGCCCGCATCGCCCCCAGATCCAACCGCCGCACCACGTGCGCATGGTAGAGCCGCTTCGTCGGCGGCATCAGGCGCGTGTTCCAGACGTAATAGCGATACTCCTTGCGCACCGCCGAGAAACGCGCGTGGAACTCCTCCCCCACCTCCGCGCACGTCCGGATGCGGATGTCCGGCGGCAGGCGCCCATTCGCGTTCAGCGCCATCCGCAGGCTCCGCGCGCTCATACGCGTCGCCAAATCGCAATGGAAGACCTGCCCCTGCGCGTGCACCCCGTGATCCGTCCGCCCGCTCCCATGGATGTCCACCCGCGGCGCCTTCACGATCTCCGCCAGCGTCCGCTCGATCGTCTCCTGCACGCTCGGCAGGCCCGGCTGCGTCTGCCAACCGAAATACGCCGTGCCGTCATAGGCGCAGACCATCCTGAACCGTCGTGTCCCAACCTCGCTCATGCGCACATTCTACTAAAATCGCGCCCCGGCTTGGGACGCGACCGCCAACAACGATGCATGAAGAACTGGCGGAGAGGGAGGGATTCGAACCCTCGGTGCCCACAAGGAGCACACAAGATTTCCAGTCTTGCGCCTTCGACCACTCGGCCACCTCTCCTGAAAATCCAAACTCCCTCCGCCCACGCAAGCGAAAAGTGCTTTGGCCCTGCGCGAGGACTGCCAGGGGGAGGGACGGGGAGGGACAATCACAAAGGCCACAACGGACACAAAGGGGGGCGCGGGCGTGGCCCGCGCAGGACTGGATGGACGACGGGGGGAAACCGCAGATTGCGCGGATTGAGACAGATTTGGGGGTCGGCTACCGCCGACGGGACTGCCAGAGGGGGAGATCACAAAGCGCACGAAGGGTGGCACGGAGGGACACGAAGCACGACGGGGAGGGACGGGGAGGGACAATCACAAAGGCCACAAAGGGCACAAAGGGTGGCGGACTGCCAGAATGCCTGACAGGCACCACACGGCGGGGGGGGGCTCACTTGGGCAGCGCGGGAGGCGAGGGCGGTAGGGAGCGGTCAGCGGGCGAAGCCCGCAGAGCGACCGGTGGAGCCCGCAAGCCTCCCGCGCAACCTTGCGTCTTTGCGGTTGAACCAAGGAGGATTGGCGGCTGACCCAAAGTGGATCGGCGGCTGAGTCGGGGTGGGTTAGCCGCCGAGTCGGGGGAGGGCGGGGGCGGGGACAAAAAAAGCCCCCGGCGGGGCCGGGGGCTTTTGGGTGGGGGGCGGGGGTCAGCGGACTTTGAGGGTCAGTTCGCTGAGGGTGGCCCAGATGTGGCCTTGGATGGCGGGGGCGAGGGCGGTGAGGCGGAGGTAGCGGGCTTTGGTGGCGGCGAAGTCGATGTCGCGCCATTTGCGGTTGCCGGGGTTCCAACCGGTGTCGCCCTCGAAGGCGGTGGCCCAGGTCTTGCCGTCTTGGCTGAGCTCGATGCGGCATTTGCCGATGAGGCCGTTGAGCTCATCGGCGCGGGGGAGGAGGCGGACGCCGACGACGTTCTGCATCTCGCCGAAGTCGAGGGTGAAGGCGTGGGGGTAGTCGGGGTGGACGTTGCGCCAGTCGGTGTGCCAGTAGGTCTTGGGGTTGCCGTCGAAGACGTGGGCGACGTTGCCTTCGCCGGGTTCCTCGGAGGTTACGCTGACGACCTTCCAGGCGGTGCGGACGGCCTCTTTCTCGAAGGTGCGGGTGAGGGCGGGGGTGGGGAGCTGGTCGCTTGCGGGCTGGACGGTGACGGCGACGGTGCCGCTCTCCAGGGCGAAGGGTTTGTCGTAGACGAAGGGCTCCTTGCCGTCGACGGAGACGGAGACTTTGGCGCCGGGGCGGTCGGGGGTGACGGTGACCTGGTTCTTGCCGTCGCGCGTAACGAGGGCGAGGCCTGCGGTGGAGCGGAAGGGGGCGGCCTTGAAGGGGCGCGAGCCGAAGCGCAGGGCGAAGCCGAAGGCGAAGGGTTTGTTGTAGACGAGGTGCTCGGCCCAGGGGCGGGGGCCGCAGGAGCCGTTGCCGAGGCCGGTCTGGGCGTAGTCGAGGTGGAGCCAGGTCTTGTCGGGGGTGGGGAGGAGGGAGGGGAGGGTGGCCTTGTAGAGGGTCACGGCGTCCCACTGGTTGACGGAGAAGGCGAAGGTTTTGTCGAGGGTCGGCGGGAAGAAGCAGATGGAGTCTTCGCCGTCGGAGAAGAAGACCCACTTGGCGTCTTCGCGGTTGCCGTATTCCTGGGTCTCGGGATAGGGCATGAAGAAGTCGGCCACGGAGCAGGTGAAGCGGTCGTTCCAGACGTGGAACTTGCGGTCGACGTAGTTCTCGAAGGGGCCGAGGGCTTTGTAGTGGACGGTGTCGAGGCGTTTGTCGACGGCCAGCTCGAAGCCGAGGCGGGGGATGATCTCCTCGGGGGACTGCGGGTAGAAGACGCCTTCGCAGGTTACGGTGTTCATGAGCACCGTCCAGACGAGGGTGTATTTGTAGGGGACGTTGCCGCCTTGGGTCTCCATGTCGGCGATGACCTGGACGGCCTCTTGGTCGCCTTCCAGCTTGCGCCACTTCATGGAGAGGCAGCGGTTGCCTTGGTTGAGGAGGGAGCGCCAGGTGGCGGAGTCCTTGATGTAGCGGTCGTTGTTGATGCGGGCGCGGTAGAGGGTGAAGCGCGGGGGCGCGGCGAGGAGCTCTTTGCCGTTGTAGCGCACTTGGGCGAGGACGCCGTCGCGGAAGGTGAGGCGGGCGCCGTTGGGGTCGGCGCCGGTGATTTGGAGGGCACCGTCGGTGGCTTGGGCGACGGTGAGGGGGATTTTGGGGAGGGCCGCGTCGGCGCGCTTGGCGGGGGGCTCCGCCTTGGCGGCGGGGATGGCGAACCAGGCGACGCAGTCGGTGACGATGGCCTTGGCGTCGAAGCCCTCGGCGGGGGCGACGAAGACGGGGAAGTCCTCGCCGGGGCCTGCGGCGGGCACGAGGGGGATGGCGGCGGTGGCGCCGGGCTTGAGGTCGGGGAGGGGGGCGAGGAGCTTGCCTTGCTTGTTGTAGAGGGCGTAGCCGGAGGCGGTCTTGTGGAAGAACTTGCTCTTGACGGTCAGGGCCTGCTTGGCGGCGTCCCAGGCGAAACCGAAGGGCTGCTGGGCGCGCTTGATGGCCCAGAACTGGCCTTTGGGCTTGTGCTCGGCGGTGATGACGCCGTTGTCGCAGAAGTCGCCGAAGTTGGGCTTGTCGCCGAAGAGGCCGCCGAAGGCGAGGGATTTGCCGGTGAAGGGCTGGAGCTTGAAGAGTCCGGTCTTGGGGTCTTTGGTGGCGCGGAGGCCTTGGTCGATGAAGTCCCAGACGAAGCCGCCGATCATGCGGGGGTATTCCTCGTAGATCTTGATGTACTCATCGAACATGCCGCAGGCGTTGCCCATGGAGTGGGCGTACTCGACGTGGACGAAGGGGCGGTCGGTGTGCTGCTTGGCGACGGAGCGGAGGTTGTCGTGCGCGCGGTACATGGCGCTGTCCATGTCGTTGTGGGGGCTGCCCCAGGGGAAGTCGCAGTAGTGGACGAGGCGGCTGGGGTCGGTCTTCTTGAGCCAATCGCCCTGGTCCTCCAGGTTCTTGCCGGGGCCGGTCTCGTTGCCGAGGGACCACATGATGATGGAGGCGTGGTTCTTGTCGCGCTGGAACATATTCTGCACGCGGAAGGCGTAGGCGGCGTGCCAGGAGGGGACGTTGTTGAGGCACTCCCTGCGACCGCGGATCTGGTGGGCCTCGATGTTGGCCTCGTCCATCACGTAGAGGCCGACGCGGTCGCAGATCTCGTACCAGCGGGGGTCGTTGGGGTAGTGGGAGGTGCGCACGGCGTTGAAGTTGCCCTTCTTGATCCAGAGGGCGTCGGCCTCCATCTTCTCAAGGGTCATGTGGCGGCCGCGGTCGGGGTCCATCTCGTGGCGGTTGACGCCCCAGAGCTTGGTGCTGACGCCGTTGACGAGGAGCTCGCCTTGCTTGCCCACCTCGATGCGGCGGAAGCCGACTTTGAGGGCGCGGGCGTCGCCGTTGGGGAGGCTGACGGCCACGTCGTAGAGATTGGGGGTCTCGGCGGTCCAGCGGAGGACGTCCTTGACCTGGCCGGCGGGGAGGGCGATCTTGGTTTCCTGGCCGGGCTGGAGGATGGGGACGGGGAGGCGGGCGGAGTAGACCTTGCCGATGGAGAGGGTGATCTCGGTGGAGGGCGTGGGCTCGTCGCCGGCGTTGCGGACCCAGATGTCGCCGGCGACGGTGCCGGTGGCGTAGTCGTCGGCCAGGCCGGGGCGCACCCAGAGGTCGCGGATTTGCAGGGTGGGCGTGGTGAAGAGCGTTACGTCGCGGAAGATGCCGGCCAGGCGCCAGAAGTCCTGATCCTCCAGGTAGCTGCCGTCGCACCAGCGGTAGACCTCGACGGAGATGGTGTTCTCGCCGTCCTTGAGGGCTTTGGTGATGTCATACTCGCCGGCGGTGAAGGAGTCCTCGCCGTAGCCGATGTAGGTGTCGTTCACCCAGACGTAGTAGGCGGCCTCGACGCCGTCGAAGCGGAGGTAGACCTTGCCTTTGTTGAAGCCGTCTGGCAGGGTGAAGGTGCGCCGGTAGCTGCCCACCGAGGGGCGCTCCGTGAAGGAGGTCCAGTCCCGGGGCGGCGTGGAGGTTACGCGCGGGGGGTCGATCTTGAAGGGGTAGATCTCGTTGGAGTAGACGGGGGTGCCGTAGCCGGCCATCTGCCAGGAGAGCGGCACGTCGATGGTGTCCCAGCCGGAGACGTCGTAGGCGGTCTTCCAGAACTCCGCGGGGCGCTCGGCGGGGGTGTTGGAGAAGTGGAAGCGCCACTTCCCGTTCAGCGAGAATGTGCTCCCTTCGGCCGTGGGCAACAGCGCGGCGCGCGCGGGCTCGCGGTTTACCTGAAAGACGGCCTCGTCCTCCCATTCCGGCGCGGCGACCGCGCTTCCGGCGGTGACGGTGGCCAACAAAGCGGCGACAAACGTTCTCATCTGTTCGTACTCCTTCTCTTTTGGGGCCACTGTAACACAATGCCGCGGCCCCCGCAATCCGCGCGGGGGCCGCGGGCCGTGCCCTGCATACTCAAAGACGCACGCCCGGCGGGCGGGGGCTCACTCGTAGTCGTTCAGGAAGTCGCGGGAGATGGCGGCGGCCCAGAGGCGGTGGCCTTCCTTGGTGGGGTGGAGGAGGTCGGGGAGGAGGGCTTTGTTGAGGGTGTCGCCGTCGGGCATCAGGTAGTAGGGCCCCACGTCGCGGAGGAAGACGTGCTCTTCGTCGGCCAGCTCGGGGAGGCGGGCGTTGATGGCGTCGTTGAGCTTACGCTTGGGGTCCTGGCCGTTGGCGCCGCGGGGGAAGATCTTGAGGAGGGTGATTTTGGCCTCCGGGCAGGAGGCGCGGAGCTGGCGGACGATGGCCTTGATGCCGTTGAAGGTGTTTTCGGGCTTCTCGCCGGCGCCGTGGCCGGTGTTGTTGGTGCCGATCATGAGCATGATGCGCTTGGGCGCCACGGTCTGCCAATCGATGCGGGCGATGCGCCAGAGCACCTCCTGCGTCTTGTCGCCGCTGAAGCCGAGGTTGAGGACGTCGCCGAAGTACTGCTTCTGGAGGTCGGGGGCGATGTTGTCCCAGTTGTGGGTGATGGAGTCGCCGATGAAGACGGTGTCGTGCTGGGTCTTGGCCTGCGCCTCCTTCTCGGCGAGGCGGGCCTTCCACCAACCGGCGGAGAGGCGTTCGCTGGGCGTGGTGGCGGCGCTGACGGGGATGGGGTCGGGCGCGGCGACGCTGGCGCAGCCGACGGCCAAGGTGAGCAGGCCGGTGGCGAGGAGGAGGGGGAGATGGCGGATGTTCATGGTTACGTTCCTTTCTGCCCCCAGTATACGCCCGCCACGGCCATGCGCACGACGCGCGGCGGACATTTTCCGAGGCCGCATACCGTGGAACGCAGAGCCTTCTGCGCGCCTGTGCGCCGCCAAGGGCCGCCGGGCGGTGTGCTATCATGCCACCATCCGCAACCCAAGGAAAGGCTGTCATGGACACACCCGCCGCACGCCCCGCCCAAAAGCCCTTCATTGTCTGGATGGGCTGGCTCCGCCTCATCGCCCTGCTCATGGTCTGCGTCTGCCACGCGGGCGACCCGCTCGCGGCCTTCGGCACGCCGGCGGAGAAGCGGTGGATCGAGATCTACGGCTCGTTCGTGCGGCCCTGCGTCCCTCTCTTTGTGATGCTCACGGGCGCGCTGCTCCTGCCGGTGCGCGAGAGCTTCGGCGGGATGCTCCGTCGCCGTGTTACGCGCCTGCTCTGGCCCTTCCTGCTTTGGACGGCGATCTACGCGGCTCTTCCCTGGCTGTTGGCCGCCTGCGGCGTGGCCACCGAGATGATCCAGCAGCTCTTCTTCCCCTTCGCCGCCCCCCTGCACACCGATGCCCCCAGCATCGTCCGCACCTTCTTCCTCTCACTCATCCAATACAACCAGTACGCCGTCCAACTCTGGTACCTCTATCTCCTCGTCGGCCTCTACCTCTTCATGCCCATTCTCTCCCCTTGGCTCCGCGAGACCACCCTCCGCGCCAAATGCGCCTTCCTCGGGCTTTGGGGCCTGGCGATGGCCGCCCACTGGTGGCCCCTCTTCCTTGAAGCCCTCATGCGCACCGACTGGGGCGCCGCCTTCGCCACCGACTACGTGGTGCGCTTCCTCGGCACGCCCACCTTCGACCTTGCCAAAATCAGCGCTTGGGACGCCTTCCCCATCCTCGGCGCGTGCGATTGGAATACCTTTGGCGGCCTCTATATGTTCGGCGGCTTCGTCGGCTACCTCGTCCTCGGCCACGTCCTCAAAGACCTCTGCCTGTCCCTCCGCCGCACCCTCCTCCTCGCCATCCCCCTCTTCCTCGTCGGCTACGCCGCCGTCGCCTTTGGCACCCACTGGATGTGGAACCGCCCCGGCGTGACGCCCAAGATGTTCGAGTATTTCTGGTGGTACTGCTCCCTCCCCGTGGCGGCGATGACCGCCTCCCTCTTCCTCCTCATCAAACACCTCACCTGGGCCCCCGCCCCCATCCTCGCCGCCCTCAAAGACCTCACCCGCTGCGGCCTTGGCGTCTTCTGCGCCCACTACGTCTTTGTTACCGGCACCTACTACCTCCTGCACCGTGCGCTCCCCATCCCCCTGCTCGTCCCCCTCTCCGCCATCCTCGGCCTTGCCGCCACCTGGCTCCTCATCTCCACCCTCGAACGCCTCCACCCCCTCGCCCGCCGCCTTCTCGGCTGACGCCCGAGACTTGGCGGCTACCTCTCCGAGACTCCGCGGCTGATCCACCGAGCCTCAGCCGCCAAGTCTCCCCGGCTCGGCGGCTGAGGCCCCGAGACTTGGCGGCTGACGCTCGGCGAAGGGCGCCCCGCGCCCCCTCACCGCCCGCCGAAAAGCACCCCCGCCAACCGCGGCGCCCACCGCCGCAACGCCAACGCCACGCCCCCGCTCACCACGATCGCCGTCACCCCACAGCCCACATACCACGGCAGCCGCCCCGCCCAAACCTGCGTCCCGGGCAACCTATTCAGCCCCCCCCCCTAGCGGGCCCAACACGAAGTTGGTGTGCAGCAGGAAGATTGGGAAGGAGAGCCCCGTCAGCCATCGCGGCCACGCCACGGCGGGGAAAGCCCCCCACGTGCCCCACAACGCCAGCCCGATCCCGACGCAACGCGTCCTGGCCGCCATCGCCTCCGCCGTCGCCTCCCACTGCCCCGCCAACCCAAACAGGGCGACGCTCCCCGCGATCGCGCACCACGACCACGCGCGCGGCAAGGCCCACGCCACGCCCCAATAGCGCGCGAACATCCCCAACGAGAAATAGAAAAGCCCCGAAAGCGACACCGTCCCCCGCCAAAACCACCCTGCCGTCCCCTCCTCCGCCGTGTATGGGGTGGCCGCCACGCACACCGCCGCCAACACTGCCAACCACGCCAGCCCCAATGCGCGGGAACGCCGCAGCGGCCAAACCAACAACGGGGCGGCCACCACGAACACCATCAGGCACCGCACGAACCAAAGCGGCACCACGATCGGATAATCCAGCACGTCCAGCCCAAAGGCCCACAGCCACGCCTCCGCCGACAACGGCAGGTTGCGCGACAGCGGCGCCCCCGCCAACAGGTTGGCCGTCAGCGCCAAGGCCGTCCCCCACAGCAATGCCAGAAGCACCCACGCGCAATAAGGCGCCAACAGCGTCCGCACCCGTTTGCGCGTCTCACGCGCCCACCACCCCGTCTCGCGGCAGTGCCCTGCCAGGAAGTATTCCGCCGCGGCGAAGAAGAAGGGCACCGCGATGGTACATACCCCCCGCTTGAAGAGGTGGTACACCCACCACTCCGCCGTCCCCGCCGATGGCTCCACCGTCACGTGGATGAAGACCACCAGACACGCGCAAACCACGCCCATGCCCGCCAATTTCCGGCTCACCGCCGGGGAGATGTCCCTCTGCATAAAAAGCACGCCTTCCCTCACGTGCTTTGGTTGAGGTTCTGGCAAACCCTTGTCGGACACGTGACAGAAAGGCGCGCCGATACGGCGCACCTTGCAAGACACGTTGCCCAACAAGTCAAAACTGCCAGATTCCAACCAAAGCAACAGTATCTGCGCAAAGCGCAAAATGCGAAGGCTCTCCCTTCGCGTGCCACCGTGATACCAGATTGGTTGGCGCAGAGGGGGAGGGAACCGCAAAGAAAAAGGCGCCTCGGCCGCCAAGTCTCCCCGCGTTGGCGACTGAGTCCCCGAGAGTTGGCGGCTACCTCTCCGAGACTCAGCGGCTGATCCACCGAGCCTCAGCCGCCAAGTCTCCCCGCGTTGGCGGCTGAGGCAAAAAAGAAAGGCGCCCCGGCCGGATGGTCGGGGCGCCTTTTCGTTGTTTGGGTCAGAGCGTGGCGCGGCGGGCTTGGAGCGTGGCGATCTGGGCTTCGAGCTCGGCCTTGCGGTCGCGCTGGTTCTGGATGATGGGGGCGGGGGCCTTGGAGACGAAGGCTTGGTTGCTGAGCTTGGCGTTGACGCCGTTGAGGAAGCCTTGGAGCTTGGCGATCTCCTTGTCGATCTTCTCGGTCTCGGACTGGGTGTCGATGAGGCCGTCGAGGGGGAGGTAGGCCATGCCGGCCTTGAGGAGCTTGGAGGGCATGGGGCGCTCGGGGGCGGCGTCGATGAGGTCGAGGGTCTCGGCGCGGACGGCGGCGCGGATGGAGGGTGCGTCGCGGGCGATGCGTTCGCGGAGGGCCGGGTCGGCGGGGTGGAGGAGGGGGCGGATGGGGAGGGCGGGGGGGAGGCCGGCCTCGGCGCGGAGGGCGCGGATGCCGGTGATGAGGTCGCGCTTGGTCTCGACGTAGGCGAGGACCTCCTCGGTGAGGCCCCAGGCGGCGAGGCGCTCGGGCGCGAGGCCGGTGGGATAGGGGGCGCGCATGATGGTGTCGCCCTCGGCGCAGTAGCCGAGCTGGTGCCAGATCTCCTCGGTGACGAAGGGCATGTAGGGGTGGAGGAGGCGGAGGATCTGGCCGTAGACGTGGGCGAGGATGGCGAGGACTTGGCGGCGGCGGGCCTCGTCGGGGGCGTTGAGGTCGGCCTTGGCGTATTCGAGGTACCAGTCGCAGAAGTCGGTCCAGGCGAAGTCGTAGATGGCGAGGGCGCCGTCTTGGATTCGGTATTTGGCGAGTGCGGCGTTGAGGGCGGCGCAGGTGTGGTGGGCTTTGAGGAGGAGGTGGCGGTCGTCGTCGCGCAGGAGGGTGGGGTCGAGGTCGGGGGCGGCGCCGGCGTGGTCGGCGAAGGCGAAGCCGGGGAGCTTTTCGGCGTTCATCTGGAGGAAGCGCGCGGCGTTCCAGAGCTTGGTGCCGAAGTTGCGGCCGATCTCGAACTTGCCCATGTCCACCTTGGTGTCGGTCTCCATGGAGGTGATGAGGGCGAGGGAGAAGCGGAGGGCGTCGGCGGAGTATTGGCCGATGACTTCGAGCGGGTCGAGGGAATTGCCGAGGCTCTTGGACATCTTGCGGCCTTGGGCGTCGCGGACGATGCCGTGCAGGATGATGTTCCGGAAGGGGGCCTTGCCCATGAAGTGGTAGCCTGCCATCATCATGCGGGCGACCCAGAAGAAGAGGATGTCCGCGCCGGTGATGAGGTCGGCGGTGGGGTAGTAGAAGGCGAGGTCGGCGGTCTGCCTGGGCCAGCCGAAGACGGTGAAGGGCCAGAGCCAGGAGGAGAACCAGGTGTCGAGGACGTCGGGGTCCTGGTCGATGGCGGCGCCGCCGCACTTGGGGCAGACGGCGGGCTTCTCGGGGGCGGCCCATTCGTGGTGGCAGTCGCGGCAGGTGTAGACGGGGATGCGGTGGCCCCACCAGATCTGCCGGCTGATGCACCAGTCGCGGATGTTCTCCATCCAGTTGAAGAAGACGCTCTCCCAGCGCTTGGGCTGGATGGCGACCTCGCCGGAGCGCACGGCCTGGATGGCGGGCTGGGCGAGGGGCTTCATGCGGACGAACCATTGCTTGGAGAGGCGGCTGTCCACGACGGTGTGGCACCGGTAGCAGTGGCCGATCTGGTTCTGGTAGGGCTCGACCTTGACGAGGTAGCCGCCCTTCTCCAGGTCGGCGACGATGGCCTTGCGGCAGGCGAAGCGATCCATCCCCTCGTAGCCGGAGAGGGCGTTCATCGTGCCGTCGTCGTTCATCACGTCCACCTGCGGGAGGTTGTGCCGCTGGCCCACGGCGAAGTCGTTGGCGTCGTGGGCGGGGGTGATCTTGACCACACCGGTGCCGAACTCCTTCTCCACGTAGTCATCGAAGACGACGGGGATCTCGCGGTTCGCCAAAGGCAGGAGCACCTTCTTGCCGCGGAGGTGGGCGTAGCGCTCGTCGGTGGGGTTGACGGCCACGGCGGTGTCGCCGGGGAGGGTCTCGGGGCGGGTGGTGGCGACGGTGACGAACTCGCCCTCGCTCCCCACGACGGGATAGCGGACGTACCAGAGGGAGCCTTCGTTGGGCTCGTGCTCCACCTCGTCGTCCGCCAAGGCCGTGCCGCATCGGGGGCACCAATTGACGATGTAGTTGCCGCGGTAGATGAGACCCTCGTCGTAGAGGTCGCAGAAGACCTTGGCGACGGCGGCGGAGAGGCCCTCGTCCATGGTGAAGCGCTCACGCCGCCAGTCGGTGGAGTTGCCGAGCATCCGCTGCTGGTGGACGATGG
Source organism: uncultured Lentisphaeraceae bacterium (assembly GCA_949288955.1). GTDB lineage: Bacteria > Verrucomicrobiota > Kiritimatiellia > RFP12 > DVOR01 > Spyradenecus. Next base: position 45,077 of record CASEMS010000029.1, read on the forward strand.
TGCCGCCGTACTGCCGCTTCCACTCCCACACGCGGTCGATGAAGGCCTCCCGGCCGAGGTCTTGGCGGCGCTTGCCCTCCTTGCGCAGCGCCTTTTCGACGACGTTCTGCGTGGCGATGCCGGCGTGGTCGGTGCCGGGGACCCAGCAGGTGTTGTCGCCGCACATACGGTGCCAACGCACAAGGACGTCCTGGATGGTCTGGTTCAGCGCGTGCCCCATGTGGAGGATTCCGGTGACGTTGGGCGGCGGGATCACCACGGAATAGGGCGTGCCCCCGCGCGCGGGGTCGTCATGGAAGCAGCCATGCTGCTCCCACCAGGGATACCACTTGGCCTCGACGGCCTTCGGGTCGTAGTTCTTGTCCATCATAGGTCAATCCTTGGGGAATCGGTGCGGCGGGCTCAGACGCCAGGGGTGGCGGGGGCCTCGGGGGGCGTCTCGTCCGCCTCGTCCGCCTCCTCGGCGGGGGCGAGGGAGAAGGAGGCGAGGGTGACGCCCTCGTCCAGCCGCACGAAGTTGACGCCGGCGGCGGTGCGCCCGAGGGTCGGGATCTCGGAGACGCGGGTGCGGATGAGCAGCCCGGCGGTGGAGAGGAGGACAAGCGTCTCGTCGCCCTTGACGGCGGCGATGCCGATGAGCCTGCCGTTGCGCTCGTTGCCGCGCGGGTTGGCGATGACGCCCATCGAGGCGCGCCGGTGCTGCGGGAAGTCGGCGAAGGCGCTGCGCTTGCCGCGGCCGTTCTCGGTGACCATCAGCAGCTCGGCGCCGGCCTCCTCCACGGCAAAGCCGCAGACGCGGTCGTCCTCGGTCTTCAGGGTGATGCCCTTGACGCCCATGGCGTTGCGGCCCACCTCGCGCACCTCGTCCAGCGCGAACTTGTTGACGAGGCCGCCGCGCGTGGCGATGAGGGCGAGGTCGCCGGCCTTCGTGAGGGCCACCTTGACGAGCGCGTTGCCCTCCTCGATGGCCACGGCGATGATGCCCTTGCGGTTGACGTTCCGGTAGGCGGCCAGGTTGGTGCGCTTGATGGTGCCGTCGGCCAGCACGAAGGTGATGGAGCGGTCCTCGTCGAAGCCGCGGATGGGGAGGATGTCGACGATGCGTTCCTTGTCCTTCTGGAACCCTTCGAGGATGTTGGCCACGTGGAAGCCGGCGGAGGTGCGGCCGGTCTCGGGGATCTCGAAGGCGCGCTCGGCGTAGAGGCGCCCGGTGTCGGTGAAGAAGAGGAGGGTGTCGTGGGCGAGGGGGACGTAGACGCGCTCGATGGCGTCCTCGTCCTTGATGAAGACCCCGCGCTTGCCCTGGCCGCCGCGGTGCTGGGCCTCATAGGCGGTGAGGCTGGTGCGCTTGAGGTAGCCGCGGTGGGAGAGCGTGACGACGCACGGCTCGTCGGCCACCAGATCCTCCAGGTTCACGTCGCCCTTGGCGGGGATGATCTTGGTGAGGCGGTCGCCCTCCTTGGTGTAGGCGGCCTTGATCTCCTCCAGATCCTTGGTGATGAGGGCGAAGACCTTGGCGGGATCCTCCAGGATGGCCTGCAGCTCGGCGATGCGGGCGCGGAGCTCTGCCTGCTCGGCGAGGAGCTTGTCGCGCTCCAACCCCGTGAGCTGGCGCAGGCGCATCTCCAGGATGGCGGTAACCTGCGCCTCGGAGAAGCCGAAGCGCTCGCAGAGGCGCGCCTTGGCCTCGTCGTTGGTCTTGGAGTCCCGGATGATGTGGATGACCTCGTCGAGGTTGTCCTGGGCGATGAGCAGGCCGTCGACGATGTGGAGGCGCTCCTGCGCCCGCGCCAACTCAAAGCGGCACCGGCGCGTGTGAACCTCGAAGCGGTGATCCACGTAGCACTGGAAGAAGTCGCGCAGCGTCATGCGCCGCGGCCGCCCGTGGTCGAGGGCAATCATGTTCGCCCCGAAGGTCGTCTGCAGATCCGAGTGCTTGTAAAGCTGGCTGAGGATGACGGCCGCAGGCTTGGCGTTCTGCTTCAGCTCGATCACCACCCGGATGCCGTCCTCCAGGCTCGACTCGTCGCGGATGTCCGAGATGCCCTCGATGACGCCATCCTTGGAAAGCTCCGCGATCTTGGCGACCATGGCGGACTTGTTGACCATGTAAGGGATGGAGGTGATGAGGATCGTCTCCCGCTTCCCCTCCTGCAAAATCTCCGCCTCCCCGCGGACGGTGATCGCGCCGCGCCCGGTCTTGTACATCGCCTCGATGCCCGCGCGCCCGCAGATCTGCGCGCCCGTCGGGAAATCCGGCCCCTTCACGAAGTGCATCAGGTCGTCGTTCGAGACGTCCTCGTTCGCCGCCGCCTTCCCCACGAAGAAGAGCAAGCCGTCGCACAGCTCCCGCAGGTTGTGCGGGGGGATGTTCGTGGCCATGCCCACCGCGATGCCCTGCGAGCCGTTCAGCAACAGGTTCGGCAGCTTCGCCGGGAGCACGCGCGGCTCCTCGGTGGTGTTGTCATAGTTCGGCAGGAAATCCACCGTGTCCTTGTCGATGTCCGCCAACATCTCGTTGGCGACCTTCGCCAGGCGGCACTCCGTGTAACGCGCCGCCGCCGCGCCATCCCCGTCGATCGTGCCAAAGTTGCCGTGCCCGTCCACCAACCGCACACGCATACTGAACCACTGCGCCAACCGCACCAACGTGTCATAGATGGAGCTGTCCCCGTGCGGGTGATACTTGCCCATCACGTCGCCCACCACGCGCGCGCACTTGCGATAAGGCGCGTTGAAGAAGTTCTTGTTCTCGTGCATCGAATACAGCACACGCCGATGCACCGGCTTGAAACCATCCCGGGCGTCCGGCAACGCGCGCGCCACAATCACGCTCATCGAGTAATCGATGTAGGAGCTTTTCATCTCCTCCTCGATGTTGATCGATGCCAACCGCGAATCCATCGCCGCGCCTGCCTGTTGCACTTCGTTCATGTCCAATCCTTTCAACCCTCCAGTATATCACAATCCGCCCCCACTCGGCGAACCGCCCCCCGGAAAAGCACTGCGCGGGACAGCCCATCGTCGGGCAACAAGCACGCTACCCCCACGCTGTCGCCCCCGCGGCCTAGGGCATCGAGGAAGCCACCCTCGTGCGCCACCGTCCTCGTCGTCCCAGCCGTCCCAGATGCCCATCCCAACTACGGCGTGCTTTCAGGCGCGGCCTTCGGCCGCGCCCGGGGGTGCAGGGTGCTTTGCACCCTGCCGGGGGTCATGGGACGGCGCCCCCATCCCCCCAAGGCCCCATCCACTCCTTCCCCCAATCCGCCGCACCTTCTTCTTCCATCAGATGCCGATCCACCCCGCGCTAGCGCGACGGAGGGGGCGATCGGACAGGCTCGGCGTGGCGATGCGCCACGCCAAAGGCAAACGCCCCCGGCCGCCATGGCGGCCGGGGGCGTCCCAAATACTGCCAGGGTCACACCCGCCGACGGAGGGCCACCCCCGCCACACCCAGCGCCAACAACGCCAACGCCGTCGGCTCAGGCAAGAGGATGACCATGTCCGAGGGCGCGGCCAAACCCTCGCCATAGTACAAGGTCGAATCGCCCAAGCCGGTCCTGACGTAGTTGATCCCGCTGGCGTCCATGTCCGTGTAGGTGTTCACGAGGTCGCCATTCAGGTAGACGGAATAGACCAACTGCCATTTGCCGTTCGTGAGGGCAGTGTAATCCGCGGTGAACGCGATGACGTTCTCCCCCTGGGGCAACCCATCGAACGAGATGGACGCCTCTTGATAGTTGCCGCCCTTGCCGCGGTTGTAGACGGAGCCATCCGTCTTGACCTCCAAGAAGGAACCGCCGCTCTTATAGTTCCCCGCTCGTTTGTTGGAGACCTGGAGCACCTTGAGGTTCTCGTCAAGGATGTTGTCCTCGTTGCTGAAGACAAGCGCGACGGAGAAGTCCGTTCCTGCGGAAAAGCGCAGATCCTCATCCACGCCACTTTCCATCGTCATGATCGTGTCATCCCAGGCGAAAGTCACCGCTTGGGCGCCCCCCGCCAACAGAACGGCGGCGAGCAAACTTAATGTGCGTAGTTTCATCATCGACTCCTTGGGTTAGGTTGGATTGTCTGGCACACGCCAAACACATCGCATGATACTACCCCCCCCATGAACTCAAGGCTTTTCTCGGTAGATGTCGCGGTCTGTTCACTTCCGTACACACATACACACCTGCCCCTCTCGCCTCCGAGACGTCCCCACTCAACCCTCATCCTCCCGCGCCTCAGCCGCTAAGTCTCCGAGACTTGGCGGCTGAACCACGCAGTGTCGGCGGCTGATGCGCCTTGGGACGGCCGCCGATCCGACGAGATAGTCCTTCTGGTCCTTCTCGGCCTTCAGGTCATTCAGGTCCTTCTAGGACGCACGCTCCACCCGCCGCCGTCCCTGTCGTCCTAGAAGTCCCAAGCGTCCTAGCCGTTCCTTCCCCCGCGGCGTGCTTTCAGGCGCGGCCTTCGGCCGCGCCCGGGGGTGCAGGGTGCCTTGCACCCTGCCGGGGGTCATGGGGGCGGCGCCCCCATCCCCCCAAGGCCCCATCCCCTCCTTCCCCCAATCCGCCGCACCTTCTTCTTCCATCAGCCGCTGCCCCATCAAGCGTCAGCGGCCAACTCCCCGAGAGATGGCCGCCGATCCACCTCGCCTCAGCCGCCAAGTCTCCCCGCATCGGCGGCTGATCCACTTCGGGGTGGCCGCTAATCCACCGAGACCGGTCTTCAGATCCCTCCCGTCCTTCCTCCCTTAGGTCCTTCCCTTCCTTCGAGTCCCTCATATCTCTCTAGGACAGCACACTCCACCCGCCGTTTTAGTTGCCCCAACATTCCCCAGCCCGTTGAGAGGAATGCGGCACCGCCTCCGCCAAGCGATGCGGCGGAGGGGCGTTTTTTGCGCTTGACTTTTTCAACAGGGGGGGTACACTATTTTCTTTCAGGTGCGCACAAGCGGTTTGTCACGTCAGGAAAGGAGCGGGAATGGCGAAGGTCATCAGTTTCATCAACCTCAAGGGCGGTGTCGGGAAGACGACGACCACCGTCGGCACGGCCCAGGCATTGGCCACGATGGGGCGCAAGGTCCTTGTCATCGACCTTGACCCGCAGACGAACGCCACGGCCATGCTGATTGGCCCGACACGTTGGAAGGCGCTCAATGAGGAAGGGCGCACGTTGGCCAGGCTCTTCCTTGATGTGCTGGAAGGCACGAAAGGGTTTGACCTTGAGCAGGCGTTGCAGCCCAATGTCTCGGATGTCGCGGAGTGCGGTGACCGCATCACGTTGTTGCCCTCCAGCCTGGATTTGATTACAATTCAGAGCGACATAAGTCGGAGACCCGTGGATTTTGGCACGGCTGGCCCGGATGGGTTGCTCCGTCAGGTCATTTGGAGGCGACTCAGGGACTACGATTACGTCCTGATCGACTGCCCGCCCAGCCTTGACCACATCACGATGAACGGGATTGCCATCTCGGATGGGTACGTGATCCCGACCGTCCCGGAGCTTCTCCCAGCCTATGGTATTCCGCAAATCATCTCCGCAATCAATGACTTTGCGGAGGCTCTTGGACGCGAAATCCCGGCCTTGGGTGTCGTACTGACGAAGTTCAAGATAAGGACGGACCTGCATTGGCAGGTGAAGTTTGAGCTCGAAGCGAAAGTGGCGGAGTGTGCGCCATTGTTCAAGACACGCTTCCCGGATTTCATCGCGGCCGCGAATGCGTCGGACTACAAGCCCTATGGGGTCACGTTCGGGCAGAAATGGGGCTATAGACTGAATGAGCCCTTCTTGGCGTTCGCCAAGGAACTGATGGAACGAGTAGGCTAAGGAGGTGCGCAATGAAGAGTCCGTTGGTTGGCAAACTGAGGAAGATCATGGAGGCCATCGCGCTTGAGGTCGAACGGAACGAGCTCTTTGCGCTGGCGTTGGGCGAGGCGTTGGGCTGCGCGCCTGCCGTCGACGCTGGCGCGGTTGGCGCGAACGGCCCCCGCACGGAGAAGACGTCACTGCCGAATCTGGTGCAGCGGGCGAAGCGAAAGGAGCTGAAGAAGGAGGACGTGGAGGCGTTGTCGGAGGAGACGTTGCGCGCCATCGTCCGGAAATCGCCCAAGGTCTATGCGTTGGTGTTGGCGGAGATGGAGGGGAAGGAGAAGGCGTGGCTGGTCGAGCGGGTCTATGCCACGGCGATGGCGAAGGCTCAGACGCGGAAGAAGCCGGGGAGGAGCCCGGTGGGGGAGGGGTTTGAAGTTTATGGGCAACACCTGAATTCGGGGTCGCGCGAGCCGCGGCCGTCGCCGCCCCAATCGGACGACCTAGGCTTGTGAGGCGCGTGAGGCGCGGATTGCGGGTGCGTTCTGCCGTTCGCAGGACGCCGATGGCAGTACGCGCGTGTCGCGGCCAAGGCGAAACTGGCGCAGACTCCGCATGCCTCCGTCTTCGTTGGCGATTCCATCACTCATTATTGGAGAGGGCGAGGAGCAACGCAAGCAAGCGACACATGGGATTGCTCCGTCTTCTTAGGCTTGGGGTCGAGCGTGTGGCGGAGTAACTCTTGGGAACCGCCGATGATGCCGAATTGAGGCGATTAGGGACGGGCTCCCCCCCTTCCCCCCGTAGGACAGCGAGGGGAAGTCTGGTCATTCCAAATCCTTTGTGTCCCTCTGTGCGAGACTTCGTGTCCTTCGTGATTTCCAATCTACCGGCAGTCCCGTCGGCGGCAGCCGACCCTCAATCCGTCCTAATCCGTGCCGTCCGAGGTCCCTTGGGCAAACGTTCCCAGGACACCATTGACTTCCTGCCATGGATACGCGTGGGAGATTTGATATAGTGTAGGTATGGATAGCAAGACGTACGGTTTCATTGTCAGCTTCATTTGGGGCATTGCGGACGAATGTCTGCGCGACCGGTACACGCGCGGGAAGTACCGCGACGTCATCCTGCCGATGACGGTCATTCGCCGCTTGGACGCGCAGTTAGAGCGGAGCAAGGAGGTGGTGCTGGCGCGCAAGGCGCAACTCGACGCCGTCGGCATCAAGGAGTCGTGGCCGGCACTCTATCAGGCCGCGGGCCAGGCCTTCTGCAACGTCTCGCCTTTTCGTCTGCGCGACCTCACCAGCCGAGCGCGCGTCCAAACCCTGCAGGCGGACTTCACGGCCTATCTGGACGGTTTCTCGCCGAACGTGCAGGAAATCCTGAACAAGTTCGACTTCCGCCGGCAGATCGGCAAGATGGCGGAGGGTAGCATCCTGGGCACGGTCATCGAGAAGTTCGTCTCGCCGGACATCGACCTTGGCCCCGAGCGGTTGGACAACCACGCCATGGGCACCGTCTTCGAGGAACTCCTGCGTCGCTTCAACGAGGAAAACAACGAAGAGGCCGGCGAACACTGGACCCCGCGCGACGTGGTGGAGCTGATGGCCGACCTCGCCTTCCGTCCCGTCGCCGACCGTATCAAGGACGGCACCTACCTCTGCTATGACGGCGCCTGCGGCACGGGCGGCATGCTCACCGTCGCCCAAGCGCGGCTGAAGGCCCTCGCCGACGCGACCGGCAAGTCGCTCTCCATCCACCTCTTCGGCCAGGAAATCAACGCCGAGACCTACGCCATCGCCAAGGCCGACCTCCTCCTCAAGGGCGACGGCGCGCAGGCCGAGAACATCCGCTTCGGCTCCACCCTTTCGCACGACGGCAACCGCGGACGTTCCTTCGACTTCATGCTCTCCAACCCGCCCTATGGCAAGAATTGGAAGGCGGACAAAGAGGACGTGGGCGACGACGACCCGCGCTTCGTCCGCGCGCTTCCCGATGGCACTGTCGTCTCCATGCTCCCGCGCGTGAGCGACGGCCAACTCCTCTTCTTGCTCAACAACGTGGCCAAGATGAAGCCCGTCGGCGACAAATCCCTGGGCAGCCGCATCATCGAGGTGCATAACGGCTCCTCCCTCTTCACCGGCGACGCCGGTGGCGGCGAGAGCAATGCCCGCCGTTTCCTCATCGAGAACGACCTTGTGGAGGCCATCATCGCCGTCCCCGAGAACATGTTCTACAACACCGGCATCGGCACCTACATCTGGGTCCTCTCCAACAACAAGTCCGCCGAGCGCCGCGGCAAGATCCAGCTCATCGACGTCACCTCCCTCAAGAAACCCCTCCGCAAGAACCTCGGCCAGAAGAACGGCGAGTTCTCCCCCGAACTCCGCGAGCGGATCGTCCAGACCTTCCTGGCGATGGAGGAGGGCCCCATCTGCCGCGTGCTCCCCAACTCCGCCTTCGGCTATTGGTCCGTCACCGTCGAGCGCCCCCTGCGTCTGCGTCTGTTGGACGACCCCCAAATCCCCGAGGGCCTCCTCAAGCCCGCCGAGTTCGAGGCCGTCCGTGCCGCCCTCGCCCGCCTGAAGACCGGCGCGCAGGGTGCTTTTACCGCCACCCTCCACCGTACGGACTGGGCGGCGTGCGCCAAGGCCCTCGCCCTCAAACCCACGCTGCTTAAAAAAGTCCGCCCCTACCTCACCTGCCGCGACACCGAGGCCGTGCCGCTCGACGAGCCAGACCCCGCGCTCCGCGACACCGAGATTGTCCCCTTCGACTATCCCGGCGGTGTCGATGCCTTCCTGCTGAACGAGGTCCGCCCCTACGCCCCCGACGCCTACCTCGACCCTGCCAAGACACAGGTGGGCTACGAAATCTCCTTCACCAAGTATTTCTACAAGCCCGCCGAACTCCGCCCCCTCGACGTCATCCTCGCCGACCTTCGCGCCCTCGATGCCCAGGCCGCCGCCCTCATGCACACCATCACCGAGGAGGCCTGATGAAACCCTATCCCGCCTATCGCCCCACCGGTCTCCCCTGGCTCCCCAAAATCCCCGCACACTGGGAATGGCAATTGCTTTCCCAATGTGCGAAAGAGCGGTGTGTAAAGAAGGAAAAAGGCAAAGAGTGTCCAGTTTTGTCCCTAAGCTATGGGAAAATCATTCGAAAAAGTGCGGATGGAGGATTGGCTCCCGCTAGTTATGACACATATCAGCGTGTTGAGCCGGGAAATATCATCCTCCGTTTGACAGACTTGCAGAATGATCAGGTTAGCTTACGAACTGGCTTGGTAAAGGAAGCTGGGATTATTACTTCTGCATATACTTGCCTCTCGTCGCTTTGCAATCCTGCTTATTTGCAGTATATGCTTTACGCCTATGATGTCAGGAAAGTCTTTTATGGATTGGGGGGTGGTGTTCGTCAGTCAATCGGGTATAAGAACATCCGCAACATGCGGCTTCCCGTGCCGCCGCGGGAGGAGCAAGACCGGATTGTGCGCTTCCTCGACAAGAAGGTCGCCCAAATCGACCAACTGATTGCCGTCAAGAAGCGGCAGATTGAATTGATGGAAGAGCGAAAATCTGCGATTATTGATTCCGAACTAACCTCAACTTCAAGTGATTGGGAAACGAAAGCTCTAAAGTGGTACGTCACAAACAACAATGAGGTTCTTAGCGAAACGACTCCGGATGATTATTCGTTTGAGTACATCGATATTGGCTCAGTCGGGTTTCGTCAACTGAAAGTACCACCAGAAAGGCTTGTCTTCGCTAGGGCGCCCTCCCGGGCACGTAAAATTGTTCGAGAGGGCGACACCATTCTCTCAACAGTTCGGACCTATCTTAGAGCCATTCTTTATATAGATGCACAACTTGCCGGGAAAATAGTTTCGACAGGGTTTGCAGTGTTACGGCCTAAGGTAGGCGTTTACCCACAATTGCTTAGCTACGCGTTGAGTGGATCGGCGTTTATTGAAGCGGTCATAAAGAAGTCTGTAGGTATCTCTTATCCTGCTATCAACGATACGAAGCTCCTAGCAATCAAAATCAAACTTCCTCGAACAATTGAAGCACAAAAAGCCTTATATGCACGGATATTGGGATTGACTCAATCAACGGATGAGGCTGTTGACAAAGAAACGCGGATGATTCGCTGTCTTCAGGAGTTGAAGGCGCGGTTGATTTCGGATGTGGTGACGGGTGCGGTGGACGTGCGGGGGAAGGAGGCGTGAGATGATTGGGACGGATGTTTCGGAGAAGGGGCTGGAGACGACGATCGTGTCGTGGCTGGTGGGGGAGAACGGCTACGAGGAGGGGCAAAACGCGGATTATGACCGGGGGCTGGCGTTGGACACGGCGCGCCTGTTGCGGTTTCTGGCAACGACGCAGGGGGACGCCTTGGCGCGGTTGGGGGCGGACGTGCCGGGGACGGCGCGGCGGCAACTGTTGGAACGCGTTTCGCGGGAGGTGGCGAAGCGGGGGGTGGTGGAGGTGCTGCGGAATGGGGTGAAGGAGCGTGCGGAGGCGTTGACGCTCTTTTGGCAGACGCCAAGCGCGGGGAACGCGCGGGCGGCGGCGCTGCACGCGCAGAATGTGTTCAGCGTGACGCGGCAGTTGCGGTATTCCGAGGTGGACGAGGGGTTGGCGCTGGATCTATGTCTTTTCATCAATGGGCTGCCGGTGGCGACCCTGGAGTTGAAGAACCGGCTGACGAAACAGTGCGCGGAGGACGCGGTGCGGCAGTATCGGCGCGACCGTGACCCGCGGGAGCGGCTCTTCGCTTTCAAGCGGTGTCTGGCGCATTTCGCGGTGGATGACCGGAATGTGCGCTTCTGCACACGGTTGGCGGGGGAGGCGAGTGTCTTTTTGCCCTTTGACAAGGGGAATGGGCGCGGCGGGGCGGGGAACCCCGTGAACCCGGAGGGGCTGGGGACGGATTATCTCTGGAAGGATATCCTGACGAAGGGGACGCTGGGCCTGATCGTGGAGCGTTACGCGCAAGTGACGGGGAAGGGACGGGAAGAACGGCAGATTTTCCCGCGCTACCATCAGCTGGACGCCGTGCGCACGCTTTTGGCGGACGTGCGCGAGCATGGGGTGGGGCGACGGTATCTGATCCAGCACAGCGCGGGGAGCGGGAAGTCGAACTCCATCGCGTGGTTGGCGCATCAACTGATCGAGATGCAGGGGGCGGATGGGCGGCCGCTGCTGGACTCCGTTTTTGTGGTGACGGACCGGCGGAACCTGGATCGGCAACTGAGGGAGACAATCCGCCAGTTCTTGCAGGAGCGGAGTGTCTTTGGGTGGGCGGAGAACGCGGGCGAGCTGCGGCGCTTCATCGAGGAAGGCAAGCGCCTGATCGTGACGACGGTGGAGAAGTTCCCGTATGTCGTGGGGACGCTGAAGGACTTCGGGCAGGGCAACCGTTTCGCGGTCATCATCGACGAGGCGCACTCGAGCCAGAGTGGGCGGTACGCGGCGACCATGAACCAGACGCTCGCCGGAGGCCTTCGCAAGGGCGAGGACGCGGAGGATATGATTGCCCGGCTGACGGAGACGCGTAAGTTCGCGAAGAACACAAGCTATTTCGCCTTCACGGCGACGCCGAAGAACAAGACGTTGGAGGCGTTCGGGGAGGCGCATGTGGAGGATGGCGTGCGGCGGTTCCGCCCTTTCCATGTCTACACGATGCGTCAGGCCATCGAGGAGGGATTCATCCTGGATGTGTTGGCGCATTACACGACGGTGGAGCGTTATTACCGACTGCGGAAAACGGTCGCGGACGACCCGGAGTTTGACGGGAGCCACGCGCAGAAACTGTTGCGGTCGTTCGTGGAGGGGGGCAAGCATGCCATCGCGACCAAGGCCGGCATCATGGTCGACCACTTTCTGGAAAAGACGGCACGGAAGATTGGCGGGGAGGCCCGCGCGATGGTGGTGACGGCGAGCATCAGGCGGTGCGTGGAGACGTGGCGGGCCATCAAGCGATGCCTGGAGGAGCGCGGTTGCCCCCATCGTGCGCTCATCGCCTTCACCGGGGAATACCACGACAAACAGACCGGGGAGTCGGTGACCTCCGCCGGGCTGAATGGGTTCCCGGACAGTCAGATTCCCGCACGGTTCAGGGAGGCGCCAAACCGCATCTTGGTGGTGGCGGATATGTTTCAGACGGGGTTTGACGAGCCGTTGCTCCACACGATGTATGTGGACAAGCGGCTGAGCGACGTGAAGACGGTGCAGACGCTGTCGCGGTTGAACCGGTGCCATCCCAAGAAAAAGGACACCTGCGTGATGGACTTCGCCAACGACGCGGGGGACATCCAACAGGCCTTTGAGCGCTATTACAAGACCACGCTGTTGGTGGGAGAAACGGATCCCAACAAACTGAACGACCTGGCGGACGCGCTGGAGCGGACGCAGGTCTATGAGATGGAGAAAGTGCAGCGATTCGTTGTCCGTTTCCTGGAGAAGGCATCGCGGGAGGAACTGGACCCGATGCTCGATGCTTGCGTGGAGCGCTATCGCGCACTGGCGGAGGACGAGCAGGTACAGTTCAAGGGCGGGGCCAAAGCCTTTGTCCGGCTGTACGACTTCCTAGGGGCGATTCTGCCTTATCTCAACAAGGATTGGGAGGTGCTTGCCATCTTCCTGCGGTTGCTCATCGGAAAGTTGCCGTCGCCCAAGGGGGAGGATTTGACGGAGGGATTGTTGCAGGCCGTTGATTTGGAGAGTTACCGCAATGCCGTGATCGAGGAACGAGCACTGACATTGACGGACAAGGACGCGGAAATCGGCCCCATCCCCGTGGGCGAGGGAGGCCATGTCCATGAGCCGGAGATGGATACGCTTTCTTCCATCATCGCGGAGTTTAATGAGCGCTTCGGAAACATCCCGTGGCAGGATCAGGATTATGTGATCAATCAAATCCGTGGGCTCCCCGAGCAGGTCGCCAAAGACGTGGCCTATCAGAACGCAATCCTAAACAACGACCGTCAGAATGCGCGCGTCGAAAGCAAACGGGCTTTGACCGACGCCATCACCCGAATGATGGGGGATAACATGGAGCTTTACAAGCAGTTCTTCGAGAACCCAAGTTTTCAGGAATGGTTATCCGAGATGATATTCGCGAATACTTATCGGTCATCCACGCTGTAGAATGTCAATAGAATTGCGCAGGGGAAGGGGAATGGCTCGTAGGATGCGCATGGGTCAGGGGGCCTTTCGGGGGGAACGGGGGTAGTGGACGATGAGGTGGTGGGTCTGTCTGAGCGTGTGGGGGCTCAGCTTGGAGAAGTCGGTGTGTTTGGGGTGGTAGGTGCGCAGGAGGCGGTGGAGCGCGGCGGTCACGGCATCTTGGGTGAGCGTCGGGAGGAAGTAGAGGTAGAAGTGGCGGGGTTCCGTGGGGGTGGCGTGGTAGGGGTCGACGAGCGTCAGGAGGCCGTTGCGGCCGTTTGGGGAGTGGACGGTGTCCATCTGGAAGTGGCCGGGTTCGGTGTGGTGCCGCGCGGCGGGGGGAAGATTGTCGATCAGGTGTTTTGGGGCGTGGTTGCGGGGTGGGTTGGCGGGGGTTTGGCCGCGTGGGCGTTTCTTCCGGTAATGATTGTGGATGAGTGGTTTGCCGTCTTTGCCCAGGAGCTCGCCTTTGGCCATGAGGCGGTAGACGGCGCTGCGGCTGGGGATGTGGTAGTCTTTTGGGGTCTCGCGGAGCGCCTTCAGCGCGTAGGTGACGCTCTTCTTCGTGGCATACGCTTCCGCGAAGGCGTGCATGAAGCGGTTGGAGATCTTGCCGCGGGGGCCTTTGTTCGAGGCGCGTCTGCGGGTCTCCTCCGCGGCGAAGGCGGGGCTTAGGTCGAAATAGTCCCGCTTCTTTTGATCGGGGAGCCAGTACGTGAGCCGACCGGCGGTCGTCCCTTTGTTGAGGATGTGTCTCACGGTCGACTCCGCCTCCCCGATGAGTTCCGCGAACTCCCGGATGGAGAGATCGGGGGTCGTTCGCTTGCAACGCTTCCAGAGCTTGACGCACAGCGCCGCGTCGGCCTTGCCGCCTTCGCGGATGAGCGATTCCTGCGTCCGCCGCCGTTTCTGTGGGGATGTGGTACACTGGTGCATGTCGTCGGTTCCTCTCTTGTTGTTATGATTGGCGCATAGTGTGCCAGAAGAGGCCGACGACGTTTTTGCCTTTTGGCCGCGCCGCCCCCTAGGGGGCGCCCCCCTCTCCGGCTTTGCCTCGACCTCTGCCTG
>CASEMS010000030.1 GCA_949288955.1 uncultured Lentisphaeraceae bacterium
CGCGCTATGGCCGCACGCCCGCCGGCCGCCGTACCGCCCGCGGGCTCCGCGCCCTCGCCGCGCGCCTCCTGGCCATCCAGGCGCTAAGCGAGCCCGGCGCCGAGGCGGCAAGCCTCCTGCGCCACGCCATCACCCTGGATCCGGAGAACAACGGGCTGCGCCTGGGGCTCGGCGCCCTCGACGGCACGCCGGGCGCGGATGTCTCCAAGGAGGAACGGTGGGCCGCCATCGCCGTCGCCGAGGCGCGCCCTTGGCTGCGCCACCCAACCGCCGCCCAGGCACAGGCCTTCGAGCGTGCCTTCGGCCCCGTGCGCACCGACGCCTTCGCCTCGGCCCGCCGCCTCGCCGCCCTCCAGACCGACGCGCGCGCCGCCACACTCCGCGCCATCCTGACGCAGTACCGCAAAGACCCCGGGCCGCAAAGCGAACAAGAGCGCCTCATCGCCCTCTCCCTCTTGGGCAAGGACGAGGCCGCCGCCCTGCTCAACGCCCGCAAGGCGCCCTCGGAGGCCGAGCTGGAGCTGTTCCTCTGCGCCTGGCCGTGGACGCCGGAGGCCAACGCCCTCTACGCCAAGCACGCCGATCGCCTCGCCAAGAACGCCTGCCTCTCCATGCTCTACACCAACCGTCTGCGAGACGTCCGCCAGCGGCAGGCCGAGCAAGTGGGCGCCTACTTCATGCGCGACGGCCGCTATGCCTACGCGCTCTTCCACCTCAACCACCTGCTCGCCGCGGGCGACCTGAACGAGGCACTCGGCTTCGTCGGTGGCTTCACCGCCGAGCGCGCCTTCGCCGAAGCCCCCTTCCTACTGGAGGGCCTCCGCCTGCGCGCCCTCGCCTGCTTGGCGGACGACGCCCCCGATGCCGCGCTCCGGCAGGCACATGACTGGCTCATCGCCAACCCCGCGCAGCCCGACCTCTGGGGCTTCCTCCTCGGCCTCACCCGCGACCCCGAGGCCCTGGACGCCGCCGTCCGCGACTGCCTCGCCCTCTTCCCCGGCCACCCCCTGGCCCTCCGCCTCCGCGCCCGTGCCCTTCGCCCCGTGCTGGGCGAGGAAGGCGCCCGCCGCTGGCGGGAGACCCTGCTTTCCGGAAAGGCTCCCCATGCTGACCGCTGACTTCGACTATCCCCTCCCCCCCGAGCTCATCGCCCAGACCCCGCCAACCGTCCGCGGCACCTCCCGCATGATGGTGCTCGACCGCGCCAAGCCCGGCCTGGAGCACCGCCACATCGGCGACATCGGCGACTACCTCCGCCCCGGCGACCTGCTGGTGCTCAACGACACGCGCGTCTTCCCCGCCCGCGTCCTCGGCGCGTGGGAGGACACCGGCGGCGCCGCCGAGCTCCTCCTCACCGACCCCCTCGAACCCGAGCGCGCCGAGGGCGGCGCCCACGTCAGCCGCTGGCGGTGCCTCTGCCGCAGCGGCCGGCGGGCGCGCGTCGGCCACGCCATCCTGCTCGCCCACGGCCATCTGCGCGCCGAGGTGCTGGGCAACGACGCCGAGGGCCACGCCGACTGCCGCCTCACCGCCGACGCGCCGCTCATGGACGTCCTCGCCGAGCACGGTCTCACCCCCGTCCCCCCCTACATCCGGCGCGACCCCAACGACCCCGAGACCGCCCGCCTCGACCGCGAACGCTACCAGACCGTCTATGCCCGCGAGGTCGGCGCCGTCGCCGCGCCCACCGCCGGGCTCCACTTCACCGAGGCAATCCTGGCCGACCTCAAGGCCCGCGGCATCCGCCGCGCCACCGTCACCCTCCACGTCGGCCCCGGTACCTTCCGCCCCGTCAAGGCCGAACGCGTCGAGGAGCACCACATGGACGCCGAGCGCTTCCACGTGCCCGCCGCCACCGCCGCGCTCATCGCCAAGACGCGCGCAGAGGGCGGACGCGTCGTCGCCGTCGGCTCCACCTCCGTCCGCACCCTCGAAACCGTCGCCCAGGCCAACGGCGGACAGATCGTCCCGTGCTCGGGCAGCAGCGAGATCTTCATCCACCCGCCCTACCGCTTCCTGGCGGTGGACGCGATGCTCACCAACTTCCACCTTCCCCAATCCACGCTCATCATGATGGTCGCCGCCCTGGCGGGACGCGAGCGCATCCTTTCGGCCTACGCCGAGGCCGTGCGCCAACGCTACCGCTTCTTCTCCTACGGCGACTGTATGCTCATCCTTTGAGGACACCGCCATGACCTTGGACACCACGCACCTCCACGCCTTCATCCTCGCCGGCGGGCGCGGCGAGCGCTTCTGGCCGCTCTCCACCTTCGCCCGCCCCAAGCAGTTCACCACGCTCTTCGGCGGCACGCCCCTCCTCGCGCAGGCCGTCGCCCGCCTCGACGGCCTCGTGCCCCGGGCCAACGTCCGCGTCATCACCAACGCCGATCTCGTCCCCGCCACGCGCGACGCGCTCCCTGACCTTCCCCCCGCCAACATCATCGGCGAGCCGATGGGGCGCGACACCGCCGCCGCCGTGGCCCTCGCCTGCGGGCTCCTCCGCCGCGACGACCCCGAGGGCGTCGCCCTTGTGCTCCCCGCCGACCCGCTCATCGGCGACGTGCTGGCCTTCCGCCGCGTGCTGGGCGACGTCGCCGCCTGCGTCGCCCGCGAGCCCGCCATCGGCGTGGTGGGCATCGCCCCCACCTTCCCCGCCACAGGCTATGGCTACATCGAGTGCGGCGAGCCGATGGAGACGCCCGGCACGCCCCTGCGGCGCGTCCGCCGCTTCGTCGAGAAGCCCGACCTCGCCACTGCCCGCGCCTACATCGAGACGGGCGCCTACGTGTGGAACGCCGGCATCTTCGTCTGGCGCGCCGACGTCATGGAGGCCGCCTTCCGCGCCCACGCGCCCGAATGGGTGCCCCTCATCGAGCGCCCGGGGGAGTACGCGGCCCTCTACCCCACCCTGCCCAAGCGCTCCATCGACTATGCCGTGATGGAGAAGGCCGAGCGCCTCGTCGTCGCCCGCGGCGACTTCGGGTGGGACGACGTGGGGAGCCTCCCCGCCCTCGCCCGCCAGTTCCCCGCCGACGCGCAGGGCAACGTCGCCATCGCCCCCACCTACGCCCTCGATGCCACCGGCAACATCGTCGCCGCCGAGGGCGACCCGCGCGCCACCGCGCTCCTCGGGGTCAGCGGCCTCATCGTCGTCCACACCCCCAAGGCCACGCTCGTCTGCGCCCAAGAGGCCGCGCAGGGGCTGAAGGCGCTCGTCGCCACGCTCCCCCCGGAGCTTCGGTGATTGTGCTATACTGCCGTCCTTTTTCGCGATCAGAGGGAGGTTGGAGCTATGGAAACGCCGGATTTGGAACGATTCGCCGATGAGGCCCGCCTGGTGATGCGCCAGGCGCAGGTGGAGGCGCAGGGGATGCGCCATGACCATGTGGGCTCCGAGCACGTGGTGGTGGCCCTCGCGGCCACCGAGTGCCGCGCCCAGAAGATCCTGTGCGGGGACTTCAACACCTCGGCCGAGGATTTGCGCGTGCGCGTGGAGGCGCAGACCTCCGTGGGCGGCGTGGCCGACGCGCCCGGCCCCGGCGGTCTGCCGTGGTCGCAGCGCGTCCTCAAGATCTGCGACGTCGCCCGCATGGTCGCCGAGAGCCGCGGCCTGGCCGAGGTGGACTCGCTGACGCTTCTCTTCGCCATCGCCACCGAGGGCGGATTGGGCGCGCTCATCCTCCGCCAGCTCAACGTCTCCACCGAGACCCTCGAACGCTTCATGCCGCAGACCGACGCCACCGAGGACGCCTTCGGCCCCGAAGGCCGCCCCCAGCCGGGCCGCGCCCAAGAGCCCCGGCGCCAGGGCCAGGAGAAGTCCAAGACGCCGGCCCTCGACACCTTCGGGCGCGACCTCACCGCCGCGGCGGCGAAGGGCCGGCTCGACCCCGTCATCGGGCGCGACGCGGAGCTGCGCCGCCTCATCCAGATCCTGTGCCGCCGCAGCAAGAACAACGCCGTCCTCATCGGCGAGGCCGGCGTGGGCAAGACGGCGGTGGTCGAGGGGCTGGCGCAGGCCATCGCCGCCGGCGAGGTGCCCGAGGCCATGCTCGGCAAACGCCTGGTGGCGCTGGACATGGCGCTCCTCGTGGCCGGCACGCAGTACCGCGGGCAGTTCGAGGAGCGCCTCAAGCGCGTCATCGACGAGGTCTCCCGCGGCGGCGACGTCATCCTCTTCCTTGACGAGCTGCACACCATCGTCGGGGCCGGCGGCGCCGAGGGCGCGATGGACGCGGCCAACATCATCAAGCCCGCCCTCGCGCGCGGCGAGTTCCAGTGCATCGGCGCCACCACCCTCAACGAATACCGCAAGGGCATCGAGAAGGACGCCGCGCTCGAACGCCGCTTCCAAGTGGTCATGGTCGAGGAGCCGACCGTGGCCCAGGCCATCGCCATCCTCACCGGCATCGCCCCCAAGTACGCCCAGCACCACGGCGTGCGCTACGCCCCCGCCGCCCTCGAGGCGGCCGTCCGCCTCACCGCCCGCTACCTCCCCGCGCGCCAACTCCCCGACAAGGCCATCGACGCCTTGGACGAGACGGGCTCGCGCCTGCGCCTCTCCGCCGCCACCCGCCCCGCCCATCTCCGCAAGCTGGAGCAGGAGGCCCTCGCCTTCCGCAAACGCAAGGACGCCGCCGTGGCCGAGGACGATTTCGACGCCGCCGCCCGCCTGCGCGACCAGGAGACCGAGGCCCAGGCCCGCTTCGACGCCGCCCTCGCCCAATGGAAGGCCCGCCAGGGCAGCCGCCGCATCGTCGTCTCCGCCAACGACGTCGCCCAGACCGTCGCCGCCATGAGCGGCGTCCCCGTCACCCGCATGACCGAGGGCGACCGCCGCCGCATGGCCGAGCTGGAGCAGGAGCTCGACGCGCGCGTCATCGGCCAGGCCGACGCCGTCTCGGCC
Source organism: uncultured Lentisphaeraceae bacterium (assembly GCA_949288955.1). GTDB lineage: Bacteria > Verrucomicrobiota > Kiritimatiellia > RFP12 > DVOR01 > Spyradenecus. The sequence goes on from CASEMS010000030.1 coordinate 4,904, forward strand.
GTCTCCCGCGCCCTGCGCCGCGCCCGCGCGGGGATGAAGGATCCCGCCCGCCCCATCGGCTCCTTCCTGTTCCTCGGCCCCAGCGGCGTGGGCAAGACCCTTCTGGCGAAGGAGTTGGCCCAGGCGCTCTTCGGCGACGCCAAGGCGCTCATCCAGATCGACATGTCCGAGTACATGGAGAAGCACACCGTCAGCCGCCTCGTCGGCTCCCCGCCCGGTTACGTCGGCCACGAGGAGGGCGGCCAGCTCACCGAGCGCGTCCGCCGCCGCCCCTACTCCGTCGTCCTCTTCGACGAGATCGAGAAGGCCCACCCGGACGTCGCCAACACCCTCCTTCAGATCCTGGAGGAAGGCTGCCTCACCGACGGCCTCGGCCGCCGCGTCGACTTCCGCAACACCGTCGTCATCCTCACCTCCAACCTGGGGTGCGACTTCGCCGCCCAAGCCCCCACCGTCGGCTTCCTCCCCGGCGAGGCCGCCAAAGGCGTCCTCATGGCCCACGACGCCCTCCGCCGCCGCCTCCTCGACGCCGCCCGCAAGGCCCTCAAGCCCGAGCTCCTCAACCGCTTCGACGAGGTCGTCGTCTTCCGCGCGCTCGACCGCGACGCCGCCCGCAAAATCCTCGCCATCGAGGTTGAGCGCGTCCGCAAGCGCCTCGCCGACAACGGCGTCTTCTTCGAGTTGGACGCCGCCGCCACCGAGCTGATCCTTGACGAGGGCTTCAAGCCCGAGCAGGGCGCCCGCCCCCTCCGCCGCGCCGTCGAGCGCCTCATCGAGGATCCCCTCGCCGACGCCATCACCCGCGACGGCCCCCAGAAGGCGCCCTTCCTCCTCACCCCCGCCGAGCCCGCGCCCGACGGCGCCCGCGCCCTCAAGGCCATCCTCCGCGCCGCCCCCACCCCGCCCGCGCGCAAGATCCCCCGCAAATCACCCGCCCGCGGCGCCCACCCCGAGCAACGCGCCCGCCTCGCGCCTCCCGACCCCGCCCGCGAATCCTGACCCGGGCATACAAAAAAAGCCCCCAACCGGACTTCCCGGTCGGGGGCTTTTTTTGTGTCTCATCCGCCCACCCATTTCGGCTCGGCCGCTGAGCCGAAGTGGATCAGCCGCTGAGCCGAAGTGGATCAGCCGCCGAGCCGAGGAGGATCAGCCGCCGAGACAAGGAGGATCAGCCGCCGAGACAAGAGGAGGGGGGCTTTGATAAACTGACACCATGAGAATGACACTCCTTGCCTGCTTGGGCGCGTTTGCCCTCTCCGCCATGGCCCAGACGCCGACGGACGTCTTGGCCCAGCTCCCGAACTTCCCCCACCATTGGAATCAGGCGGGGCTTTACAACCAGGTCATCCGCGATGAGTATGGCAACGGCGCGCCGGCCGGGTGCGTGGCCGTGGCGGGGGCGGCGTGCATGGAGTGGTGTGGGGCGCCCGCGGCCTTCGGCGCGCAGGCCTTCACCACCGGGCGCGCATTGCGCACGGAGCCGCTCGATTGGGGACGGCTGGCGCCGACGCCGTTGGACGCGCGGGGACGCCGCACGGCGCAGACCGTGCTCTACAACCTTGGCCTGCTGACGGCGATCTATTACGTGGAGGGCGGTTCCTCCACCACGCCGCTGATCAACCTCGCCGCCGCGCTCACCGCGGAGCCGACGGGCTATGCCAGCGCCTATTCCGTCCCCTTCAACAAGTACGGTCAGGAATGCGCCACGGACGAGGACGTGCGCATGGCCATCTGGAGCGCGCTCCGCTGCGGCTCGCCCGTGGCGATGAGCGTCGAGCGCGACGGCGGCGCCCATGCGGTCGTCGCCACGGGGTGCGGCACGGACGCGGCGGGCCAGCCGCTCACGCAGGTCTTCGGCGGGTATGGCGTCGCGCCGACGTGGATGGACGTGCCCACCTCCATGCCCGTCCCCGGCGGTTACACCTATTCGCGCCTAGCCTCGGTGGTTACCGGCATCGTGGCCGAACGCCCGGAGGGGGCGGGGAGCCGCTACGCCTTCCCCGTCCTGGGGCAGGTGATGGGGGCGAATGGCCCGCTCCCCTTCGCCCGCGTAACCCTCACCGCCGCCGACGGCAGCGTCCTCGCCCGCACCGCCACCGACCTCAAGGGGCGGTTCGGCCTCTGGGGTTGGTTCGGCACCGCCATGCGGGTTACGTGCGGCGAGACCTCCGCCGACCTCCCCGCGCAGGCGCACGGCGGCACCGTCCAGCCCATCATCGGGACGCCCTTCTCGGCCTTGGAGGTGCCCCCCGCGCGTCTGGCCACCGCCATCCAAAACTGCGAACGCACGCTCACCGTCGCCGAGTCGTGCGCCACGATCCACACCTCCCTGGCCGACGCCGTTGCCGCCGCGCAGGCTTCGGCCACGCCCATCCTCTGCCTCAACAGCGAGGATCCCGACCTCAAGGATGCCTTCCGTCGGGTGGCGGGGCACACGCTGCTCTACGCCGACCCGCGGCAGGACGCGCCCTTCCCCGAGGCCGACGCCCACCCGGACGCCTCCTGCTTCCTGCTCGACGCGTCCGGCACGGTGGTGGCCTATGCGCTCGCCCGGGACGCCGAGGGCCTTGCCGCCTTCCTGGCCAATCCGGTCTCCCCCGAACCGCTCGAACTTGCGGGGGAGGTCACCCTCACCGAGGCCGACAACGGCCACGACGTGGTCGTTTCCGAGGCGGCCACCGTCACCGTCGAGGGGGACGTGCGCCTCGGCGCGCTCACCATCGAGGCGCCGCTGACGCTCACGGGCGAGGGCACCTGCGTCTGGGCCACGCTCGACCAGCGCGCCGCCCTCACCCTCGCGGGCCCCAACCTCCGCTACGTGCCGCCCAAGGTCGGCGACGGCACAGGCTCCGCCTTCCCCGACGACCTCACCGTGCGGGACGGCGCGGAACTCCATTTCGCCCGCGGCGACGTCTCCGGTTACGACCTCACGGAGGGCACGATCGCCCTCGGCTCCGGCGGCATCCTCGCCGCCACCTCCCGCGACACGCTCCACCGCCCCCTCACCCTCGCGGGTGGGCACATCGACCTTGGCGACAAGGGGGGAAACTTCGGCTCACTCGACCTCTTCGGGACGACGCTCACGGTCACCGCCGATTCCACCGTCTCCGCGCTCTCCGGCGCGCAGAACCCGCGACTGATGGCACGCAAGGGCACCAACACCATCCGCTTCGCCAACGACGCGCGGCTGACCATCGAGGCTCCCATCGCCGCCGCCGAGAAAGGCACCCTCACGCTCTCCGGCCAGGGCAAGGCGGCCTTCCGGAAGGTCTCCGCGCCTGTCATCGTCGGCTCCGGCGTGCTGTTGGAGGGCGGCGACTACGCCGGCGGGCTTTCGCTGACGGGTGGCGCACGGCTGACCGCCGAGGCGCCCATCACCGTTACAGGCTCCTTCTCCGCCGCCGGCGAGATCGTCGTCGAGGGGGTGCGCTCCGGCCTGCTCGTCAAAGGCGCCGTCTCCGCCGGGAACGCCACCTTCAAGGTCGAGCCGGGCTTCGAGGTGCGCACGACGGCGGAGGGCCTCCGCCTCGTGGCCACCCACGCCACCGACCCCGTCATCTACGTGGGCGGCGCGGAGGCCGAGGCCCTCCCCGACGACCCCGCACGCAACCTTCTCGTCCTCACCACCACCGACCGCAAGGAGAGCGGGCTTTGGGATGCCTACGCCGCCTTCCGCTCCTCCGCCGAGGGCGGTGGATGGAACGTCATGGTCGCCGCCGTGGGCAACATCCCCGCCGGGCAAGGCATCGCCGACTACCTCCGCGCCTCGGGGTGCGACTTCGTCCTCATCGGCGCCTCCGCCACCGAGATCCCCGCCCTCGACGGCGTCCGCGACCGTCTCGACGGTCTCCACGTCGGCCGCCTCCCCCTCCGCGAGTCCGTCAGCATGGGCACAAAGATGGATGTCGGAAGCGACATGACTGGGCAGGACTTTGTTATGCGGTCAGACGCCGAGTTGCTTGCCGGGTTTGTCGGCAAACTGCACCGGGCGGGCCAGACGCACGCGCCAGGTACTCTGACGCTCCACGGCGGTGGCTTCGGCGTGCCTGACCAGTACGATAACAACTCCGATTTCGCACAATGGGATGGCCTCCCTCCCTTCTCCGACACCACGGCGTGGTACTTCCCAACGCAGCGTGGTATCACCATCTACGCGTTGCGTGACCGCGCATGTCGCTTCCGGCAGACCTTCCCGGGGTGCTTCTCCACGCTCTCACTCTATGATGACCAGACCTATCGCGTCGGGAAAACGGAGGCTGGCAGGGACTTCGGCCGATGGATTGTCAGCGAACAGGACAACGCCTTGCTGTGGGTGGAGGATCAGGCACGGCGCGACCGACTAGGAATCATCGCGGTGGGTAACACGAAGAATGGCCTCCTCACCGCCGAGGCCATCTCGGGTCTCTCTGCGCTGGTGCTGTCGCCCTCCGGCCTTTCCGGCGACCTCTCGCAGGAGGCGTCGCCGAGCGTGGGCGAGATGCTCGTGCTCAACCCCGAGGGCGGGGCCTTGGCGGCCATCCTCCCGGCGGGCGAGGCGCCCTTCACGGTCGGGGCGGACGGCATTCCGGCGGGCGTAACACACACGGCCTGCGGCGCGATCGCCGAGGCCCTCATCGCGGATCCCGACCTGACGGTCGGCGAGGCCTTCTCGCGTGCCGCAGGGGAGACCACCCTCACGCTTCTGGGCGACCCGACGGTGCGGGTCGCGCCCTACGCGCCCCCGAGCCGCGACGCTCTGCTCCTGCCCGAGGGCGAGGCGGATGTGCCCCTCTCCGACGAGGCCATCGCCGCGCTTGTCTGGGCCGGTCGCGCCGCCCGCCTCACCCCGCCCTACCGCGTGGCCTCGCGCACCGTGGATGGCTCGCGGGCCTTGCCGGTGTCCGCAATCGGCGACGCGCTCGCCTGCCTCGAAGGGTTGGCCCCCGTGGCGGAGGATGGCGAGGTGGTGGTGGCCTATGATTTCGCCGTCACGGACATCGCCGTCGCCGACGACGCGGTGGAGATAACGCTTGCCTTCCGCGCACCCGCGAGGCAGACCGTGCGCCTCAGCCCCTCCGCCGTCTGCCGGCTCGTCCCCACCGAAGGCGACGCGCTCCCCGCCCTTCAGCGTCTCGACGGCGACACGGGTTGGACGCGCCTGCTCTTCGCCCGCCCCCAAGGCGCCACGGCGCTCTTCCGCGTCACCCTCTCCCCTGCCCCCTGAGCGCAGGTGTGCTATACTGTGCGGTCATGAAGAAGCAGACGAAAGTCATCGCGGTGGCGAACCAGAAGGGCGGCGTGGGCAAGACCACGACGGTCGTGAACCTGGCCGCCGCCCTCGCGCGGATGAACAAGACCGTATTGGTGATTGACCTGGACCCGCAGGCGAACGCGACCAGCGGCCTGGGGTTGCCCCCCACGCCCGGCACCAGCCTCTACGCGGCGCTCACGGGGCAGACCTTCATCGGCGACGTGATCCAGGGCACACCCTTCGAGAACGTGAACATCATCCCCTCCGAGCTGGATCTGGCCGGCGCGGAGTTGGAGATCGCGCGCCAGGAGAATCACCTGTTGGTGGTGCGCAACCTCTTGGAGCCGGTGCTCACCGCGGGGGTCTACGATTATATCCTGATTGACTGCCCGCCTTCGTTGGGCATCCTGATGACGGCCTCGCTGGCGGCGGCCAACGGCGTGGTGGTGGCCATGCAGTGCGAGTATTACGCGATGGAGGGACTCCGCGTCATCACCGATGTCGTCCGCCGTCTCCGCGAGGGCGCCAACCCCGCGATCCACCTCGAAGGCATCCTCATGACGATGTACGACGCGCGCACCAACCTCTCCGAGGATGTGGTGCAGGAGGTGCGCAAGCACTTCGGCAAGCTCGTCTACAAGACCGTCATCCCCCGCAACATCCGCATCTCCGAGGCGCCCTCCTTCGGGCAGCCGGTGGTGGAATACGACCCCTCCTCCAAAGGCGCGCAGGCCTATGTGGCCCTGGCGAAGGAGTTCGCCGCCCGCGCCCGCAGCCAAGCACAGCACACCGAGGTCTGACCCATGAGCACCTATCTCAAAGACTACCCCGACAAAGACGGATTCTTCGGCCCCTACGGCGGCTCCTACGTCCCCGAGCGCCTCAAGGTCGAGATGGCCAAGATCGCCGAGGCCTACTACAACATCGGCCGTTCCTTCGACTTCGTCTCCGAGCTGCGCCGCATCCGCCGCCACTTCCAAGGCCGCCCCACGCCCATCCACTACTGCCGCAACCTTAGCCAAGAATTGGGCGGCAACATCTTCCTCAAGCGCGAGGACCTCAACCACACCGGCGCCCACAAGATCAACCACTGCATGGGCGAGGTGATGCTCGCCAAATACATGGGCAAGAAGAAGGTCATCGCCGAGACCGGCGCCGGCCAGCACGGCGTCGCCATGGCCACCGCCGCCGCCTACTTCGGCCTCCCCTGCGACATTTATATGGGCGCTGTCGACGTCGCCAAGCAGCATCCCAACGTCGTCCGCATGAAGATCCTCGGCGCCAACGTCATCCCCGTCACCGCCGGACAGCAGACCCTCAAGGAGGCCGTGGACGCCGCCTTCGAGGCTTACCTGCAAGACCCCGAGAACACGCTCTACTGCATCGGCACCGTCGTCGGCCCGCACCCCTTCCCCATGATGGTGCGCGACTTCCAGAAAGTCGTCGGCCAAGAGGCCCGCGAGCAGTACCTCGAGATGATGGGCGAGCTCCCCGACGCCGTCTGCGCCTGCGTCGGCGGCGGCTCCAACGCCATCGGCATCTTCTGCGGCTTCCTCGACGACCCCGTCAAGCTCTATGGCGTCGAGCCCCTCGGCCGTGGCGCCAAGCCCGGCGACAACGCCGCCTCCATCACCTACGGCAAGCCCGGCATCCTCCACGGCTTCAAGAGCTACACCCTCGAGAACCCCGACGGCTCGGCCATGCCCGTCTACTCCGTCGCCTCCGGCCTCGACTACCAGTCCGTCGGCCCCGAGCACGCCTGGCTCAAGGATCAAGGCCGCGTCGAGTACGTCACCGCCGACGACAAGGAGGCCATCGACGCCTTCTTCCGCCTCTCCCGCACCGAGGGCATCATCCCCGCCCTCGAATCCTCCCACGCCGTCGCCTACGCCATCCGCTACGCCAAGGAGCACCCGCACGGCTCCATCCTCGTCAACCTCTCCGGCCGCGGGGACAAAGACATCGACTACGTGGCCGAGCGCTACGGCGCCGACTACGGCATCCAATGACCGCCCCTCCACAGACAGGAAAGGCCCCCGCCCGAACACGGCGGGGGCCTCTTTTTTCGCATCGGGGGCGGATGTGCTAGAATGAAAGCAGGAAAGGAAGGCAAGGCGATGGCGAAAGCGTGGTGGCTCTTGGTGGCGGCAGTGGCTGGCGTGGCGCTCACGGCGGGCGCGCGCCCACGCCAACACCCCATCCGCGGAAGGCTCCGCCAGCCCCCTCCCCCGCCCCCCATCATCCACTGGCGCGGCGGCCCCGCCAACCGACCGACTTGGTATGGATGGGACATCCACACCAACCCTTGGGGCGGCGGCAGCGCCTTCGTCTCCCCCGCCGGGGGCATCATCCGCTTCGGTACCGGGCAAAGCGTCATCCCCGAGGCCAACCCCGACATCGAACGCCCCGCCACGCCCCGACGAACCGTCCAAGTCCCCATCGCCATCCGCCCCCTCCAACCCCGAAAGGCGCAGCCCCAGGAACCCGACAAGCCCGAGCGCGTCTGGGTCAAAGGCCACTGGCGCTACACCCGTGACCGCGACGGCAACATCATCTCCCGCACGTGGGTGACCGGCCATTGGCAGGACGAGAAGCCTGCCGCCCACGACACGCCCTGAACGCCCTGCGGACGGAGGGGGAGACGGAAGCCGGGGCAACCGAAGGGAGCGAAGGCTTTCCCCTTTCGCGGGCGCCCCTCAGCGCAGCCAATCGCGGAACGGTGCGAAGACATACGGGCACAGCTCCGGGAACTCCGCGCGCACCTCCCGCGCGAACTGCTCGAAGACCGCCAGCCCATGCTCCAGCTGCTCCCGCGGCAACGCGTTCCGGTTCCTGCGGAACGCCTCGTCCAAGGCGGCGAAATAGTCCTTCGCCGTCTGCTCCGGCAACGGCGGCTCAAAGCCCTTCGGGTTCACGATTGGGCAATCGAAGGTACACCGCACCCCCCAGCCGAACTCCACCACCCCCGGCCGCAACGCCGTCACCATCTCCCACGGGAAGCACCGCGACCGCCTCCCCGCGCGATAGACCAACCCCGCCGGCGCGACCTCAAACCACCGCCCACCCTGCGCCCACGCCTCCTCCGCCTCCGTCTCCGCGCACACCTGCTCAAGCAGCGTCATATTCTCGGGGTTCTCCATCCCGCTGATCCGCCGCCACTTCCCAGGATCCCTTCCGAACGGCCACATACGCGCCCTCCTTCCTCAGACACAGCCCCACCCGCCCCGCGCACCCCTCACGGGTACTTCGCCTTCCACGCCTTGTACAACGTTTCCTTTCAGTATTGCCAAAGTCTCTTCTCGCGTACGGTTGCAACGTGCTTGACAGGCGACGCGTCAGGGACTTCGCAAGTTTTCGATGAAGCTATACGTGCGAATGGGGGAAAGATGACAGGGGCAAAGCAATTTTTTCAGGCTCGGGTGGCCTCCCAGGCGCGGCAGACGCGCCCCGCCTCAGCGGCCGATGCTCCGAGACTCGGCCGCCGATTCACGGAGAGTCAGCCGCTGATCCACGGAGACTCAGCCGCCAAGTCTCCTTGGCTTGGCGGCTGGTGGGAAATGGCGGAGGGTGGGGTCAGCGGAGGCGGAGGCGGAATCCGGGGCGGCCGAAGGGGGCGAAGGTCTCCAACCAGTAGGTGGGCCAAAGGGCACGGAAGGCTGCCTCGGCACCGGGCTCGGGGATAACGCGGCCGGTGACCCAGCCGGCGGGGATGTCGCGGCCGTAGTAGGTGGCGCACCAAGGGGAGGGTGAGTAGTCTGTGGCGGCGCGGCCGGTGACGGTGGCGCCTGCCGCCCAACGGACGTCAAGCCCGCTGATGAGCGGATACGCGCTGGAGTGGATATGGCCGACGGCGCCACCGGCGGCGTCGGCCGTACCGGTCTCGTTGGCAATGCGGGCGTCAGGGCCGAGAGTGACGACGCAGCGGTCGAGGACGTTGCCGCCTGCGGCGGGGCCGCCGAGCCAGCCGACAAGGCCGCCGACGAGGGCGTTGGCGGGGTGGAAGTCGGCGTCGGAGGAGGTGCTGGCGTGGTTGCGGACGGTGCCTTGGATGTCGGCGTGGAGATCGCGGAGGGTGTTGGCGGCGGGGGAACCGGCCCAGAGGTTGGCGACGGCGGTGGCGGTCTGCACGGTGCCTTTGATCTCGGCGCCGGGGTCGACGCGGAAGGTAACGCGCTCGATGGCGCCGCCGGTCATGTTGGCGGCGAGGAGGGCGGCCTTCGGGGAGCCGGAGAGGGTGGGATTGGAGGAGACGGACGTGTCGTTGGCGCGGTCGGCGACGGAGACGACGCGGCCTTGGAGGACGATGGTGAGGTCGCGGACGGTGCCAGTGAGGGTGCGAATAAGGGCGGCATCGCCGAAATCGGCGACCCAGGTGTCGGGGGCGAGGGTGAGGGTGTGTCCGGCGCCGTCGAGGGTGTGGGCGAAGGTGTCGATGGGGAGGGGATCGTGGGTGAGGGTGATGTCGGCGGTGAGGCGGGCGTCGGTGCCGGGGTGCTCTTGGAGCCAGAACCAGTCTTCCTCGCTGTCGAGGAGGGCGAAGCCGTCGTCGGCGCGCGGGGGCTCGGGCCAGGCGTCGTGGGGCCAGACGGTTTGGGCTTGGTGGAGGGCGAGGGAGGCGTCCCAAGAGGCGTCGCCGTAGTAGCACCAGCTCATGACGCCGCCGAAGCCTTCCTGTTTGGCGCGGTTGCATTTGGCGCGGTAGGTGGTGGGACCGGTGAAGTTCATGTAGGCGCCGCTCTTACCGTTGTAGGCCCAACTTTCCCAGATGGTGTCGGCATCACAGATGTCGAAGTAGGGAAGTGAGCGGAGGCGGTTGTAGAGCTCGCCCCAACCGAGGTGGTAGGAGGCGTTGGCGTACATGGATTGGCCGACGATGACGCGGCGGCGGGGGATGTTTCGGCGGAGACATTGGTTGATGGCCTGGGTCATGACGCCGTTGCCGTGGAAGGCAGGCCAGGGGCCGTAGGCCATGGAGTTGACGAAATCGGCGGCGGCGCAGACCTCGCCGCCGGGAATTTGCCAGCCTTTCTGGTTGATGCACATGGAGAGTTCCCAGCCGCGGTCGAAGAAGACCTCCGCGAGATCGCGCATGAGCAGACCGTATTTCTCGTATTCGCCGTTGGCGATGGGGGCTCTGTCAGGGTTGATGTTGGGGTACTCCCAGTCGATGTCCAGGCCGTCGAGGCCGTATTCCTCCATCATGGCGACGATGGCTTGGACGAATTGGGCGCGGTAGCGGTCGCCGGCGGCGTGGCCGAGGGCGAAGGCGTTATGGGCGCCGCCACGGGAGGAGTCGGAGTGACAGCTCATCCAAGCACCTTTGTCGAGGCTGGCGAAGACGCGGAGATGGGGATGGTCGCCGCGGAAGGCGAGGACGCGGCGGAGAGCGGTGTCGTAGTAGTCGGGGGCGATGGGGCCGGTGCGGAGGCCGAAGGTGTCGGTGTCGCTTTGGTAGACGACCTTGACGGTGGAGAGGGCGACGTCGGTGAGGTTGGCGAGGCGTTTGTCGGGGGCGTCGTCGAGGATGTCGGAGCTGTTGTAGCGTCCGTTGGGGCGGGTGGTGCCTTTGACGTAGTCGGAGCGGAGATAGGCGAGGACGCGGTGGGTGAAGGGATAGACGCGGTGAGGGGCTTGGGCGACGCCGTTGGTGACGGCATAGACGCAGCCGCCGATGGCGACCTGGTCGGAGGCGACGTCCACCCAAATGCGGGCGGTGGAGGGGATGTCGGCGGCGAGGTCGGCGGTCAACCAGAGGTAGTCGCTCTCCACGCGGCCTGGGGTGTGTGGGTAGAACCAGTCGGGCGAGCCTTCGGCGACACCGCTGGTTCGGCCAGCGAAGGTGAGAGTGAGGGCGCCGTCGCCCGTGGAGGTCTCAGTGAGGGTGCCATAGTCGCCGTCAAGACGGACGGCGCGGGGCTCATAGAAGGCGTAATTGCAGTTGAAGGGCATCCGCCAGAGGTGGAAATCGCCCAGGTCGGCGCGGTCGCAGCCCTCGTAACGGATGGTGAAGGTTACGGTGCGAAGGCCGCCGCCCCAGGCGCCCTGCTCGCCCCAGAAGCGCAGACCGGCGAGGCTTTCGCGGCCGACGCCGCGCGTCAGCCACGGATGCGCCCGCACCGTAACGGCCTGATGGGCCGCGCCGAGCGCCGCGACCGCCATCATCGCCACTGCCATCACCCAACGCGCCCAAGCCTTCATCTGTCGTCTCCGTCAGCCGAAACGCGGCCGCAGCCGCACGATTGCCGCACCCGGCGAGGCGATGGGCAGACGCACGCGCGTGTCCCACGGCCAGGCCTCATCCTCCCGCGCCTCCAGCCCGTCCGCCTCCGAGCGGATGTCCATCACCGCGAAGAAGCGCGGCGGCGGCAGAGCCTCGATGAGATCCTCCGCGCGGAAGGTCAGCACGGCCGGTTTGCCACAGGGCAACACGAAGGCGCCCAACGTGTAGGCGCCGTCGGCCTCACGCAAACCGAACTGGAGAAACCAGCCCGGCTCGCCGCGCACGCACCACCGCGCCTCCGGCGGTTGGTGCACCATCCGCAGGAAGTGGCCGAAGGCCTCCCGCCAGACCGGGGGAAAGGCGCCTTCCGCGAGCGACCACGCCCCCTCGGGACGCAGGGGGATGCCCCGGAACATCTGGAAGAGCGCCTCCGCCGGCGTGGCGAGCGCGCGCGGCGTCACCTCCGCCTCCGGATCGGGCGGCAGGGTCACCAACGCGGCGGGGAAGGGCGCCACGCGCTCGCGCGGCGCACCCCCCGCCCAATAGCGCAGACAGGTGCGCCCGCGGTCGTAATAAAGGTTGGCCGGCCTCACAGGTTCAGGCCGGCGAAAGGATTGTTGCCCAGACCGGCGTTCTTGGCGCGGTTGGCGCGGAGCCAAGCCGAGGGGTCCTCGTCGGGGTCGTTGGCGGGGGCGTCCTGCTTGGCGCGGGGCTCGTCCTCGACCACGGGACGGAGGGCGATCTTGTGGGCGTCGGCGTCGATGGAGTCGATCTTCACCTCCAGCTCCTGGCCCTCCTCCACCACCTCGTGGGCGGAGGCGATACGGCGACCCTTGGCGAGGGCGGCGAGGCGGCCGTTGGAAAGGAGGCCATCCACGCCCGGGGCGAGCTGGGCGAAGGCGCCGAAGGTGGCGATGCGCACGATCTTCGCGTTGAGCACGTCGCCGGGGCGGTACTGGGCGGCGAAGGCCTCCCACGGGTTCTGGCGGAGGGCGCGGAGGGAGAGGGTGATGCGCTCAGTAACAGGGTCGAAGCGCTGCACCAGCACCTCCACCGTGTCCCCGGGCTTCACGAGCTCCTCCGGCTTGGCGCCGCGGTCCCACGACAGCTCGCGCACGGGCACAAGGCCCTCCGCGCCGCCGAGATCCACGAAGACGCCGAAGTCCATCACGCGCGTAACCGTGCCCTCGCGCGTCTGGCCCTCGGCCAAGTCAGCCAGCAGGTCGGCCTTCTGGGCGGAGCGTTCGCGCTCCAGGAGGGCACGTCGGGAGACGAGCAGGTTGGTGCCGCGGTCGTCCTCGCCGTACTCGGTGATGAGGAAGGTCTGCTTGGTGCCGATGAACTGGGCCGGCTCGGCGGAGCGGCGCAGCTCCATCTGGGAATAGGGACAGAAGGCACGCTGGCCGGCAATCTCCACCTCGTAGCCGCCCTTCACCTCGGCCTTCACCAGACCGTCGATGGGGGTGCCGGCATCGAAGGCCTGGCGGATCGTCGCGTCGCCGCGCCCGGTGGCTTTGTTACGGGCCGTGAAGAGCATATCGCCCTGGCGCATCCCCACGAACCAGACCGTGAGGCGCTCGCCCTCTTGGGCGCGGAGGGTGCCGTCCTCGAGGATGAACTCCTCCTTGGGCACGACGCCCTCATCCTTCGCCCCCACGTCGAGCACCACGTAATGGCCTTTGGTGGAGACCACCGTCGCGCGCACTTCCTCGCCCGGGTTGAAGCCCCGGCGGTAATCCATCCCACCTGCCGCCAGCAACGCGGCGAAGTCGGCCTTGGCCTTGGAGTCCTTCATGCGATCCTTCTTTCTTTCCTTGCTTCGCAAAAACCCACACATTCTAGCAAATCGCCCTCGCGCCGGTCGCGCCCAGCCAAGACGCCGTGACCGCCGCGACCTCCGCGCCAACAGCCACGAACTCAAGACCCTGCTCACCGACAACGGCCCCGAGTTCCTCCACGAAGACACGCTCGAAGCCCTCCTCCGCGTCCCATTTACTACTGCCACCCCTACTGCGCCTGGGAGAAAGGCTCCGTCGAGCGCCACAACCGCCTCCTGCGCACCTACCACCCCAACCCCACCGACTTCTCCAAGCTGAGCCCCCACGCGCTCAGACAGACCCACCACCGCATCGTCCACTACCCCCGCTCCCCTCGAAAGGCCCCTTGACCCATGCGCATCCTACAAACCATCCCCCTCGCCCTGCGCAATTCTATTGACATTCTACAGGAGGGGAAGTTTGGAGGCTTGGAGGGCATCGCACCAAGAGTCAGCCCCCACCCCAAAGAGACTCGGCGGCCAGCCCGCCGAGTCTCAGCCGCCAAGTCTCGGAGAGGTAGCCGCCGAGGCGGGAAGACTTAGCGGCTGATGTGATCTTTCCGCGAGGACGCGAGGGTGCGCGAAGGACGGCGGGCTAACGCCGGGCGAAAGCGGCGGGGGCGAGGACGCCCCCTTGTTTCGCCCTCCCGCCGCCGCCTTCGCGCCACAGGGGCAAGATGACCTCTCCCCGAAGCCGGGCACTCGGCGCGGGAGGGCACGAACGTGCCCGGCGTTAGCGCCGACGTGTCCCGGCGCAACCGCGTCTTCGCGGAGACTCAGCCGCCATCTCCCCGAGACTTAGCGGCTGACGCTCCGAGGATCAGCCGCCGAGGCGGGGAGACTTAGCGGCTGATCCTCGGCAAGGCGGGGGCTGAGTCGTTCAGAGGAGGCGGAGGAGGGCCTCGCGGTCGGGGGCGTGGCGGAGGGCCTCCTCGGGGGCGATGACGCGGCGGTGGACGAGTTGGGCGAGGGAGGCGGTCATGGTGGTCATGCCCTGGGCGGCGCCGGTCTCGATGAGGGAGAGGAGTTGGCGCTCCTTGCCGTCGCGGATGAGGGCGCGGACAGCGGGGGTGGAGAGGAGGATCTCGGCGCAGAGGGAGCGGCCGGCGCGGTTGGCCCAGGGGACAAGGCGTTGGGTGAGGACGACCTTGAGGTTGGCGGCGAGCCGCTCGCGGGTCTGCCCCTGCTCGATGGCCTCGAAGGCGGAGATGACGCGGGTGATGGTCTCGACGGCGCCGGAGGTGTGGAGGGTGGCGAAGGTCAGGTGGCCGGTCTCGGCCAGGGTGAGGGCGGCGTCCATGGTCTCGCGGTCGCGCATCTCGCCGAGGAGGACGATGTCGGGATCCTCGCGGAGGGCGGCGCGCAGGGCGTTGTGGAAGCCGTGGGTGTCGTGGCCGACCTCGCGTTGGGAGACGAGGCAGGCGGCGGAGTCGTGCACGTATTCGATGGGATCCTCGATGGTGAGGATGTGCTCGTGACGGTGGCGGTTGATCTGGTGGAGGATGGAGGCGAGGGTGGTGGTCTTGCCGCTGCCGGTGGCACCGGTAACAAGGACAAGCCCTTGGCGCATCTCGACGATGTTGCGGAGGAAGGGGATGGGCAGGCCAAGTTCCTCGAAGGAGAGGAAGCGGTCGGGGAGAAGGCGAATGGCCCAGGCGAGGCGGTCGCGCTTGAAGAAGCAGTTGATGCGGATGCGGCGACCGCCGAGGATGGTGGCGGCGGCGTCGAACTCGCGCTCCCGCATGAGGCGGTCGAGATTGCCGCGGCCGATGAGGCGGGCGGTGAGGTCGGCGAAGGATTGGCCGCGGAGGCTCTCGGGGAGCTCGGCGGGACGGAGGAAGCCGTGGACGCGGAGGCGGGGGACGTCGCCCTCGCACCAGTGGAGGTCGGAGGCGTCGGCCTCGGCGAGGAGGGCGAAGAGCGGTTCGAGGGAGGTGTCTGGCATGGCGCGGGGGCGGGGCGGTCAGTCCTTGGCGGGAGCGGCGGGGGCGGGCACGCCCTCGGCCGTCAGATCCTCGGCGATGCCCTTGAGGAGGGGGTCGGCGTCGAGGCTCCGGTAAAAACCGTGGGAGACGCGCTGGGCGTCGTCGGGGGTGAGGATGACGTGGGGGCGGATGAGGACGATGAGCTCCTCGACGGTGGTGGCCTTGTTGGTGCGCTCGAAGAGAAGGGGGCCGAGCCAGGGAATGTCGGCAAGGAGAGGGACGCGGGCGACGGCGTCGCGCTCGGAGCGGGAGACAAGCCCGCCGAGGGCGAGGGTCTGCCCGGACTTGGCGACGACGGTGGAGACGATGGATTGCTTGACGACGTCGGTGGTCTGGTATTCGATGCGCTCTTGGGTGGGGCCGTAGCTCATGGTCTTGGGGTTGCCCTCCTCGGCGTTCTCTTGGAGGATGCGGATGGTGCAGGAGCCGTCGGCGTGTATCTTGGGGGTGATGACAAGGGTGGTGCCGATGTCGGTGCGGTCGATGTCGGCGGTGGTGGAGGTGGTGGGGGTGGCGGTCTCGGTGCCGGTGAAGGTGGTGGAGGTCTCGACACTGAGGATGATGGAGGTCTCCTTGCCCACGAAGATGCGGCTGGCCTCGTAGTCGGAGACCATGAGGTTGGGGGTGGCGAGGCGGCGAACCTTGCCGCGCTCGTCCAACCATTTGAGACGGAGGGAGAGGTTCTCGGAGAGGTATTGGAGGGCGGCGGCGTTGGGGTCGAAGGTGCCGAGGGCGTCCATGGCGGTGGTGAGGCCGCCGACGGCGCCGTTGTCGTAGCCGCCGACGAAACCGCCCTTGACGGGGCTGCCGCCGTCGGAGCCGAAGAGGACGTCGAGCTGGCGGTCCTCCTCGTCCGTGACGTCGAGGGCAAGGATGCGAACCTCAAGGAGAACCTGGGGCTTGGGGCGATCGAGCTGGGCGATGACCTCGCGGACCTGGCGGAGGGTGGCCTGATCGGCGGAGCGCAGAAGGATGGCATTGGCGTCGCGGGCGACGGCGACGAAGACGACGCTGGGGCTTGTGGCGCGGGGGACGCCGTCCGTGCCCTCGGTAACGATGGCGGCGTTGTCGCGGTTCAGGCGATCCATGTCGCGGTAGTAGTCGCGCACGTTGTCGAGCCCGGTGAGGTTGCTGTTGCGCCGGGTGCGACGGGAGGAGGCGCCGGATGAGCTGGCGGCGTCGTCCTCCACCATCGTGGCGCGGTCGGAAAGCTGATCCATGCGGTCGAGGGCACGGTCAATGTCGCTGGCGGGGTCGCCGTCGTCTTCCTCGGGGGCGTTGTAGACGACCAAGTCGTTGAAGACCTGTTCGAGGCTGGCGGCGACGTCCTCGGCGCGGGGATAGACGACGGTTACGACCTCGACGAACTTATGGCTGTCGCGCGAGGCGTTGCCGACGTATTCCTCCAGTGTCTCGATGGTGATGACGCCGCTTTCGGGATCCTCGCGGTACCAGAGGCCGTGGGCGCGGCAGATGGCCTTGAGCGCGCCCATGCAGTCGATGTCCTGGAGGAAGACGCGCGCGGTGATGGCCTTGGCGGCGTCGGTGACGACGATGTGCCGGCCCCAGGCGTTGGAGAGGAGCCACATGGCGTACTCCACCGGCGCCTCACGCACCATAAGCGACTTCAGCTTAGGCGCGGGGGCGGGCGCGGCGAAGAGGGGGCAGGCGAGCAGAAGCAGGGGGAGGAGTCGGTTCATGGCGGTTACCAGCGGAGGATTTGGGTGTCGTCGGGACGGGTCTTGGTGTGGTAGACCTCGATGTAGGTGGGGGCGATGGTCTTGACGTAAAGATAGAAGGTGGTGCGGGCGTTGGGGTCGGCGTCGGCGGCGCGGCCCCGCCGACGCGGATTGGGGCGGGGCACGCGAATCTGGTCGCCTTGGCGCACGAGGGTGGGATCCTCGTCCTTGGCCATGCGCACGAGCGCGGTGGGCTCGCCCTTCTCGGGAATGGAGATGGCAAGGATGCGGAAGTCGGCGGGCAGCTCGCCGGCGGCCGTGCGGGTGAGGCCGCTGCCGGGCATCTCGGGGTCTTCCGTCGCGCCGCGCGGCACAAAGGGGTCGACCAAGCCCGTCTCGGGGTTGCCGTCCTTGTCCCGCAACGGCTGCGGTGGGTCGGCGAGGGGGATTGCGGCGGCGAGGAGAAGGAGGGGGAAGGCGTTCATGGCGGTTCCTTTCGTTGCGCGGGCTTATCCGGCGGCCGCGTTCATCGCGGCCATGCCCATGAAGAAGGCGACGTAGACGTAGGCGACCATGCCGCCGACGACGATGACGAGCGCGGGCTCGACGAGTTTGCCCAGCAAATCCAGGCGGCGGGCGAGCGCCTGCGCGTAGAAGTCGCCCACGTAGCGCAGGCCCTCGGCGAGGTTGCCGGAGCTTTCGCCCACGCGCACGAGCGCCTTGGAGAGCGGGGAGAGGCGGTCGAGGGCGCTGGCGGCGATACCCTCGGAGAGGGGCTTGCCGGCGAGGACATCCGCGCGGACGGCGGCGACCTGCCGGCGGTAGAAGGCGTTGGCGAGCGTGCCGCGGATGAGCGCGAGCGACTCGACCACCGAGATGCCGCTTTCGAGCAGGATGGCGAGGGTCTGGTTGAAGAGCGCGTTGCCGGCGTAGCGACCCACCTTGCCGAAGAGCGGGAGCGCCAATCCCACGCGGTCGAGCGCCAGCCCCATGCCCGGCACGTGCCGCAGGAGCGCGAGTGCCACGCCGAAGAGCGCGGGCCCGAGAATCAGCCAGTGCCCCTCGGCCTTGACCCAGTCGCTCGTCTCAAGCAACGAGCGCGTGATGGGCGGTAGGGCGGAGGGATCGCCCATCACCGAGGCAATCTGCGGGATGGCCACCGTGCTGACATAGTAGCCCACGCCCAACCCCATGAGCACGACGATGGCGGGATAGGTCATCGCGCGGACGATTTCGTTGCGCAACTTGCGCCGCGCCGCCATCAGCCCCACGCAGTAATCGAACATCCGCGGCAGGGCGCCGTTGGCCTCGCCCACCGCCACCAACCCCAAGTGCAGGTCGCCCACCCACGGCATCGCCGCGCGCATCGCCTTGGCCAATGAGGCGCCCCCGCGCACGGCCTGCGCCGTCTCCCACAACGCCTGCGCCAGGTAACCCTCCGCCAATCCCGCGGCGGTCTCGAAGGCCTCCACCACCGCCACGTCGCCCCGTAGGAGCACCGCCAGCTGCATGAAGGCCTGCTCGACCGACTGCCGCGAGACCATCCACCGGCTCAACGCGCGCCCCACCGGCCCACGCGACCGCAGCCCCGACGCCCCACCCCGCGCCGGCGCCGACGCCACGCCGATGGGCAGCACCCCGCGCTCGCGGAGCGCCAGGCGCGCCGCCTGGGCATCCTCGGCCTCCACGAAGCCGGAGACCTTCCTGCCACCTTGCAGACCGTTGTACCTGAAGCGCATCACAGGAGCAACTCGCTGTCGATGACCTCGGCGATCTCGTCGAGCGTCGTCTCACCCTCCAGCACTTTGCGCAGGCCGTCGCCGCGCAGGGTGAGCGCGGGGTCGCCGATCGTCGGCGGGCGGCCGGCCATGAGCGCGGCGCGCGCCGCGTCGTCCACCGGGAGCATTTCGTAGACCGCCGTGCGCCCGGCGTAGCCCGTGCCGCCGCAATAGGGGCATCCCACGGCGTGGGGCACGCGGGGCGGGTCCGTGGCGTCCCACCCGCAGGCGGCGCACTCGGCGGGGGTGGCCGGCGCCCAGGCCATGCACGCGGGGCAGGGGCGGCGCACCAGACGCTGGGCCATCGCCAGGCGGAGCGTCCCAGCCACGAGATAGGACGGCACGCCGAGGTCGGTCAGACGCGTGAGGATGGCGGGGGCGCTGTTGGTGTGCAGGGTGGTGAGGACGAGGTGTCCGGTGAGGGCCGAGCGCAACGCCGTGGCGGCGGTCTCGCCGTCGCGGATCTCGCCGACCATCACCACGTCCGGGTCGTGACGGAGCACGCTGCGCAGGGCCTTGGCGAAGGAGACTCGCTCCTGCCGACCGTCCACCTTGATCTGCGTAACGCCCGCGACAGGCCGCTCCACGGGATCCTCGATACTCACCAGATGGCGGTCGTCCGGCGCGGCAAGGGCGCGGAGCGCGGCGTAAAGCGTGGTGGTCTTGCCGCTGCCGGTGGGGCCGGAGATGATGATGACGCCGTTGGGCGCGCGCAACGCCTTGCGGAAGAGCGCGAAGGCCTCCGGGTGCATCCCCAAATCCTCCAGCCGCTCCAATTGCTGCGTCCGCGCCGTCTGGCTCAGCAGGCGAAGCGTAACGTGCTCGCCATAGAGCGTGGGCACGGTGGCCACACGCAGAGCCACCGTCGCGCCGTCGAGCGCCGTGTCGATGTTGCCGTCCTGCGGGGCGCGCCGCTCGGCGATGTCGAGCTTCGCCAGCACCTTGATGTAGGAGACGAACTCGGCGGCGGCCTCGGGCGGCTCGCGGCGGTCGCGTCGGGCGAGACGTGGATGTCGCTGGCGCCCCGCGCGAGGGCACGACGCAGCATATAGGCGAAGAGCTCTTCCGGGCGGTCGAGCGTGCCGTTGAGGGCGGCGTCGGGGTAATTCTCGCGGAGGGCGGCGGCGAAGGCCGCCGGGTCGGCAGGCTCCGCGTAACGCACGGCGCGCCCCCCCAAGGCGCGCTCCACGCGGTCACGCAGGGCGAAGTCCGTGGCGTCGGCCACACAGACCGTCACCGCGCCGTCGGGCGCGACGGCCACGGGCAACGCGCCAAGCCCGCGCGCCAACCTCGGCGGCAGGAGGGCCAGGACGGCCTGCGGGGGGCGCACCCGCGCAACGTCAAGTTTCGCCATGCTCATCGGTAGTTGGCTTGCAAGGTGAAGGTGAGGCAGAGCGGCCCCTCGGCGGGACGCGTTACCGCGATGTCCTTGAAGTGGTAGGGCGCCTTCTTGAAGGTCTCGCCCACGAAGAAGAGGAAGATGTCCCGGAAGTCGCCCTCCGCCACGTAGGCCATCTCCTCCGTCCGGAAGGGCAGACGTGCGGGGGCGGGGGCCGCCGTTGCCGCGGCCGCGGCGGCGGGACGTTTGGCCGCGCGTTTGGCGGCGCGGGCCTCGGCGGCCTTGAGCTGGGCGATCTTGCGCTGTGCGTCGCGCAGGAAGTCGGCCTTCAGGTCGCCCTGGAGCTTCGCGGCGGCGCGCTGGGTCTCGCGGGCGTAAGCCTCGGCGGTGAGGATTTTGGCGGAGGCGGGGCGGGCGGCGGAGGAGGCGGCGCCCCCGGCACGGGCGGCAGGCGCGTCCACCGCGGCAAAGGCGGAGGAGAGGACACGCAGGTTCCGCGCGGCGAGGGCGCGCTCGACGGCGTTCTTCGTGGCGAGCGTACTCTCCGCGCCCTCGGGGATGGGCGCGAAACCGGCCTTGCCCACCTCTTGGCGAAGAGCCTCCAGGCGGGTTCTCAACGCGACGGTCTGGCGGTCGAGCGTCGCGGGGCCCTCGGGCAGGAGGGCACGGAGCGTCTCCAGATGACGGGCCATGCGCGCCAAGGCTGGGTCGCGCTCGGCGCGGACGGCGGCGACCTGCCGATGCCAAAGGAAACCGGAGGCGAGCGCGCTCACGGCCACGGCGGCGGCGAGCCAGTGCCAGCTGTTGGTCTTGGAGAGGAAACCGGCCTTCATTGCGCGCCTCCCATGCGGGTGCAGTCGAGGGTGTGGACGAAGCGTGTGAGCGGGAGCCCCTCGGCGTCCTTGCCCGCCTCGTTGGCGGAGTTGGCAATGCGCAACCCCTCGGCCTCGGCGAAGGCGGCAAGCGCGTTGCTCATCGCCAGACCGTCCTCTTGGTCGGCGTAGGTGCCGGTGGCGGTAACAACGCCGCCGCGCTCGGTGAGGCTCTCGAGCAACACCGTCGGCCCGGCATGGCGGCAGAAGAAATAGGCCGCCTGCACGAAGGCCGCGAGCGGGAGCCGCCGCGTGGCGAGGGCCTGCTGGGTGGCGCGCTCCGCGTCATAGGCTCGTTGGGCGGCGTCCTTGCGCTTCTGCGCGGCCTCGGTGGCCTTCTCCAACGGCAGGTATTGGGCGGCCTCGGCGCGGTAACGCCGTTCGGCGGTGCGCAGGCCCAACCCCGCGCACCACGTGTAGAGATAAGGCAGGGCCAGGATGAGCAGGCAGGGCGCGACGATCCAGGCATGGGAGAAACGCTTGCGCGGCTCCCACGGGTTGGCCAACGTCACCGCGCCGCCCAAGCGGTTCGGGCGCGCGGCGGCCACAAGCGCGGCGGCCTCGCCCAAGAGGGCGGCGGCGAGGGGGCGAGCGTCGGCGAAGCCGCCCGCTTCGCGGAGCGTGGCGGCGAGGTCGGCCCCCGCCTCGCCCAAGGCCACCACGCGCAAAGAGGATTCCGGCCCCAAGGCGCGCGCGCCCTGCGTGAAACGCTCCAGCCACGTCTCGGGGCCCAGCGCGGCATGGCGCAGACCGCCGGCCACGACCCAGGGCACGGTCGGCGCGGGTGGCGCCACCACCGTCTGCCCCATGCCCACGGCGACCAACGTCTCGTGCGCCCGCCCACGGGCGCGCCAGGCCGCCACGCAAGCCAAGGAGAGCGACGCGACGCCCGCGAAACGCAGCCCCGCGGCCTCGACGGCCTCGCGCAAGGCGGCGAGACGCTCACGGTCGAAGACGCCGGCAAGCACGGCGGCCTCCCGCCCCACGCCGAAGGCTTGGGGCGTGGCGACGAGGGTTTCGGGCGTGGCGCCGGTGCGGTCGGCGAGGTCTTGGGCGACGAGGGCCTGCGCCTCGTCCCAGGCGGTGCGCGGGGGGAGGGCGGCGTCGAGGCGGGCGAGGTCGCCATCCAGCAGGACGCGCACGGCGGCATGGGTCTGCGCGAGGGTGTCAAGCCACGCGCGGGGCGGGGCGTCGGGCGCGGCGGCCTCGGGCGGCTGGCCGGGCAGACGCCACTGCGCGCCGTCGTAAATCAGGATGGCCGGGGTCTTGGTGCGGTTGGGTCTCATGGCGAAAGGGCGGGATAGGCGGTGGCGGGGTGGAGGGGCAGGGTGACGGCGTTGACGCCAGGGCGCAGGAACACGCGGCGCGGCGGGGCGGCCATCGCGCCGGAGGCGGTCTCGACCAACGCGAAGACGACGCGCTCGCCCAAGGTGAGCCCCTCGGCGAGGAGGACGGAGTCGGCGTTCTCGAAGCGGAAGTAGCGGCAGGCCAACCCCACGGTGGGCGCGGCGGCGGGCGTGGCCGGCAGGGTGAGCGCGGGTTGGTGGACGAAGACATGGAGGCATTGCACGGCGGCGTCGCCCTCGGGGCGGACGGTGAGGGAGAGCGTGGGGGCGGGCGCGGAGACGGCGAAGGCGCGGTCGCGGTCGCGCCAGTCGATGGTCTCGCCCGCGGCGCGGAGGGCGTCGTCCAGACGGTCGCGTCCGCGGCTGACGAGGGTCGCGCCGTCGAACTCCCAGAGCCCGCCGAAGCCGTCGCGGAGGAAGGGGATGGGATTGTCGGGGTCGGAGTCGTCGGCGTCGAGCGCATCGCCCACGCAATAGGGGCCGCGCCAGCCTGCGCCGAGGGTAACCACATCGAAGCGGTTGGTGACGGCGAGGGCGGGGGCGGCGACCTCGGCGGCGGCGTACTGCGGTTCGGTGTCGGCGGGGATGAGGGGGGCGGAGAAAAGGCGCCAGGCGGGGACGTCGTGGACGGCGACGGACGTGAGCATTTCGCCGGGGCGCTCGGGGTCCTCCGTCACGGTCTCATGCGGGAGGCGGGCACCGAAGAGGAGGCAGAGGCCGTTGGCGTCGATGGGGGCGAAGCCGAGGTCGGAGACGAGGGAGAGGCCATCGGGGCGGGTGAGAGCCTCGGCGATAGCCTCGGCGTCGCGGGTGGTTTGGTCGTAGCGCCCCTTCTCGCGCGTGGCCGCCGCGCCGGTCATGACGGCGGCGGTCAGCCCCGCCAGGATGGCGAGCACCACGAGCAACTCAACCAACGTCATGCCACCGGTTTTTGACCGCGAAGACGCCAAACGAGGCGCACGCCCCTGCGGGCTCCGCCGCTCCCTGCGGTCGCTTCCGCCCTCGGGGCGTGCGCCTGATGGCAAAAGGAGACGAACCCCGGCGCGGAGGGCGAGGGCGGAAGGGAGTCCGCGGAGCGGACGACCGGTGGAGCCCGCAGCCTTCCGCGCACCGATGGCGTCTTTGCGGTCAAGACTCATGGGGTCCTCCAGAGGTCGAGGTTGAGGAGTTCCACGAAGGCGAGGCCTCGGGAGGCATCGCGTTGGCGGAGGGCGCCGGTGGCGAGGTCGAGGGGGCCGCTGTCGACGCCGAGGCGACGGTTGCCGGTGAGGGCGCCGAGCTCGGCGGCGTCGAATTCGTCCCAGTCCTCGGGGTGCTCGGCGCAGACCAGGAAGAGACGGCGGTAGACGGGCTGGGTGAGGTCGGCCTCGTCCTCGCAATGCTCCAGGTAGAGGACGCGATAGAAGGCGTTGGCGCCGTAGCGGGTGGCGATTTGGGGGAAGAGCGGGGCGGTCGCGCCCTCGTCGGCGGGCGTGAGCGCGCCGTAGGCGCCGTCAGCCACGCAGGCGACGCGCCCGGTGGGGTTGGCGTAGGGGCCCAGCCAGCCCTCGCCAGTGCGCACGGAGGGCTCGCCGAAGACGACGAACTCATCGTCCTCCAGGCGCGTGTCGTCCTCCGAGACGGAGGGTTGCAGGAGGGGCCAGAGGCCGTACCGCTCGAAGAACTCGATCATGCCGTAAGTGCGGTCGCCCTCGGTGGGACGGTCGCCTCCGTGGAAGGTGCCCAGG
>CASEMS010000031.1 GCA_949288955.1 uncultured Lentisphaeraceae bacterium
GAGGTCGGCCTTGGCCTGGTCGAAGCCGTAGGCGTCGGCCTCGAGGGTGGGGTCGGGGTTGGAGACCTGGGTGCGCGCGTTCCAAGCCTCGCGGCGGGCTTTGGATTGGAGCATCCGTTCGAGCTGCATCTGGGGGCCTTTGATGCCGATCCAGTTGCGGTGGAACTCGTTGGCCCAGTTGAGGGCGAAGTCGGTCCAGGTGCCCCAGAAGGGGGCGTTGAGGTCGATCCAGGTGTAGAGGGTGCGCCATTCGGCGTCGGTGAGGGTGACGCCGTGGTGGCCTTTGCGGAGGAGCTGGATGAGGGGAGAGGTGTTGGCGGCGTACTCGCCGGGGTTGAGGAGGTGGTTGTCGCTCTCGGGGCCGGGTCGGCGGACGTAGGGGTTGAGGTCGTGGTAGGAACGGGTGAAGGCACCCGCGCCGCCGGGGTTGAGGCCGTCGCGGTAGGGGAGGATGGTGGGCGTGAGGCTGGCGAGGTTGGGGCGGCGGCCGCGGAGGTTCTGCTTGCCGTAGCGGCCCTCCATGGTCATGTCGGTGTCGGTGGTCTGGTCGTTGTGGCAGCCGGCGCAGCGGCGGCTGAGGATGGGCTGGACCTCGCGCATGAAGCTCCAGGCGGGGCCGCGGGTGGCGGGCGGGGTGAGGGCGGTGGGCGCGCCGGGGAGGGGCGGGACGTCGTAGATGGAGTTGGCGCTCTCGTGGCAGCCGGTGCAGGAGACGTGCTCGCCGGGCTGGCCGACGAGCCAGGAGCGCATGAGCTGGAGGGCCTGCCCGGAGGCGTCGAGGGGCTGGAGGGCGAGCGGGACGTGGGCGGGGGCGGTGAAGAAGACGGAGCCGTCGGGATTGACGGGGACGGAGCCGAGGAGGTATTTCATGTCCCAGGAGGACTCGGTGCCGACGCCTTCGTGGGAGCCGACCTTGTTGTAGGCGTAGTGATAGGCGAAGACGCGGAGGCTCTTGACGGTGCCTCGGGGGACGTTGGCGAGGCCGGGGCCGTTGTGGATGTCGGCGACGTGGACGGTGCAGGTGGTCGCGCCGGGTTGGGTGAGGTCGGGGAGAATGGGCGGGGTGGGGCGGCGTTCGAGGCGGATGGGCTCGCAGAGGGCCGCGCCCTCCTGCTGCGCGAGGGGGATGAGGTTGTCGAAGACGTCCGCCAGATAGATGCCCCAGAGGTCATCCTTGGTGGGTTTGGCGGCGACGAGGAAGAACTTGCCCGCGTCGTCCCGCCCGGGGCCGGGGGCGAGGGGGAAGGGGGAGAGGAAGCGCGGCCAGTCGCCGGCGTAGAGATAGTCCTCCACGCGCTCGGGGATGGGCTTGCCCCAGCCGGGGATCATCTGGACGGCGCCGGCCTTCTCGGCGCGGCCGCGGGAGACGTCGAAGAGCGCGAGGCGGCCGGACTTGGGGGCGTGGTGGCCGGTGGCGACGCAGATGAAGCGTCCGGGCTGGCCGGGGATGGGCTTGGGGTCACCGTAGTGGTTGGGCCAGAAGCCGTTGGAGCCGTAGTAGGCCAGCTGGCGGGTGCCGTCGGGGCGCATGGTCATGACGTTGCGGCTGAAGAAGTGCGCCAGGTCGCAGTATTCCCAGCGGACGTACATCACCTGGCCGTCCTCCATCACGGTGGGGGACCAGTTGGAGTCTTGGTCGAAGGTGAGGCGGGCGAGGGCCCCCGTGGCGGGGTCGAGGCGGTAGGTGTTGGTCATCGCCAGGCGGCCGGACTCGCAGGGCAGCCCCTGCTCGGCGGCGGTGGCGGTTACGAGGAGGCGGCCATCGGGGAGCCAACAGCCGTCGCCGACGTCGAAGTCGGGCTTGGCGGGGGAGAGGGGGCGCGGGGCGGAGCCGTCGAGGCGCAGCGCCCAGAGTTTGAGGCGGTTGCCGTCGGCGGGGTCTTTGCGGACGTAGCAGACCTTGTCGCCGTCCCAGTGCAGGTCCACGCAGGAGACGGTGGCCTTGGGGGAGTCCAGCAGGGTGGCGACGGTGGGCGCGGGGTTGGCGAAGTCGGAGAGGCGGAGGAGCCGCGAGGAGAGGTTGCGGTTGGCCTCCACCTGGTTGTAGCAGGCCATGCTCGGCTGGCCGGGGGCGTTGTGGCGGCGGGCGTTCGGGCCCATCTCGTAGCGCACGGCCAGCACCTCCAGCCCGCCCAGGCCGGGGCGGGCCAGCACGGCGCGGCGGAGGTCGCGCAGGAGGGCGTCGGCGGGCGCGGCGTCGCCCTGCCTCTCAAGGGCCTCGATCGCGCGCGTGCGGCGTTCGGGCAGGGCCGTGACGAAGGCGCGGAGGGCGGCGCACCCCGCGTCGGCGCCGTAGGTGGCCTCCCAGTCGTCCGCCAGACGGGCGAGGGCGGCCTCGTCGATGCGCCGCACCGCGCCGGCCAGACAGCGTTGCTGGACGGTCGGCTCCGCAGCGAGCCAGGTGGCCGTGGCGAGGGTCAGGGCAAAGAGAAGCAGGCGTTTCATGCGTCCTCCGGGTGCGTTTCGTTCCCCTCATGATAGCACAGCGGGGGAGGCTGGGTGGCCGGCGGCGCGAAAAAAACATCCCCTGCGCGATGTTGTACGCGGGGGATGGCAATGGCCTCCCGGCAGGGGCGGTCAGCGGGCGGCGGCGAGCATCTCGGGGAGAGTGACGGCGCCGTCGTAGAGGGCCTTGCCGACGATGGCGCCCCAGAGGTTGGGGCGGGCGAGGGCGCGGAGGGCGGCGACGTGCGCGGGGGCGGAGACGCCGCCGCTAGCGGTGACGCGGACGCCGGGGACTGCGTCGGCCACCTCGGCGAGGGCGGCGAGGTTGGGGCCGCCGAGCATCCCGTCGGTGGCGGTGTCGGTGTAGATGATGGTCCGGACGCCGAGGGCGGCGACGCGCTTGGCGAGGTCGGTGGCGCGGACGGCGGAGGTCTCGACCCAGCCTTTGGTCTGGACGAAGCCGCCGCGCGCGTCGATGCCCACGGCGATGCGCGCGCCCCAACGGCCGACCCAACGTGCGAGGGCAGCCTCGTCCTCCAGCGCGCGGGTGCCGATGATGGCGCGGGCGGCGCCGGCGTCGAGGACGGCCGCGACGGCGTCGTCGTCGCGCAGACCGCCGCCGACCTCGACTTCGAGGCCGCTCTCGGCGACGATGCGGGCGATGAGGGCGGCGTGTTTGGGGCGGCCGGCGAAGGCGCCGTCGAGATCGACGACGTGGAGCTGCCCCGCGCCGCCCGCGCGGAAGGCCTTGGCCTGGGCGACGGGGTCGGCGGCGTAGACGGTGCGTTGGTCGGCGCGGCCTTGGCGGAGGCGGACGCACTGGCCGTCCATGAGGTCGATGGCAGGGAGGATGACCATCAGAGCACCCCCTTGCTGGTGGGGAGGGCGTGGTCGCGCGGGTCGGGCTCGACGGCCATGCGCAGGGCCCGGGCAAGGCCCTTGAAGACGGCCTCGTAGGCGTGGTGGACCTCCGCGCCGTAGGGCTGGACGACGTGGAGGTTCATGCGGGCGTTGACGCAGAGGGCGCGCATGAACTCCTCGAGCAGCTGCACGTCGAAGTCGCGGATGTGCCGCTCGGGGTGGGAGATCTTCCAGACCAGGAAGGGGCGGCCGCCGAGGTCGACGGCGACGTCGGCGCGGGCGTCGTCCATCGGGAGCATGAAGAAGCCGTATCGGCGGATGCCGCGGCGGTCGCCGAGGGCTTGGTCGAGGGCGGTGCCGAGGGCGAGGCCGACGTCCTCCACGGTGTGGTGGTAGTCCACCCGGAGGTCGCCCTCGCAGCGGAGGTCAAGGTCGATGAGGGAGTGGCGGGAGAGCAGCTCCAGCATGTGGTCGAAGAAGCCGATGCCGGTGGAGACGGAATAGGCGCCCGTGCCGTCGAGGTTGAGGGAGAGGGCGATGTCGGTCTCGCGGGTCTTGCGGGCGAGGGTGGCGGTGCGCATGGTGGGCTCCTTAGGGGGTGAGGGCGTCGAGCTCGGCGAGGAGGCGGTCGGCCTCGGGGTCGGAGCCGACGGTGATCCGCAGCCAGTCGCCGGTCGTGGGGCCGGGGAAGTAGCGGACGTAGACGTGGCGGTCGCGGAGGGCGGCGAAGAGATCGGCGGCCTTCGCGGGCGCGGGCGGGGCGGCGAAGAGGAAGTTGCTGGCGGAGGGGAGGACGCGCCAGCCGCGGGCCGCGAGCGCGTCGGTCAGGCGCGCGCGGGTGGCCAGGATCTTGGCGACGTTGGCGCGCATGTGGGGCAGGTCGGAGAGCGCGGCGGCGCCGACCAGCTGCGCCAGGGCGTCCAGGTTGTAGGAGTCCTTGATCTTGTACAATGCGGCGATGAGGGGCGCGGGGCCGACGCAGTAGCCGAAGCGGAGCCCGGCGAGGGAGAAGGACTTGGAGAGCGTGCGCATGACCAGGACGTTGGCGTTCCCCGGCGCGGCCGCCAGGGCCATGCAGTCCGCGGGGGCGAAGTCCGCGTACGCCTCGTCCACGAGCAGGACGCCGGGATAGGCCTTCGCGAAGGCGGCGATCTGCTCGGGCGGCGCGAGGAGGGAGGTGGGCGCGTTGGGGTTCGTCCAGACGAAGACGTCCGAGAAGTCCGCCGGGGGGGTGGGGCAGGTGAAGTCCGCGTTCAACGGCAGGGCCTTGCCGCGGGCGTCGCGGATGGCCGCCAGGACGGAATAGAGCGAGTAGGTGGGCTCGAAGTAGCCGATGGTGCCGCCGACCTCCACGAAGGCGCGGGTGAAGAGCGCCAGGATCTCGTCCGAGCCATTGCCCACGAAGACCTGGTCGGGGGCGCACCCCACGTTCCGGGCGATGATCTCCCGCACGTGCGTGAAGACAGGGTCGGGGTAAAGGCGCAGGGAGCGCCAGTCGAACCCCGCCAACGCCTCGCCCACCTTCGGCGAGGGAGGGTAGGGGTTCTCATTGGTGTTCAGCTTCACCATCCCCGGGAAGTGGGGCTGTTCCCCGGGGACGTAGCCCTCCAGGGCCTCGACGTGCTTGCAGATTCGGCTCATATCGCGGCACAGTATAACACAGCGGCCCATCCCCGGCGCGCACCCCGCCCCTCCCTCCCCGCCGATCGGCCCCCGACCCACCTCGGCTCAGCCGCTGATCCACCTCGGCTCGGCGGCTGATTCACCTCGGCTCAGGGGCCGATCCACGTTGGCCCCGGGGGCGGTGGCTTGACCGTGGGGGGGAGAAATGGGATAATGGGGGCGTTTTATGCTTATCAGAAAGGATGAAGCCTTATGGTGAAGAACGAGGTGAAGCGGGTCCGTTTCGTGGACACGACGTTGCGTGACGCGCATCAGTCGCTTTGGGCGACGCGGATGCGGACGAAGGACATCCTTGGGATTTTGGAGGCGGTGGACGACGCCGGGTTCTATGCCATCGAGTGCTGGGGCGGGGCGACGTTCGATGTGTGCATGCGCTTCCTGCGCGAGGATCCGTGGGAGCGTCTGCGCCAGATCAAGGCGGTGTGCAAGAAGACGCCGCTGCAGATGCTCCTGCGCGGCCAGAACTGCCTGGGCTACAAGCATTACCCGGACGACGTGCTGGAGCGGTGCGTGGCGAAGATGTGCGAGAACGGCATGGACATCTTCCGCATCTTCGATGCGCTCAACGACGTGCGCAACCTGGAGGCGGCCATCAAGGCCGTCAAGAAGTATGGCGGGCACGCGCAGGGCACCATCTGCTACACGGTCTCGCCGGTGCACACGGCGGCGAACTTCGTGAAGTTCGCGAAGGAGCAGGTGGAGCTGGGCATCGACTCGCTGGCGATCAAGGACATGGCCGGCATCCTCACGCCCGCCGCCGCCCGCGAGCTGGTGGGCGCGCTGAAGAAGGCGTTGCCGAAGCTGCCCATCGAGGTGCATTCGCACATGACCAGCGGCATGGCGCCGGCGATGTACATGGCCGCCGTGGAGGCGGGCGCGGGGGCGATCGACTGCGCGGTGGCGACGCTTTCGGGCTTCTCCTCGCAGCCTGCCCACGGCACGATGAAGGCCATCCTCGAAGGGTTGGGCTATGAGACGGGGGTGAAGGCCGACCGCATCACCGAGATCGACGACTATTTCAAGAAGCTGAAGCCGCAGCGCGCGCTCCAGGCGAACGCGGGCGCGGAGGTGGTGGACGTGCAGGTGCTGCTGCACCACATCCCCGGCGGCATGATCTCCAACACCCGCAGCCAGCTGGCCCAGCAGGGGGCGTTGGACAAGCTGCCGGAGGTGCTCGCCGAGCTGCCGCGCGTGCGCAAGGACATGGGCTACCCGCCGCTTGTCACCCCCACCTCGCAGATCATGGGCGTGCAGGCGGTGCTCAACGTGCTCACCGGCGAGCGTTACTCCACGGTGACCAACGAGACGCGCCAGTACGTGGCCGGTTACTATGGCCGCTCGCCCGCGCCGGTGGACGCGAAGCTGGCGAAGAAGATCCTGGGCAAGGAGAAGCCCATCACCTGCCGCCCGGCGGATCTCTTGGAGCCGGGGCTGGCGAAGGCCGCCAAGGAGTTGGACCCGAAGCTGGTGAAGAGCGAGGAGGACATCCTCTCCTACTGCATGTTCCCGGCGGTGGCGTTGGATTACTTCCAGTGGCGCGCGAAGCCTGAGGGCGAGCGCGACCCCATCCCCGCGGACGGCGAGCTGACCATCGCCAAGGCCCAGGAGCAGGCGAAGGCGGCCAAGGAGGCCCCGAAGCCCGCGCCGCTCTCGGCGGACGACGCGAAGTTCGCCGTCATCGGCAAGCAGTTCGTGGCGCTCTTCGGGTCGCTCGGCGGCAATCTGAAGGTGGATGCCTCGGCCCTGGCCGCGGCCCCCGCCCCCGAGGCGGCCCCCGCGGAGGCCGCGCCCGCCCCCGCCGCCGCGCCGAAGAAGACGCTGAACGCGACGCTCACGGGCACCTTCTACCGCGCGGACGCGCCGGGCAAGCCCAACATCGTCGAGGAGGGCGCCTCGGTCAAGGCCGGCCAGCCGGTCTGCGTGTTGGAGGCGATGAAGCTCTTCAACCCGGTCAAGGCGACCGAGGACTGCACGATCGTCCGCTTCCTGGTGAAGCCGGGCGAGACGGTGCAGAAGGGCGCGCCCATCGCCGAGATCGCGTGAGCCTCGCGGGCCCCCCACCTTGGCGCGGGGGGCCACGTTTCGCAGACGAAGGGACGCCCCGCCCATGGCGCATCGGCATAGACCCCAGGACGAAGACCCCACCGCGATGGGGCGGGAATGGTTCGACCGGGAGTATGACGGGAAGACGGTCTACCGCCGTCTGTGGGGGTATGCGCGCCGTTACAAGGGGATCATCCTCGCGGGGTTGCTGCTGGGGATGCTGACGGGCGCCTCGTGGGGGCCCATCTTCATGATGATCCGCCCGATGGCCGAGCAGCTGATGCCGTCGGCGGCGGTGGAGGCGGTGGCCGAGGCGCGCGCCGAGGCGGAGGCGCCCGCGCCCGCGCAGGAGGCGGGCGGGCTGCGGGCCCAGGCGCGGAAGGAATCCGCCAAGCTGACGGGGAGCCTGGCGACGGTCGAGCGCTTCCTGGGGCATTTCGGCTTGGCGCTGACGAACCCGGACGGCACGCCGAAGGGGTCGGTGCTGACGGTGCTCCTGGCGCTCTTCGCGGGGGCCGTGGGCCTGAAGATGGTGACGCAGTATCTGAACCAGTACTTCCTGACGAAGGCCGGGATGAAGGTGGTGATGGATCTGCGCAACGTGATGTTCCAGCACCTGCAATTGCAGTCGCTGGCCTTCCATGGGCGCAGCGACGTGGGCAAGCTGATGAGCCGCGCGACGGGCGACCCGGCCATCGTGCAGACGATCATCTCCTCGACGATGAGCGACCTTTGCCGCGCACCCTTCGAGGTGATCACGTCGGTGGTCTTCGTCTGCGGCTATGCGGTGGCCTACGATATGCTGGGGTTGCTGCTGATCACGGTGGTGGGCTATCCGCTGTGCATGGTGCCGGTGGTGTGGCTGGGGCGGCGCATCCGCCGGTGGACGGCGCGGATGCTGGAGCAGAGCGCGGGTGTGGGCTCGAACTTCCATGAGAACCTCACCTGCATCCGCGTGGTCAAGGCCTACAACACCGAGGCGTCGGAGACGGAGAAGTACCGTCTGGCCAACCTGCGGCAGTACAAGATGAACATGCGCGCGGTGCGCCTGAGCATCTTGGTGGGGCCGCTGACGGAGCTGGTGGCGATCCTGCTGGCGGGCGTCTTCCTGATCATGTGCGCGTGGCAGGGGCTGACGTTCGTGGAGATTGTGCCGCTGCTGCCGCCCTTCCTGATCCTTTACAAGCCGATGAAGCAGATCGGGCGTATCCAGATCGCGTTGGAGAACGGGCGGGCGGCGCTTCAGCGTATCTTCTCCCTGCTTGACGTCCACGAGGAGTTGGTGGAGCGGCCCGACGCGTTGCCGCTCAAGACCTTCGCCGACAGCATCGTCTTCGACCATGTGGACTTCGCCTATTCCGGGCGCGGCGAGCTGACGGTGCGGGACGCGAACTTCACCATCCGGCGCGGGCAGATGTTCGCGGTGGTGGGGTCGACGGGCAGCGGCAAGAGCACGCTCGCGAACCTCTTGGCGCGCTTCTATGACGTCACCGGCGGCCGCGTCCTGCTCGATGGGCACGACATCCGCGACTATCGCCTCGCCGACCTGCGCGCCGTCATCGGCGCGGTGACCCAGGAGTCCATCCTCTTCAACGACACCATCGCCGCGAACATCGCCTATGGCTCGCCCGGGGCGACGCGCGAGCAGATCGTCGAGGCCGCCAAACTCGCCAACGCCCATGCCTTCATCACGGCGCACCCCGAGGGTTATGACCGCGTGGTCGGCGAGAAGGGCTTCGTGCTCAGCGGCGGCGAGCGCCAGCGCGTGGCCATCGCCCGCGCCATCCTGCGCAACCCGCCCATCCTCATCCTCGACGAGGCCACCTCCGCCCTCGACACCGTGACCGAGCAGCAGGTCCAGGCCGCCATCAACAA
This sequence comes from uncultured Lentisphaeraceae bacterium, assembly GCA_949288955.1. Lineage (GTDB taxonomy): Bacteria > Verrucomicrobiota > Kiritimatiellia > RFP12 > DVOR01 > Spyradenecus. Next base: position 8,908 of record CASEMS010000031.1, read on the forward strand.
CCTGATGAAGAACCGCACCATCTTCGCCATCGCCCACCGCCTCTCCACCATCCGCAACGCCGATTGCATCCTGGTGCTTGAGCGCGGCGAGATCAAGGAGCGTGGCACCCACGACGAGCTTTATGCGAAGGGCGGCATCTATCGCCGCCTGTGCGACATCCAGAACCGCGAACAGACGGAGCGTTGACCATGGCCCCCCATGTTGCTGCCCCCCATTGCCTCCTTGCCGCAGCCCTGGCCCTTTGCGCCGGGGCGCTTTTCGCCCAAACGCCCGCCTCGGGCTCCGCCGCCTGGCCCTGCCGGCCCGCCGCCGCCGAGTGGCCCAAGGGCTTCGACCCCGACCGTATCTATCTGGCTTCCCGTCCCTCCCTCCTGCCCGAGGGCGACCGTTTCCTCTTTGAGTGGTGCGACGCCATCTGGATCGCCCCCGTTTCCGGCGGCACCGCCAAGGTGCTCCAACACTCCACCGGGCAGGACGCCTGGCCCGTCGTCTCCCACGACGGCAAGCGCTTTGCCTTCCAGTCCAACCGCGCCGGCGGTTGGCACGTCTTCGTCGCTGACATCGCCGAGGGCGCCGAGGCCCGGCAGGTGGGCTTCAACTCCGAGGGTGAGCGCCCCTACTGTTGGTCGCGCGACGACTCGGAGCTGCTCTGCTATGTGCTGCGCGACGACAACGGCTCGGTCTTCGACCAAGGCCGACTCGCCTGGCTCCCTGTCGACCGCCGCGCCGCCGAACGGCGCGTCTTCGACGCGATGGGCAACGACCCGGCGCTCTCCCCCGACGGCCGGTACATCCTGTTCGTGCAGGAGGGCGACAACCTTTACCGCAAAGGCTTCACCGGCGAGAACGCCGCCCGCATTTGGTGCTACGACACCCGCGAGCGCACCTTCACCCTCGCCGTCAAGCACCCCACCGAGAGCCGCTCCCCCGTCTGGACGCCCGACGGCAAGGGCTTCTATTACGTCTCCGGCCAGGGCGGCACCCAGAATATCTGGTGGCACGCCTTCCCCGGCACGGAGGAGCGCCAGCTCACCTTCTTCAAGGGCGACAGCGTGATCGCCCCGAACCTCTCCGCCGATGGCCGCACGATGATCTTCCGTCAGGGGCTTTGGTTCTGGTCCTTCGACCCCACCCAGCCCGGCGGCGCGCCCAAGCGCATCGACCTTGTGCCTGAGGACACCGGCCTCACCCGCACCCAGACCCGTCGCCGCCTCTACACCTCCCTCTGGAACAACGACGCCGACGGCTCCCTCACCGCCACCAGCGGCGGCATGGAGTTCGCCTTCACGGCCGGCGGCGACGTCTATGCCATGGATACCGTCCTCCGCGAGCCCCGGCTGGTCTACGGCGACTCCCGCACCCAAGAGCGCGAGGCCGTCTTCTCCAAGGACGGCAAACGCCTCTACATCCTCTCTGACCGCGGCGACGGCGTCGCCCTCCTTGCCGCCGAGAAGGCGCGCCCCGACCACTTTTGGTGGGAGAACTCCGACTTCCCCGTCCGCGCCCTTGTCGACACCCCCGTCCGCCGCAGTCTCCTTTCCCTCTCGCCCGACGGCAAGCGCCTGGCCTGGGTGGAGGACAACTGCCGTATCGTCATCGCCGACACCGAGGGCAAGCCCATCCGCACCATGCCCCAGGTCAAAGCCGTCAATGCCTACGACTGGTCGCCCGACGCCCGCTGGCTCGTCGCCTCCCTCCAGGACGATTACGCCAACAGCGACATCTGGCTCCTCCCCATCGACGACCCCGCCGCCCACCCCTACAACCTCTCCCGCTCCTTCACTTGGGACGGCGCCCCCTCTTGGTCCCCCGACGGTAAGCTCATCGTCTGGAACGGCCAGCGCGTCGGCTCCGGCACCACCCTCTTCCACGTCTGGCTCCGCCGCCAGGATGAGGAGGCCCTCAAGGCCCAGAACTACCGCAAGGCCATCGAGCACATGGGCCTCAAGCTCACCGACCGCCCCGAGACCTCCCAGATGCTCGGCGCCGCCCCCGCCGCGCCCAAGGGCGAGGAGGCCAAGGCCGCCGAGCCCCAGCCGGTCGCCATCGACTTCGAGGATCTCCACGCCCGCGTCCATGCCACCCCCGTCGCCTCCCTCGGCAATCCCTTCTTCGCCCCGGACTCCCGCCGCGTCCTCTTCCCCGCCACCATTGGCGGGCGCGCCGGCACCTACGAGGTTACCATCCCCGACAACCTCAAGCCCCGCTTCCTCAACGCCCGCTGGGGCACGCCCGTCGGTTGGTTCGGCAAGGGCGATGACCCGAAGACCTACAATCGTCTCGTCATGATCACCTCCGACAACCGCATCGGCACCCTCGACGAGACCTACGACTTCCGCGTCTACCAGACTCTCTCCATCCCAGACTATCAGGAACTCGCCTTCCTCTCCGCCTGGGGCATCCTCCGCGACGAGTTCTACGACGCCAACCGCCACGGCGCCGACTGGGAGGTCGTCCGCCGCAAATATCAGGCCCCCGCCCGCTTCGCCCCCTGCCGTTCCGTCTTCCACCGTATCATCCAGTCCCTCAACGGCGAGCTCAACGCCTCCCATCTTGGCTTCTACCCCGACAACAACTCCCGCAAGGAATGGGAGCGCTCCGCCACCCTTCAGGCGTGGGAGCCTGTTACCTCCCACCTCGGCATTCAGTTCGACCAAAACTACACCGGCGACATCGGTTGGATGGTTCGCCGCGTCATCCCCGGCGGCCCCGCCGATTCCGCCCAAATCGGCCTGAAGCCCGGCGATCTCATCGTCTCCATCGACGGCGAGCCCATCCGCAACGGCATGGATCCCACCCTTCTTCTCAACGGCCCGCGCCCCGGCAAGTTCATCCTCGAGGTCCGCTCCGGCGATGCCACGCGCAAGGTCTACGTCGAGGCCATCACCTACGCCAAAGCCCGCGAGCTCCTCACCAAGGCCCTCTACCAGGATCGCCGCGACTACGTCCACCGTCGCTCCGGCGGCGCCTTCGGCTACATCAACATCGCCAAGATGAACAACGACGAGTACAATCGCTTCGAGCGCGAGATCTTTGCCGAGGGCTTCGACAAGGCCGGCATGGTCATCGACGTCCGCGATAACACCGGCGGCTTCACCGCCGACCGCGTCCTCAACATCCTCGGCGTCCAGCGCCACTCCTGGTCCGTCCCCCGCCACGGCCGCCCCGCCTACCTCGCCGGCTACTGGGGCCGCCCCGTCTTCGACAAGCCCATCGTCGTCCTCTGCAACCAGAACACCGTCTCCAACGGCGAGATCTTCTCCCACGCCATCAAGCAGCTCGGCCGCGGCAAACTCGTCGGCGTTCAGACCGAGGGCGGCGTCATCGCCACCAGCGATCGCCCCCTCCTCGACCTCGGCACCTTCCGCCGTCCCCACTACGGTTGGTACACCCTCGACGGCACCGACATGGAGCTTCATGGCGCACTCCCCGACGTCATCGTCGAGATCACCCCCGCCGACACCGTCGCAGGCCGCGACCCTCAGCTCGACGCCGCCATCGACGTCCTCCGCGCCGAGGTCGAGGACTACCAGAAGAACCTCAAGCCTTTCGTCCCCAACACCTACAAATGGGATTGGAACCCGTGATGACCCTCACCCTCCTCCACGCCAAGCTCCACCACCTCCGCGTCACCCAGGCCGACCTTGAGTACCTGGGTTCCCTCACCATCGACGAAGACCTCATGGACGCCGTCGGCCTCCGCCCCTACGAGAAGATCCTCGTCGCGAACCTTGACGACGGCCACCGATTCGAGACCTACGCCATCCCCGGCGTCCGAGGCTCCCGCATCGCCTGCCTCAACGGCGCCGCCGCCTACATGGGCAAGGTCGGCCATCGCCTCATCGTCATGGCCTTCGCCCAGGTTCCCGAGGCCGAGGCCGCCGCGCACCGCCCCAAGGTCGTCCGTCTCGACGCGGACAACCGTATCGTTGCCCAGGCCTATTGAACGCGGTCTATGCGAAAAAGGCGCGCACCCCGCCTGGGGTGCGCGCCTTTTTCGTGCCCGCTCACTTGATCGTGTAACGTGTCGCCTTCGTCAGCGCCTTCCACAGCGCCCCCGGCGTCTCCGCCGCCAACAGCGCCTCGCGGTTGGGCTCCTTCAGGAACGCCTCCGTCAGCCCCGCGATCAGGCGCATATAGAACGCGCTCACCGCCGCCGGGATCGTGATCAGGAAGACGATGTTCGTCGGCGTCCCCGCGTTGTCCCACTTGAACGGCTCCCGGCTCACCCCGCACGCCAACGTCAGCGAGCCGCCCTCCACCCCGCGCACGTGCGGGAACGCCAGCCCATGCTCCATCGCCGTGCTCAGCATGGACTCCCGCTCCAGCGCCGAGGCGATCAGCTTGTCCGCGTGCGAGACGAAGCCCCCCGACTCCATCTTGCCCGCCAACACCTCGATTGCGTCCGCCGCCGAGCCCGCCACCAGGTCCGGCACCATCAGGGATTCCGCCGAGAAGCGCGAGATGCCGTTCTTGCGCGGCTCCGCCCGGTTCGGCGAGCCGCCCACCCACTGCGGCGCGTCCAACTCCTCGAAAAGGATCCGCGCGCACCCCGGGCACGTCTGCAACGTCTTGCACTGCCGCACCGCCTGGATCTGGCTGATGGGCAGGCGCATTCCGCACACCGCGCAACACCCGTTGTGGACCGGCGCCATGATCACGTGGTCACGGTTGTAGAGGCGTTGGAAGAAGGAGCAGACGTTTGTCGGCAACGCCTGTATCATGGTGTCGATCGACTCATTCAGGCGCGCCAGGTGCGCGCCGTCTCCCGTGGCGCGATGCTCGTCGCGCACCAGGATGAGATCCTGCAATTGGCACAGTTGGTTCACGATGCTTTTCATAACGGCTCCCATCTTGCGGCGGGTCGGGGCAATCCCACTCGCCTCGCCTATTATAATAGCACCCCGCGCCCACCCGGTCAAACACGCGCCTCGTCACGGTTGCGTCCGTTCTGTGGGTGGCGGGTGGAGGGGCGCGAGGGAGAGGGTGTGGAACCCAAGTGGGCGGAGCGCGGCAAGAAGCCGACCCGCGTGGGCGTGGGCGAGGGGAAGCAGGGTGGGGGGGAGTTCGAGGCGCGCGGACGGGCAATGGTCGCGGAGGCGGAGATCCTCGGCCTCGGGGAACGCCGCGCGGAGGGCCGCCTCGGCGGCCTCGACACGGCGGAGGCGGGCTGCCGTGAGGGCCTCGCCGAAGGGGATGCGCGTGGCCAGGCAGGGGGCGGCGGGGCGGTCGGGGTCGGGCACGCCCAGCAATCGGGCGAGCGCGCGCACCTCGGCCTTGGAGAGCCCCGCCTCGGCCAACGGGGAGCGGACGCCCAACTCCGCCACGGCGCGGAGCCCGGGGCGGTCGCCCGCGTGGCGGTCGTCGGCGTTCGTGCCGTCCAGCAACGTTCCGAGGCCCGGGGCGGCGGCGCGGAGGGCGGCGAGCAGGAGGCGTTTGCAGCGGTAACAGCGGTCGGGCGGGTTGGCGGCGATGTCGGGGCAGGCCAGCGGGTCGGCCTCCACCACGCGCCACGGCACGCCAAGCGCGCGCGGGAACACGGCGGCCTCGGCGGCCTCGTCCGTGCGCTGGAGGGGGGAATGGAAGGTGAGCGCCAACAGCGGGAAGTCCCGTTCGCGGCGGAGTGCGGCCAGGGCGGCGAGCAACGTCGCGCTGTCGACGCCCCCGGAATAGGCCAACGCCACGCCCTCCCCAACCAGCGGGCGGAGCGTCGCCCCCAACCGTGCACACGCATCCGACGGGTCGGGTTGGCTCATGGGGCGGTCTGCGCGGCGGCCTGGGCGGCGGCGAGGACTTCGAGGAAGGGCACGTCCGCGGCGGCCGCGGCGTCGCGGACGCTGTCGGCCTCGGGGTAGAGGCGCGTGAGGTCGCCGTAGACGCACCGCTTGGCGCGGATCTCGCCGTAGGGGGTGCGGAGGGTGGCGGGCTCGCGCGCCATCGTTACGCGGTCGACCGAGTAGGAGCGCAGGCCGATGGTGGTGGTCTCGCGGAAGAGCGCCTCGGAGAGCGCGGGCAGGAGCGGTTCGTCGGCCAAGGCCTTGAGGATGGTGGCGGGGCGCCCCTTCTTCATCAGGCAGGGCACGAAGCAGACGTCGCGCGCGCCGAGGGCCAGGAGCTTCTCGGCGGCGGCGGCGAGGGCCTCGCCGGTGCAATCGTCGAGGTTCGCCTCCAACACATGGACGCGCGCGGGGTCGGCGGCGGCGCGGATGACCATCGCGCGCAGGGCGTTGGGGGCGCCGAAGTCGCGCTTGCCCAGGCCGATGCCAGCCCGGAGCACGGTGAAGGGGGCGGGGAGGCGGCTCTGCGTGCGGAGGGCGGCGGCGAGGGCGGCGCCGGTGGGGGTGACGCGCTCGCCGTGCACGGGGGTGATCTCCAGCGGCAGGGCGTGCGCTTGGGCGATGTTGAGCGTGGCGGGCACGGGCACGGGCAGCTCGCCGTGCGCGCAGACGACCGTCCCCGTTCCCTCGCAGAGGCGCGTAACAACGCACCCGCCCAGCCCCAAACTGTGGAAGAGCACGGCGGCGCCGACGATGTCGGCCAACGAGTCGAGCGCGCCCACCTCGTGGAAATGCACCTCCGCGAGGGCGCAGCCGTGGGCCTTGGCCTCCGCCTCCGCGACGATGCGGAAGGTCTTGAGCGCCAATGCGCGCGCGGGCTCGGCCATCGGCAGGCGCGTCAGGAGCGCCTCCACGTCGGCCAGATGGCGGTGCGCGTGGTGGTGGCCGTGGCCGTGGGGCACGTCGGGGAGGCGGACGTCGAAATCCAGCCCCGCCAGCCCGTGGGAGTCCTTGCGGGAGACGGCGTAGGCCAGGCCCTCCGCGGCGAGCGGCGCGAGCGCGGCGTCGAGCGCCGCTCGGTCGCCGCCCAGATCCAGGAGCGCGGCCACCGTCATGTCGCCGCTGATGCCGCAGGAGCCGTCGAGATAAAGCAGGTCAGCCATGATTGGCCTTTCGTTGTGCCAGGCGCAGGATACGGCAGGCCATCACGCCCGCGCCGAAGCCGTTGTCGATGTTCACCACGGAGAGGCCCTCCGCGCAGGCGTTGAGCATGGAAAGGAGCGGCGCCAACCCTTGGAAGGACGCGCCGTAACCGACGGAGGTGGGCACGGCGATGACCGGCGCCTCCACCAAGCCCGCCACCACGCTGCCCAGCGCCCCCTCCATCCCCGCCACCACGATGATCACATCCGCCGCCCGCACCTCGTCCAACCGGCTCAGCAGACGATGCAGCCCCGCCACCCCCACATCGAAGCAACGCCCCACCTCCGCCCCCAGGAAGGCCGCCGTCCGCGTCGCCTCCTCCGCCACCGGCACATCCGCCGTGCCCCCTGTGAGGACGATCACGCGCCCGAGCGTCGGCGGTGCGGGCGGGCCGAGGGTCAGCACGCGGCTGGGCGCGTCGTATTCCGCCCCCAACCCCGCCTCGTCCACCGCCGCCGCCTGCTCCGCCGAGCACCGCGTCCCCAACACCGACTGCCCCGCCTTGGCGAAGGCCCGGAGGATCGCCACCAACTGCGCGCACGTCTTGCCGGGGCAATAGACCGTCTCGGCCATGCCCGTCCGCCGCGGTCGGGCGAGATCCAGCCGCGCGAACCCCAGATCCTCCGCCGCGTCGCCGCTCATGGCTCGGCCGAGGCCCGGGCGACGGACCACTCCAACCCGTCGGGCTGGGCGGAGGCCATGTGCGAGAGCCCGAAGACGATCAGCACCGCGCACAGCGCGAAGGTCGCCGTCAGCGTCTTCCACGAGAAGACCCGTGCCCGCGCCGCCACCAGAATCATGCCCGTCAGCAACCCCTCGCCCAACCCGATGGCCACATGGATCGGCACCATCGCCGCCAGGAAATCGCCCATCCGCAACGTACTGATGCCCGAGAGCCACACCTCCGCGCACACCGCCAAAGCCCCCAACACGATGGCCGCCACCGAAGCCCCCATCGCGCAGGCCATCGTCATCAGCGGCGAACGCTCCCTGTGGAAGGCCACCGCCCCGCACAGACAGCCGATGAGGCCCATGTTGAAGAGGTTCGCGCCATACGCCAGGAACCCGCCGTCGTTGAAGCCCAGGCACTGGATCCCCAGGATCGCCGCCATCGTCGCGAAGGCCGCCCACGGCCCCACCAACGCCGTCAGCAGCACCGCTCCCACCAGATGGCCGCTCGCCCCCGTGGCCGGGATGGCGCAATTCATCATCTGCGCCCCGAAGACGAACGCCCCCGCGCCCAGCGCCAAGGGGATCTTCGCCCTGTCGATTCGCGGCGCCGCCACGCCGAGCGACGCCCCCGAGACCCCCCACATCGAGGCCCCGACGACCGTGGAAACAAGCATGGACTCCATATGCATGGCAGGACTTCCTTTCCTTATTGACTGCCGCATAGTGTACACTCTGGAGCGCACGCCACGTCAAGTCTTTTTTGCGCCCTGCCGCGTGGGGACTGCGGCGGAGCCTGTCATCGCTTGGTCTGCTTGCAAAGCCGGTTGCGCACGTCAAGTTGTCGCAAGAGGGAAGCGCAGGTCTGTTGGATGCCAGCCCAGTCAGACCGATCGACGAGGGAGGGCAGTGTGGCGACGGATTGGGCGAGCGTTTCCTCGATCTCGGTGGTGTCCGGGGTGGGGCAGGGGTCGCAGAGACGCAATGCCTCCGCGACGGATTGAAGCGCCTGTTGGGCGGAGGAGTCTTGGCAGAGCCCCGACAAGACCGTGAGCTGCCGTTGCATACGCCGGATGGCGGAATCCTCCATGGTGTGGGTGCCGTCCTGACGCGCCAGCGTTGCCTCGGCGGCCTTGGCCGGGATGGCCAGACAGCCGTAGGCCACGAAGAGCAGAAGGTAAGCGCACCCGGCCGCGGCAAGCGCGATATGCTCCTGAAAGGCTAGGTGGGCCACGCTTGCCAACGTTTGCGCGACGCCGTAGAGGAGCGTCCATCGCGCCAATGCCACGACGTAGAGTTGGCGCCGCGGCTCCATGCGCTTACTGAAGAAGTAAGCCAACACGACCCCGGAAACGAGGAAGGCAAACGCCGTCGTGCCATAGGCGAGCCAAAAGGCGTCGGTGCGCTCGAAGAGTAGGAAGACCAAGGCGCTGTACCCGGCGAAGAACAGGGCCAACCAGGCAAGGCCGTAAGTGGTGAGTCGGTTCATGGGCATCTCTCCTCAGGGGCGCTTGGCGCCGCAATTCGGGCAGAACTTGGAGCGTAGGCCTTTGGCGCCGCACGCGCAATCCCAGGTCGTCGGCGCGGGACGTTGCGTGCCGCATTCGGGGCAGAAGTGCCCATGCAGCGCCTTGGCGCCGCACGTGGGGTTGGGGCAGTCCCACGTGTCGGGCGCGGGGAGGGGCGCCTGCGCGCCGCCGCCCGACAGGGCGCCCATGGCGGGCGCGAGCGCTTGGCGCGCCTGATGTCCGCGCACAACGCTTGGGAGAGTTCCGTGAGGTGTTCGTCCACCTCCAGGATGTTGATGGCGCTTTCGCGGATGCATCGCGCCAGGCCGCTCTTCACCTGCGCCATGACCAACGCGCGGAAGAAGGTCTTGGCGTTGCCGGTAGCCCCGAGCAACTCCGCCGTGCGCAGATCCCGCCCTGTGCCGATGACCTTCAGCAAGAGCTTTCGGGCATCCGTCACGCGCACGTTGAACTCACCGCTTGCGCCCAATTCCACGTGCAGGCCGGAGCTGGGGTCGAAGAGCCGCACCTTGGAATCCGTCCCCCACTTCATGCCCAACACCGTCGCCAGATTGACGAAGTAGACCTCCGCGTGGAACATCTCCCCCTGCGTGGCGTTCGGCGACGCGATACCGCCCACCAAGGGCAGACGTTGCGTCTCCAAGGTGTGCCGACCTGGCCCGAAACTGTCCAGCGCGCGGCCGTCCCGGAAGAAGACCGCCTCCTGGTTCTCATGGACGATCAGTTGCGAACCGTACAGGAAGTCCTCGATGGGGTGCTTCCAGACCAGGACGTCCTGCTCGCCCTCGAACTTGAGCACCGCCAGGAGGTTGCTTGCCTTGGCCTTGGCCCGCGCCATCGCCACCGCCATGTCGTTCGCGTGCCCGCACAGCGGGCACACGGCCGTCGTCGCGGTCTTCTCCACGTTCAGGGTCAGGCCGCATTGCTCGCAGGCGACCTCCGTGTTCTGCCGCTGGAGCGACGGGGTGTTGATGGCCTCGCCGCAGACCGGGCAGACGGCCTTCTCCCCCTTACTTTGGTCGAAGACCACCATGTTGCCGCACTTCTCGCAGCGGCGGCTGGCCAACTTCTCGGCCTTGACGTCAATCACGTACCCGCAGCTGCACGTCTGCTTCCGGAACCCAAAGAGCCCCAGGAACGTTTGAGCTCACCCGTCGCAAAACGGGTTGCAAGCCGGAAGTAGCCTTCCTTGAGAATCGTCTCACCAAGACATGCTTCGGCACTCCCACCGTCGCACGTTTGGCCGATATCAAGACATAACTTGCGCAACAAGGCATCTCGATTCTTGCACTCGTACTTTGCCATCAGGGCGCCGAGATAGGCTTCCGCGTATTCGGGATTGGTATCCAAGGCCTGGCTGAAAGCCTTCTGCGCCTCTCGGAAGTTTCTGAAGGAAAGCTCCAACTCGCCACGTTTCATCAGGCTCTCCACGGATTTGGAGAAGGGCGTGGCGGCGGGCGTCGCAGGCGGCGCCTTTTGGAAGAACCTCTTGAGCGAGCGGATGAGGTCGTCCTCCGCGCCGGGTTCGCTGAGGTCGGTGTATTCGTAGCGCAGGAAGTCGCCGGGCAGTTCCTCCTCGTCCACGCCTTTGAGGCAGGCGGTGAAGCGGCGGGCGGTCTTGGGGTCCTCGCGCATCAGGGCGAGATAGCGGCTCCACTCGTTCTTGACCCAGGTGGCGTTGAGGTGGGCGGCCTCGGTCGCCACCACGAGCATGACTTTGGCGGTCTGGAGTGCGGCGAAGATGAGTGGCTCGTACTCCGCGCCCAGGTGCTCCTTGAGGGATTCGCGCGCGAAGAAGACGCGCCATCCCGCCTCGGTCAGGCGGTCGTAGAGGCGCCCGGCCAGCTCGCTGTCGAGCGTGCGGTTGCCGGCCTCGTCGCTCTCTTTGTAGCAGATGAAGACGTCCACGGGCTCGACGTGCCGCGATTTGTCGACGACGGCCTTGCGCAAGTCCTCCAAGCGGCGCGCCTCGGCCGCGTAGAGCGGCTTGCCCGCGGCGTCGGCGTTGTCGAGCGCGCCCTTGCAGTTGGGGTTCTCCAAGAGATTGGCGTAGCTGGCGCGGTGGCAGGTGGGGATGCGTTCGTGGGTGGCCGGGTCCTCCACGTATTCGATGCCATACTCGCACAGCAGGAGCCCCCAATAGGCCTCCGCCTGCGTGGCATCCTCCGCGAGGATGCCCTCATAGATGCCGGCGGCCTTGTCAAAGGCGTTTCGCCGGCGCAGATCGTTCGCGCGCACGAAAAGCGCCCGGAGGTGTGTGTCTTTCGAGGAAGGGATGGGCTGACGGCGGCCGCAGGAGTCGCACTCCGCGACGGTGTCTCCCTCGTTGAAGAGCAGGTTCCCCCCGCATTCGTTGCACGTGAACGTTACCATCGGGGTGCTGATTCCCCGGTCTTCGAGACGAGAGAGGGTGTTTGTTTTTGGCATGGCGTTCCTTCCCGCGGGACGCGGCCTGATGGGTGCGCGTCGGCTGGACTTCGTTGGCGACGTGGCGGGACGGGGGCCTTAAACTGATAAGGGCGTGCTCCGCCGAACCTGTTTCCAACGAGGGGCCTACCACAGCCTTTGCAAGAAAACACGGTAAGGGGAAACACGCCTGGGAATGCCCAGACGCGCCTCCGCAATACATTCGTCCTTGCACAAGAGAGGTGGTAGTTTCTCGTTGGACGAAAGCATGCGTGACGCATTCTTTCTGTGCGCCTGAGGCGTGGGAGAGGCCCCGCGAGGGGACATCACCGCAACTCAAACGTTGTCCCTAGAATAGCCCTTCTCCGATCGGTTTGTCAAACGCCACCGGCGCCCGGGGGAGGGGCGGCGGCGAGCGCAATGGGCGTGGGGGGTGCAGGGGGTGATGCCAAGGGTTCCGAGGCGTGGGGGCGTCGCGTTCCCGGGGGGCGGTGGAAGGGTGGGGGTTGTCGATAACTTTGGATCGGCGGCTGAGCCGGGGTGGATCGGCGGCTGAGCCGGGGTGGATCGGCGGCTGACCCGAGGTGGATCGGCGGCTGAGCCGGGGTGGATCGGCGGCTGACCCGAGGTGGATCGGCGGCTGACCCGAGGTGGATCGGCGGCTGATCCGAAAAGGGTCGGGTGTAGAATGTCAATAGAATTGCGCAGGGCGCGGGGGATTGCTTGGAAAATACGCATGGGTCAGGGGACCTTTCGGGGGGTGCGGGGGTAGTGGACGA
>CASEMS010000032.1 GCA_949288955.1 uncultured Lentisphaeraceae bacterium
CGGGCGCGGCCGTCGGCGGGCGGGCGGTGGGGTTGCGGGCGGCGGTGACGCCGCGGATCTCCTGCGCGGTGAGGGCGCGGCCATAGAAGGCCACCTCGTCCACCGCGAACCCCGCGGGGTCGGCGATGGTGCCGCGCTCGCCGAAGCGCTTGCCGACCTGGAAGTCGGTGAGCGTGAGGCGGTTGGGTTGGACGATGTAGGGGGCGTTGGCGTCGGCCGCCGTGGAGCAGGCCGAGACCTTGGCCTCGCCGACGCGCCGACCGTCCACCCAGAGCGACAGGCTGCCGTGGTGGAAGCGGATGGCGTAGAGGCGGAACCCCGCCGCGGCGTCCAGGCTCGGCGCCTCGATGGGGGGGCAGGTGCGGGAGGTGGAGGAGAGGGTCAGGGAGACGCCGCGCGGGGCGGTCGCCAAGACAATCTGGTCGCGCGAGGGGGCGGTGCTGATCCCTTGGCAGAGGATGGTGCGGCCGGGGAGCTTCGCGGCGCGGGCCAGGACCATGAGCGTCCAGCTCTCGCCGGAGGCGGCGGGGAACCAGAAGCCTTGCGAGCCGGAGTAGTAGGCGCGCGAGGTGGCCTTGCCGTTGGGGGCGGGGAGGTTGTTCTCGCCGGCCTCGCCCGGTTCGAGGGTCAGGGCGCGGTAACCATGCAGCCACGACGTGTCGGAGCCGTTGAAGTCGAACCCCCACACGATGGGCGGCTCCGGTTGGGCGAGGGGGCGCGTGGCGGTGGGCACGGTGCGCTTGGCGAGCGCTTGGATGGCCTGCGCGCCCTCGATCGGCTCGTCGAGGCAGAGGACGTTGCAGATGCCCACGCCCTCGCCGCCGAGGCACAGCGCGCCCAGGGCCGAGAGGCGGAGGCCGTTGTAGACGCGCCCCTGCGTGGGGGTGCCGTTCACGTAGAGCGTGACCTCTTGGGAGCTCGGATTGCGGTTGCCGGAGAACCGCGGCACGGCGAGCACCACGTGTGCCCACTGGTTGGCCAGGTTGGCGGGGTAGGGGGCGCGCACGCGGGCGTTGGGGTCGGCCGAGAAGGCATCCTCGCCATATTTCCGGAGGGTCAGCGCATGGCCGCCCTCGGGGAGCGCGCTCACCTCCAAGAGCAGGGAGTAGTGCCTGCTCGCGCCGGAGCCGGGCATCGCGTTGAAGCGCGCCACAGGGTAATGCGTGCCGGGGCGCAGGGGCACGCGCACCCAGAGCGAGAGCGTCATGCCCGAGAGGCCGTAGTTGAGCATTTGCCGGGAGGCGCGGACTTGGCGCACCAAGCCGCGGATCCCGGGGTAGTCGTCGCCCAGGAAGACGGCTTCCTCGCGGAGCGGTTGGCGCGAGCCCGGCCACATCAGCACGGGTTCCGAGGCGCCCAGGGCGGCGGGGATGGCCAGGAGCGAGGCCGACAGCAAGAGGGCGTGGCGTGTCATTGGGCCCCTCCTTCGGTGATGCGTTTCTCGATCAGGCGCACGCGCAAGCCTTCGGCGGCGGGTTTGCCTTGGCGGTAGAGCGCGGCGGCGTGGCGGCGGTAGGCCGCCGAGAGGGCGGGGTCTTCCTGCAACTCGGCGAGATCCCACCAACGGTCGGCCAGGGTCAGGGCCGTGGCGGGGTCGGGTGGGTCGGCCATGACCTCGTCGCTGGCGAGGGAGGCGATCGTGGCGTCCTCGCAGACCATGAAGGCCGCGAGGGTCTCCTCGCCCCAGTCGTCGGCCTTCGCCAGGGCCTGCCCCAACGCCAGGAGCGCCGCGGGGTCGCCATCCTCGGCCTTGGCGCGGAGGTCGTCCAACGCGTCGCGGGCGGCGAGGCCCGAGCGGACCTCCTTCAGGGTCTTGAGCCAGTCTTCGTAGTCGCGGCTTCGGGCCAGCCACTTGGAGACCTGGGCGGTGAGGTCGGCCACCTGCTCGGCCACCTTGGGGCGGTTGTGGGCCTGCGCGAAGGCCAGCGCCTCGCGGGCGAAGGCCAGGGCTTGGCCGGGCTTGCGCACGGCGGTGGCGCGGAGGGCGTCCTTCACGAGGTTGGCGACCGTGGCGTCGGAGACCGAGTTGGCGAAGGTGCGCGCGCGGATGTCAAGCACTTGGAGCGCCTCGGGGAAGGCACCCTCCTTGCGGAAACAACGCTCGGCGCGGAGGAGGATGACGTAGCGGGCGACGTCGCCTTCCGCCTCGGGGAGCAAGGCCAGGTAATCGGCGCCCGTCGGCGATTCGCCGGCGAGCAGCTCGTCGAGCAGCCTGCCCGCGCCGTCCTGCGCGGACTTCGAGGGGATGGGCGTGTTGGGGGCGGGCGCCTCCGCGCTGAAGGCGGCGATCGCCTTGGGGGAGGCATCGGCCAGGCGTTTGGCGGCCTGGGGCTTTTCGGCGGGCTGGGGCCGCGGCGTGGCGCCGGAGAGGCGGAACGTCCGCGCGACGGCGGCGATCTCCTCGGGCGTGAGGGCGCGTCCATAGATGGAAAGGTCGTCGGCCACGAACGCCTCCTCGCCCGGCAAGGCCAACTCGCCGAAGCGTTTGCCGAGTTGGAGGGCGAAGAGGGAGCACGCCTTGGGCAGGCACATGTAAGGGGCGAGGGGCTCGAAGCGCTCCTCCTCGGGGGAGAGGGTGGCGCGTCCGGCGAGGTTGCCGTCCACCCAGAGGGAGAGCTCGGTCTGGTCGCAGCGGATGGCGTAGCAGTGGAAGGCCTTCTCCGCGTCGGGGAGCGGGCAGGCGATGGCGGCGCCGTTCGCCTCCAGGCGGACGCCACGCGCGTCGCGTCTGAGCAGTACCTCATCCCCCTTGTTGCTGTGGAGGCGGAGGCTCAGGAGCGTGCTGCCGGGGGTCGGCGCGGCTTTGGCCACGAACACGACCGTGTGGGCGTCGCCCCGCAGGATGGGGGAGGTGCGCGTGTACCAATGGCTGGAGGTGCCCTTGCCGTTGGGGGTGGGGAGACCGTCCTGCCCGCCCTCGCGTTCCAACTGGGCAAAGTAGTTCCAGCCGCTCTTGCCCGCCGCGCCGTCGTCGAAGGTGCAGCGGACGGCGGGGGCGGGGGGAGACGAGGGGCGCGTGGCGGGGACGGGGCGGCGGATGGCGAGCGTATCGGCCGAGAGCCCATCGCCGAGCGCGCGGTCGAAGACCTGGGTGGGGCCGATGGCGACGCCCGGGCCGCCGAGGATGAGCGCACCGAGCGTCGTGCTCGTCGCGTCGTTCCAGAAGGTGCCGACCGTGCGTTGGCCGTCCACGATGAGCGTGGCGGTGCAGCCGGGCTGGTTGTTCGTGCCGCGCAGCTCGGGGATGGAGAGCGCCACATGGACCCAACGGTTCGCCGCCTCCCTGGGGAAGGGGGCGATGAAGGCGTTGTTGGTGAGGCTGTCGTGGACTTTGCGCAGCACCACGCCATGGCCGCCCGAGGGCAGCGGCGCGATCTCCAACGTCCACGCGAAGTGGCGGTGCACGCCATTGCCGGGGAGCGTGCTCAGGCGTGCGATGGGATAGAAGGTCTTGTCGCGCAACGGTACCTTCACCCACGTGGAGAGCGTCAGCCCGGAGAGCCCGCCCCAACGGGTCTTCCTGCGCACGGAGCGGACGAGATCCCGCAGTTGGGGATAGTCCTCCGTGCCGAAGGCCACCTCCCGCTCCAACGGCCCCGCCGATCCCGGCCACGAAAGGATGGGGGAGGCCGGGGCGGCGGTCAGCCACCCCGGCCCAAAGGCCAGAAGCCCAACGAACAACCACGGCAGATAATGTCGCATGGTCTGGGCTCCGCGGTCAGTCTTCGGTGACGAAACGGTAGAAGGCCGCGTTGCCCTCCTTCGGCAACGTCACGGTGATGACGCCGTTGGCCTCGTCGAGCTCGACGTTCTCGGGCAGGGCGTCCTGCCACGCCCCGTCCCCCGAGAGGGTGGCCGCCTTGCGCAGACGGAAGCCCACGCGCACGGCGTCGTCCTCCACCGCGATGACGGGCGCGCCGAAGGCAAGGTCGCGCAACTGCTCCTCGGTGAAGTACCCGCCCTCGGCGAGGATGGCCTCAAGCGTGGCCTGCGGGATGAAGTGCGCCTGGATGCGCATCGTCCCCTCCGCCGTCACGGTCAGCGGGTTCGCGCTGCCCGAGGCATCGCCCGACCAATGGGAGAAGACGTGCCCCTCCGCGGGCGTCGCCGTCAGCGTAACCTTCGTGCCGCCGGGTACCTCGCCCCCGCCGCTCACCAAACCCTCGCCCACGGCCTCGACGGCCACGACCGCCCCGGCCTTCTGGGTGACGGTGTGCCACTCGCCCGCGACCAGGATGGTGCCCGTCCGCTCCGCCCCCGTCTCATTCGCCGCCACGGTGTAGGATAGCGTGCCATCTCCGGTGCCGGAATCTTTTGCGACATGCAACCAATCGGGGGCGAGAGAAACAACGTGCCATGTGGCTCCGGCGGTCGCAAGAATATTGATAATGCCCTCCGCAGCTCCGCTTTCATAGGTGGCGGCGGCGGGAGAATAGGAGAAGGCAAAGTTGCGTTGGGTCACGTAGACGGTCTGTCCGGCGATGGTCATTGTGGCAGTCCGGTGATACGTCTCGTCATCTTTATGGGTGGCGGTCACGATGTGGACTTCGCCATCGCCGACACCGGAGGCGCCGGATTCAATCGAAATCCAATCCGCGTCACATTCGACCTCCCATGCGGTGCCCTCCGGCACTTCGACCGAGATTCTGTCCATGGTGGTTCCCTCCCCAACGATAATCGCCTCGGTCGGACTGATGTTTGCCTTGCGCCCCTCTTGGGCGATGGTCAGTTCACGCCCGGCGATGGTGACGGTGGCCGAGCGCGGGGTGGTCGTGTCGTTCGCGGCGACGGAGAGGAGCACGGCGCGATTACCGGAGGCGGCGGTCGGGGCAACGGCGACCCACGTGGCAGAGGCCGTGGCCTCCCACGTCTGCTCGGCGCCGGCCTGCACGGTGAAGGCAAGCGTGCCGCCCTCGGCGGGAATTGTCTCGGGCTCGCCCTCGACGATCACGGTTTGCGGTGCCTGGGATACCGTGAGGACGGCTTCCTGAGGCTTTTCCGCCTCGTAGAGCGCGGCCACGGTCTCGGCGTCGAGGCAGACATCGAAGTATGCGAGGTCGTCGAAGGCTACGGGGACGATACGGTCGTAGATGTAGTCCACCGTCTTGCCGTCGCCCAGTTGCCAGAACTCGGGGTGGATGGTGTCGAATCGCGTGTCGGTTTTGGAGAGAATCTCTTGGCCGTCCAGATAGAGTGTGTAGGCCGTGTTGTCCATCGTCACGGTCACCAGATGCCAACGGTCGCGCTCGCAGGCCACCTCAGCAGGGAATCCGAAGAGCCCCAGGTGCCCCGTGGCGTCCAACGTTACGCACGCAACCGTGGGCGGCGTGTCGTATTTCTTGCCGCTGGCATAGCGATAATAAGAGAAGACTGTGCCCTCGGTGAAAGTCTTCCACTTGCACCAGAAGGAATAGGATGCCTTTTGTTTCCACGTGCCCAAGAGTTGCACCTTGGATTGGTCCCAGTTGCGGAGGCCTCCTTCGTAGGCACCTCCATACCAGCCGAAGCGGTCCTCGGTGAGGTGGAGGCGATGGTCGTAGTAGATCTGTACGCGGGCCCACGAATCGAGCGAGTAGAACGCGGCAAGGTCGACGTAGGGTGCCTGCGTGGTGTCTTTCGTCGCCCACGGCCGTTCCTTTTGGAGGAGCGCGGCTTGGACTTCGGCCTCGGTGAGCGTGCGGTCCCAGTAGTCGATGGTACCCTCGCTGACCGTTCCCTCCGGCGCCTCGCCGGGCGTGGGCCAGGTGGAAGTGCCATAACCTGTGGGGTCGAGCATTCCGGTGCGGAAAATCTTGACGGCGGGTCCGACGCCAATCTCGCCGATGTAGAGGCTAGTGCCCTCCAAGTCGCGCACAAAGAAGAGTTTGTACTCCTTGCCGGGGACGGGGGCAAAGTCGATACGTTGCTTGCCATTCCTGTCCTCGAAGGCCAGATAGCCCTCCGCATCCACGTAAATCGAGGAGGCACCGCCGTAGAAGTCGAAGAGCGGGCGCACCTGCTCGGTGTCGGCGATGGTGAAGGTAACCGTCTCCGTCGAATCCGACTTCCACTCACGCCCCAGTTCCAAGACACCGTTGAAGATGGTTTCGTTCTGATTGTCCCAGTCGACCAGCGCTCGGGAAAGGTCAACCTCGGGTTCTGGCGGGCGGGCGGAGAGGCGGATATGCCCCGTGCGCGCGGTGCTCTTTGGGTTAGGTTCGGCGGTGAGGCGCAGGGTGCCGTCTCCGGTGCCAGCCTCGCCTTCCGTCACGCGCAGCCAACCCATGTTGGTCTGCGTGACCGCCCAGGAACATCCAGGCGTGGCGGAGACTTGGGCCTGCGCAACGCCGCCTCTTGGGGAGACTTCCACCGTGGAAGGGGCGACAGATACGCTGTCATTGGCGGCCAACCTTGTCGGCGCCAACGCGAAAGCGGCACTGACGATGGCCGTAACAGATGCGGATGTAAAGTTCATGTCATTTCCTTTCTCGCTCCGTCCACACAATGGACGTCATTGGGGTTATACGGGGCGAGGAAGGAAAGATGACGGACTTTTTTCGGGAAGTGGTGGGCGGGCGTCAGGGGAGGGGCTCGACGGTGGCGACGGCGAGGGCGGAGATGCCTTCGCGGCGGCCGATGGCGCCAAGGCCTTCGACGGTGGTGGCCTTGACGGAGACGGCGCCGATGGGGAGGCCGAGGGCGTCGGCGAGGCGTTCGCGCATGGCGGGGATGTGGGGGGCGAGCTTGGGGCGTTCGGCGAGGACGGTGGCATCGACGTTCGCGGGGCGCCAGCCTTGGGCGGCGAGGCGGGCGACGACGGCGCGCAGGAGGGCGAGGCTGTCGGCGCCGGCCCATTGGGGGTCGGTGTCGGGGAAGTGCTGGCCGATGTCGCCGTCGGCGATGGCGCCGAGGAGGGCGTCCATGAGGGCGTGGGTGAGGACGTCGGCGTCGGAGTGGCCGAGGAGGCCGACGGGGTGGGGGATGGCGACCCCGCCGAGGATGAGCCTGCGGCCCTCGACGAGGCGGTGGGTGTCAAAGCCGATTCCGGTGCGCATGGGCGTTTTGGGAAGTTTGGAGGCTTGGGGGGTGCCCGCCCGCCGTCAGTGGCGGACGGGGCGGAACTTGATGCGGTGGGGGCGGTCGGCGTCGTCGCCGAGCTCCTTGCGGCGCATCTCGTGGTAGTCGGAGTAGGAGCCCTCGAACCAGCGCACCTTGGAGTCGCCCTCGAAGGCGAGGATGTGGGTGGCGATGCGGTCGAGGAACCAGCGGTCGTGGCTGACGACGACGGCGCACCCGCCGAAGTCCTGGATGCCCTCCTCCAACGAGCGGAGGGTGGCGACGTCGAGGTCGTTGGTGGGTTCGTCCAGGAGGAGGAGGTTGCCGCCGGAGCGCAGGAGCTTGGCGAGGTGGACGCGGTTGCGCTCGCCGCCGGAGAGGACGCCCACCTTCTTCTGCTGGTCGGCGCCGCGCAGGTTGAAGCGCGAGCAGTAGGCGCGGCCGTTCATGAGGCCCTTGCCGGCGAGGTTCACCAGGTCGCCGCCGCCGGTTACCTCCTCATAGACGGTGTGGTTGGGGTCGAGCGCCTCGCGCGACTGGTCGACGTAACTGAGGACGACGGTCTCGCCGATGCGGAGCTCGCCGGAGGTGGGCTTGAGCTGGCCGGTGATGAGCCTGAAGAGGGTGGTCTTGCCGGCGCCGTTGGCGCCGATGACGCCGACGATGCCGCCGCGCGGCAGGTCGAAGTTCACGTGCTCGAAGAGGATACGGTCGCCGAAGGCCATGCAGAGGTCGGTGGCGCGCACCACCAGGTTGCCCAGGCGCGGCCCCGGGGGGATCTGGATCTTGAGCTCCTCCTCGCGCGTGTCCACCTGCTGGGAGACCAGCTCCTCGTAACGGGCCAGGCGGGCCTTGCCCTTGGCGCGGCGGCCGGAGGGGTTGGTGTGGATCCACTCCAGCTCCTGCTGGATCATCTTGCGGCGGCTCTCGGCCTGCTTGGCCTGGGCGGCCATCATGGCCTGCTTCTGCTCCAGCCACTGCTCATAGTTCCCCTTGTAGGGATAGGTCCGCCCGGCGTCCATCTCCAGGATCCACTCGGTGACGTTGTTGAGGAAGTAGCGGTCGTGCGTAACGACGATGAGGGTGCCCTTGAACTTCTTCAGGAAGGCCTCGATCCAGGCCACGGACTCCGCGTCCAGATGGTTCGTCGGCTCGTCGAGGAGGAGCACGTCGGGGTTGGAGATGAGCAGTCGGCACATGGCCACGCGGCGCTTCTCGCCGCCGGAGAGGTCGCCCGCCTTGGCCGCGGGGTCGGGGCAGCGGAGCGCCTCCATCGCCAGCTCCACCTGATGGTCGAGGCTCCAGAGGTCGTTCGCGTCGATGATCTCCTGCAGGCGGGCCATCTCCTCCTCCGCGCCCGGCTCGTCCAGGCGGCAGCAGAGATCCTCGTATTTCTCCAACATCGCCTGCGCCTCGGCCACGCCCTCCATCACGCACTCCTGGACGGTCTTCTCGGGGTCGAGCTGTGGCTCCTGCGGCAGATAGCCCACCTTGGCGTTCTTGGCCACCTGGCAGGTGCCCATGTAATCCTTGTCCAGCCCCGCCAGGATTTTCAGCAGCGAGGATTTGCCCGCGCCGTTGGCGCCGATCACGCCGATGTGCGCGCCGTGGAAGAAGGCGAGGTTCACGTCGTCGAGGATGACTTTGCGCTCCTGGTGCTTGGTGACGTTCTGGAGGTTGAAGACATATTCGCCGGCCACGGGGGCCTCCTTTCTTAGTCGATGCCGAAGGGCAGGATTTGATGGTACAGGAAAGTAAACGCCCCCGCCCGCAGATCCACGTGGAAATGCCCCGCGAACCAACGGCGGAAGGCCAGCCGCGCGCGCAGACCCTCCAGCCACGCCTCGGTGGAGAGGTCGATGACGCCGAACCGCGCCTCCCAGGCCTCGCGCCGGCCCGGCGGCATCGCGCTCTCCGGGCAGGTGTGCGAGAGCACCGCGTCCACCCGCCACCCCGCCGCGCCCAACGCCGCCTCCGCGCGCGCCTTGATGGCCGCCGAGGGCTGCTCGTCCTCGAACCACGCCCAATGGTTCAGCATCCGCGCGAACTTATCCACGGAATAGGCGCCGCCCACCACGAGCGTCCGCAGGCCGCCCAGGTCATACAGCGCCCCATCCACCGGGAAGAGCTGGTTCGGGTAACGCGGGTCCGCGTAGACCTCGCCCCCGAAGGCCGGCCGCCGCCGATAGGCCTTCAGCGTCTCAGGCCGCGCCTCATGGTTGCCGTGGACGCACAGGAGCGTGATGGGCAGCTGCGCCAGGTGCTGCTTCAGCGCCGTCGCCCGCGCGTCCAGGAAATAATTGATCCCCGCGTCCCCCAGGACAATCAGGAGATCCTCCCGGCGCGTCCCCTCGCGGCGGCAGAAATCCTCCACCTCCGTGAAATCGCCATGCTTGTCCCCGGTGATCCAGATCATGCCGTCGCGTCCTGCCGAATGCCTGCCATTATACCACATCGGCCCCCGCCCCGAGGAGGATCGGCGGCTGAGTCTCGGAGGATCGGCGGCTGAGTCTCGGAGGATCGGCGGCTGACTCTCGGAGGATCGGCGGCTGACTCTCGGGGAGGTAGCCGCCAAGTCTCGTTGGATCCGGAACGCGCACGGGGGCGCAGGGGGTCTCACCCCCTGCCGGGGGTCATGGGGGCGGCGCCCCCCTCCCCACGAAAGTGGGGCAGCCCCTTCGCCCGCGCGCTCCGCCTCGTGTGCGCGGTTTGCCAGGAGGCGGGTTTGTTTGCTATTGTGTGAGGGTTACGCAGAAGGAGTCGTTATGCTGGGAATCTTCAAGAAACTGATGAACGCGCTGTCCTGCGACATCGGGATCGACCTGGGCACGGCGAACACGCTGGTCTTCATCAAAGGCCAGGGCGTGGTCATCCGTGAGCCCTCGGTCGTGGCTATGCAACAGGGCACCAAGAAGATCCTGGCCGTCGGCGCCGAGGCGAAGCGGATGCTCGGGCGCACGCCGGGCAACATCGTGGCCGTGCGGCCCATGAAGTCGGGCGTCATCGCGGACTTCGACATCACCGAGGCGATGATCCGCTACTTCATCGCCAAGGCGCGCGGGCACAAGCTGGTGAAGCCGCGCGTGGTGGTGGCCGTGCCCTCCGAGATCACCGAGGTGGAGTGGCGCGCCGTGGAGGAGGCCTCCAAGCACGCCGGCGCGCGCGACGTGACGCTCATCGAGGAGCCGATGGCCGCGGCCATCGGCGTGGGGCTGCCCGTGGAGGAGCCCGCCGGCAACCTGATCGCGGACATCGGCGGCGGCACCTGCGAGGTGGCGCTCATCTCCCTGGCGGGCATCGTCCAGGCCAAGAGCGTGCGCGTGGGCGGCGACACGATGGACGACTGCATCGTGCAGTACATGCGCCGGGTCTACAACCTGCTCATCGGCGAGCGCATGGCCGAGGACATCAAGGTCTCCATCGGCTCGGCCTACCCGCTGGACGAGGAGATGAGCATGGAGGTGCGCGGGCGCGACCTGGTGGCCGGCCTGCCCAAGACCCTCCGCGTAACCTCCGAGGAGATCCGCGAGGCCCTCAAGGACCCCGTCACCCAAATCGTCGACGCCATCCGCATCATCCTCAACGAGGCCAAGCCCGAGCTGGCGAGCGACCTCGTCGACCGCGGCATCGTCCTCTCCGGCGGCTCCTCGCTCCTGCGCGGGCTGGATCGGCTCATCGCGGCGCAGACGGGCCTGCCCGTCATCGTGGCCGACGACCCGCTCTCCGGCGTGGCCAACGGCACCGGGCGCGTCCTCGACGAACTGGACTTCTACAAGGAACACATCGTCCACCGCCACTGATCTGACCGCCCATGCGCCGCGCCCTCCGCTGGCTCATCCCCCTGCTCGCCGCGCTGCTCTTCCTCTGGTGGAACGGCGCGGCGCGTCGTTTCTGCGCGGAGGCGGTCTATCCCTTCCAACGGACGGCCGGATGGGCGGGCGGGCAACTGGCCCAACGCCTCGCCGCCGCATGGCGGGGCCTCTGCGATGGGCCCGCGCGCCTGGACGCGGCAGAGGAGGTCGAGCGCCTGCGCGTCATGCTGGCGGAGTCCGACCGCCTCGCCGCCGAGAACGCAACCTTGCGCAAGGCCCTTGGCTGGGCGCGCGAACAGCCCATGCGCCTGGTGGCCGCCCCCATCCTCAGTCATGGCGGCGGGCTGGGCGTCTGGCCCCGGCTGACGCTCGGCGTGGGCGCGGCCCAAGGCGTGGCCCCCGGCGACGTGGTGGTCGCCCCCGAGGGGCTTGTCGGCCGCGTGGCCCCCGACGTCTCCGCGCACACCTGCCAGGTCATCCTGCTCTCCGACCCCTCCAACCGCGTGGCCGCGGAGATCCCCGGCGTGGCCACCGGCATCGTCGAGGGGGACGCGGGGGAGGACTTCGGGGAGGATGAGGGGGAGTCCCTGCTTTACGCGCCCAAGCCGCTCGTCATGCGCTTCGTGGACAAGGACGCGGAGGTGCGCCCGCTGCGTCAGCGGGTGGTGAGCGAGGGCAGCGGCGGGCTGTATCCCCCCGGCCTTGCCATCGGCACCGTGGTGGCGCGGCGGCGCGACGACTCCGGGCTGCTGGCCGAGGTGTTGGTGGAGCCGGCGGCGGATCCCACGCTCCTGCGGGTGGTGTTCGTGCGGACGCGTGGGGCGGAGGCGCCCGATGGGCGGTGAGCGCGTTTGGGCGGCGGTGTGGGTGACGGCCTTCCTGCCGGCGTTGGTGGGGGTGTGCGCCGTGGCCGTGCCCGCCGTGCCCGCCGCGCAGATCGCCGTGGCGCCGGCCTGGGTGGCGTGGTGGGCGTTGGCCGCCGGGCCGCGCCTTGGCGCATGGGCGGCCATCTGGGGCGGGGCCTTGCTGGAGTGGGCGTGGGGCGTGCCGCCGGGGGCGTGCGTGGGTTTCTTCCTGGCGTTGTGGGGGGCGGGGCGTCTGTGGCGTTCGGCGTTGCCGAAACCGCTGCGCCCCCTGCATGGGCTGATTGGCGGGATGGTCGGCGCGCCGCTGTTGCGGCTCTGGCTCTGGCTGTGGGCGCTGCCGTGGCTGGGGGTGGGGGGCGCGGCGCCGTTGCGCCCCGACGTGGCAGGGCTGGCCGCCACCCCGGCCCTTGGGGCGTTGGGCGGGTGCGCGATCTTCGCGTTGGCGCGGGCGTGGGAGTTCCGGGCGTTGGCGCCGGGTGGGGAGGAGGCGCAGGATGCAGGTTGAGGCAGACGCCGCCCCCGCCGTCCGCGTCTGGCGGCTGTGGCTGCTGCTGGGGCTGTTCGTGGCCGGGCTGCTGACCCTCGTCTGGCGGCTGTGGCACGTGCAGGTGCTCGACTCCCCGCGCTACGGCGCCGCGCAGTCCCTCCAGAGTTTCCGCCGCGTGGCGGTGCCGGGGCTCCGCGGGCGCATCCTTGACCGCAACGGCGCCGTATTGGCCGACAACCGCCCGGCCTACGCGGTGGCCATCTACTGCGAGGAGCTCCGCCAGCCAGGCTCGTGGGACAACACCATCCTGGCCGTCGACTCCCTCATCGACCAGCTGGCCGGCCATCTGGGGCTGCCCCGCCAAGTAACGCGCGCGGAGGTGGCCGCGCACGTCTTCCGTTCCCTGCCCATGCCGCTGCTGGCGTGGGAGGACGTGGACTTCCGCACGGTGGCCTATCTTTCCGAGTGGGGCGGGCTGCTCCCCGGCGTCGCCGTCCTGCCGATGTCCCGCCGCGTCTATCCCAACGGCGCGCTCGCCGCCCATCTGCTGGGCTACGTCGGCTCCACCCAGCCGGAGGACGATGGGCGCACGTGGCATTACCGCCTGCCCGACCCCCACGGCCGCGCAGGCCTGGAGCAGCTTTACGATGACATCCTCTCGGGCGTGAACGGCGAGACCCTCCTGCGCGTGGACTCCCGCGGCTACACCCATGAGCGTCGGGTCAATACGCAGGCGCGCGCCGGGGACGACCTGACCCTCACCCTCGACCTCGCCCTCCAGCGCGCCGCGGAGGCGGGGCTCGCCGGGCGCCCCGGCGCCGTCGTCGCCCTCGACCCCCGCAACGGCGACGTCCTCGCCCTCGCCTCCGCCCCCGCCTACGACCCCAACGCCTTCATCCCCGGCATCGCCTCCGCCGACTGGAAGGCCCTCCTCGCCAACCCCGACAAACCGCTCATCAACCGCGCCATCCAAGCCCAGTACGCCCCCGGCTCCGTCTTCAAGCCCTTCGTCGCCATCGCCGCGCAGGCACGCGGCTTCGACCCCGACACGCTCTACCCCTGCACCGGCATTTACACCGACCACCGCCAACGCCTCCGCTGCGCCAACCGCTACGGCCACGGCGAGCTGGATCTCCGCCAGGCGCTCATGCGCTCCTGCAACCCCTACTTCTGCCACATCGGCGACCTCATCGGCTACGACGCCATCGCCGCCGTCGCCGAGCAGGCCGGCTTCGGCGCGCGCACGGGGCTGGATCTCCCCGGCGAGGCCCCCGGCCACCTCCCCACGCCGGAGTGGAAGCTCCGCCGCTTCGGCCAGCAATGGCGCATCGCCGACACCGTCCAATGCTCCATCGGCCAAGGCTTCCTCACCGCCACGCCCCTGCAGATCGCCCACGCCACCGCCGCCATCGCCGCCGGCGGCGCCCTCTACCGCCCCCGCCTCGTCGCCTTCGGCAAGGCCCGCGGCGACCTCCAACGCCGCCTCCCGTGGGCGGCGGACGACCTCGCCGTCGTGGCCGAGGGGATGCGCATGGCCGTCCGCGCCGGCACCGGGCAGACCATGCAGGTGGAGGGCGTGGACGTGGCCGGCAAGACCGGCACCGCCGAGTACATCGACCGCGGCCGTCGCCGCAAGCACGCCTGGTCCGTCGCCTTCGCCCCCGCCGACAACCCCACCATCGTCGTCTGCGCCATGCTCGACAACGGCATCGGCGGCGGCCGCGACGCCGGCCCCATCGTCCAGAAGGTCCTCGCCGCCCACCTCCACGCCAAGGCCCTCAAGGTCAACGCCGACGCCGAATCCCTCCAAGACTGACCCCCTCCCGCCGCCGCCCCACCCCGCGTCGGCGGCCAATCCACCGAGGCTCAGCGGCTACCTCTCATTGGATCAGCCGCCGATCCAACGAGCGGTGGCCGCCGATGCCCCGAGTCTCGGCGGCCAAGCCTCCAAGCCGCCGAGCCCACCAACTTCCGTTCAAGGGTCAGGGGGCGACCATGAGGCCGTAGAGGCGCACGGTGTCGCGGTCGCCTTCCGGGCGCACGCGGAAGCGGATGGTATGCGCGCCGGCCTCCAGATCGTCGGCGAGGATCGTCGGCCACGGCATGTGGATGTGGCCGCTCCAGGGTGTGCGCGTCTCCATCCGCTTCCAGGGGCCGCCGTCCAGCGACCATTCCAAGGGGGCGGAGTCGGGGCCGCAGACGAGGAGGACGCCGACCGTCGGCCCCGTGAAGTCGAAGGCCCACGCCGCGCCCTCCCCCGTCGCGCACAGGAGGGGGCAATCCACGAAGAGGCGGCGGGTCTCCATCGGCGGGTCGGGCTGCCAGCGGGGGACGGTTTCCGCGTGGAGAAGGTCGCGGGCCTGCCCGGGGGGAAGGAGGGCGCCCGTGGCCCAGCAGTCGGCGCGGAGGGGCGCGGGGAGGGGTGGACGGGGGGAGGCGGGGGTGTCCTCGGCGGCGTCGAGGAGGCGGCGGATGGCGTTGTAGTAGAGGCGTTGGCCGAAGGGCGAGGGGTGGAGGTCGCGGAAGTGGCGCGCCCAATCGAATTGGCCGGCGGCCAGGCGGTCGGCGACCTCCCGGGCGAGGTTGAGCTGGGCGACGCGGTAGTGGCGGGCGATGCGGGCTTGGCGGGCGATGACGGCGGGTTCGCGCCCGGCCTGGTAGTCCGCCGTGTGGCGGGGCTCGGCGAAGTGGAGGCAGACGATCCCGGCCTCGGGATTGTCTTGGAGGACGCCGCGGAGGACGCCCTCGTAGGCGCGCTCGGTCTCCTCCGCGGTCTGGCCGTTGTGCAGGTCGTTCACCGCGGCCTCGAAGAAGAGGAGGTCGATGGGCGCGCCGGCCTGCGCGCGCCAACGGAAGGCATGGCTGAGGCTGCCGAGGGAGGCGACGCCCACGTTGGCGAAGGTGAGGCGGACGCCCGGGAGTCGGCGGCGGAGGCTCGCGGCGGTGAGTTCCTGCCAGCCGGGGTTCTGCGTGATGGAGCCGCCCAGGAAGACGACGCGCGCGTGGCCTTGGCGGCGGATGCGGTCAAGGGCGGGGCGGAGCGCGGCGGCGTCCGCCGACCACGCCGCCATCCGGGCGGGGGAAAGGTCGGGGAGCGGCACGTGGGCCTCGATGAAGGCGACCGTCTCGGGGGCGGCGTCGAGCGGGAAGTGGTGGCCGCTCAGGGCGTAGGGGCCTTGGTTGGTGTGGATGTTCATCTCGCCGCCGGCCGCGCGGAAGCGTTCGGCGAAGGGCTCGGTGTTGTGGCGCGGGGGGACGACGGCGTCCTCCGGGCCGATGGTGTGCCAGATGGGGATGTGCGCGCGGGCGAGGCGCTCGGCCGCGTGGAGCCCGGAGCCGCGCCAGGCCTCGGCCTCGGCGTCGGAGGCGAAGCCGTAGGCCTGCTTGAGACGGGCCCAGTCCTCCTCGGAGCGTTGGCCGCGGCCGTCCTTGCCCTCCGGCCAGGAGGTGAGGTCCATCACGGGGGTGTCGCCATAGAGCACCGCCACGCGCTCGGGCCAACGGTTGGCGAAGGCGTAGAGGAAGAGGCCGCCGCGGCTGCAACCGTGGAAGGCGGCGCGGGGGTTCAGGCCGTAGGTGGCGGTTACGTGGCGGTAGAAGGCGTCCCAGACCTGCATGGCGCGGGGGGAGCCGTAAAGGTTGGCGGTGTCCACGTGCGCCACGTGGAAGCCACGTTGCAGGAGGGCGAGGTCGATCTCGTCGTGGTAGCCCGGGAAGCGTGCGCGCCAGAGCCAGGGGCGGCCGGGGGCGGCCTCCTTGGGGAGCGTCACCCAGGCGGTGTGGCCCATGAAGGGGAAGGTGAGACGGCGGAAGCCGTGCCAGAGGCTCGCCTGGGGCGCCGCCGCAGGGGACGGCGTGGGGGGTGTCTCCTCGGCGGCCGGGGCGTTTGCCGGCCAGGTGCCCAGCAGGCAACAGGCCAGCGCCAAGTGTGTCAGGCGCATTGCGTCCTCCTTTCGTTTCGCCCCCATCCTAGCACAGCGCGGCGCAGTGCCGACCGGTTTCCCGGGTGGCGTGGCGCGGTGCGGCTTGGCGTAGGCGGGGGCGGGGGCTAGGCGAGGAGGTCTTGGTAGAGGGCGAGGGTGGCGGCGGCCATGCGCTCGGCGGTGAAGGTGGCGGCGATGTGCGGGCGCAGGGGGCCGAAGCGGGTGTCGCGGGCGCGGCGGAGGGCGTCGGCGAGCGCAGGGACGTCGCCGGGCGGCACGAGGAAGCCGTCCGTGCCGTCGCGCACGATGTCGAGGACGCCGCCGTGGGCGGCGGCGATGACGGGGGTCTCCATGGCGAGGGCCTCGGCGACGGTGCGGCCGAAGCTCTCGGGCTTGCTGACGTTGCAGGAGCAGAGGACGTCGGCCAGCGCGTCGATCTCGGGGATGTGACTTTGGCTACCGGTGAAGACGACGCGGTCCGCCACGCCGAGGTCGCGGGCGAGGGCCTGGAGTTCCGCGAGGTAGTCCTCCTGATGTTTCTGGGGGCCGCCGACGACGAGGGCGGTGAGCGCGGGCCATTCCTCCTTGAGCGCGGCGACGGCGCGGATGAGCACGTCCACGCCTTTGAGGCGGGAGACGCGCCCGATGGCGGCGGCGACGAAGCGCCCTTCGAGGCCCCAGCGCTTGCGGAAGTCCGCCATCCAGGCGCGGTCGAGGCGGGCGGGGTCGAAGGCGTCGAGGTCGACGCCGCGGGGGATGACGGTGAGGCGGCTCTCGGGGACCCAGGGGTAGTGCGCGCGGACGAAGTCGCGCCCGGCGGTGGAGACGCAGATGACGCGGTCGGCCCGCACCATCACGCTGCTGTAGAGCCCGGGGTGGTTGAGGCCGTGCATGGTGGAGACGGTGGGGATGCCGAGCGGGCGGTTAGCCCAGAGGGTGAGCCAGCCGGGCACGCGGCTGCGGAAGTGGATGAGGTCGGGGCGGAGGGCGCGGAGGAGGCGGCGGAGGGCGTGGGCGCGGAAGGGAACGGTGAGCGGGTTCTTGGAGCGCACGTCGAGCGTTACGTGGCGGCCGCCGTCGGCCTCGATTTGCGCGGCGCGTTTTCCGCCTGCGGAGAGGACGATGCTCTCGTGCCCGGCGGCCACGTAGAGGCGGTTGCTGTCCACCGTGCCGCGTTCCACGCCGCCGTCGTTGAGCGAGGGCAGGATTTGGAGGATCCTCACAGCAGCCCCGCTTTCTTGTAGGCCAGCCACGTGGTGTAGCCGCCGGAGAGGTTGCAGACGTCGTAACCGCGCTGGGCGAGGATGCGCTCGGCGTAGTAACCACGCTGTCCCACCTTGCAGAAGGCGACGATTGGGCGGCCTTTCGGCAACTCCCCGAGGCGGTCACGCAAGTCGCCGAGCGGGATGTTCATCGCGCCGGGGATGGTGCCCGCCGCGAACTCGGCCGGCTCGCGCACATCGAGCAGGAGGGCGCCTTCGGGAATCTGCGTGGGCGTGATGGGGCGGGTGAGGCCTTTGATCCTGTTTCCGGCGACCATGCCGAGGATGTTCACGGGCGCCTTGGCGGAGCCGTAGGGCGGCGCGTAGCAGAGGTCGAAGTCCTCGAGTCCATCGGCGAAGCCTCCCATTTGGAAGAAAGCGGAGATGACGTCGATGGATTTCACCGCGGATTCCCGGCCCACGGCCTGCACGCCTAGCAGGGACCCCGCCTCGTCCATCACGAGTTTGAGGTGCATCGGTTCGGCGCCGGGGTAATAACCGGCATGGTTCAGAGGGTGCGTGTGGATCGCGACGCAGGCGTGGCCGAGGGCTTCGGCCGTGCGTTCGGTCTTCCCGACGGCGGCGACGGTGCGTTTGCCGACCTTGACGACGCTCGCGCCGTCCCGGTGGAAGAAGCGCTCGCCCGGGTTGTCCGGCTTGTGCGCGTGGATGTTGTCCGCCGCGACACGCCCTTGCTTGTTTGCGGGGCCGGCGAGGGCGATGGCGGTGCCGTTCTCCTCGATTACGTCGCCGGCGGCGAAGATGTCGGGGTCGGAGGTCTGGAGGTAAGTGTTCACTTTGATGTGCCCGCGGGGGCCGAGGTCGAGTCCGGCGGCTTGGGCGAGGGCGGCGTTGGGGCGGACACCGAGCGCCATGACGACGAGGTCGGCGGGGACGGTCGCGCCGTCGTCGAGCGTGGCGACGTCGTTGGTCCACGCGGCGACGGTGCGCCCGGTTCGGATACCCACGCCGGTCTCGGCGAGGGCGTCGGTGGCCCAGGTGGCCATCTCGGGGTCGAGCATCGCGGGGAGGATGTTCGGGGCCTTCTCCACGAGGGTCGTCCGCAGGCCGCGCCGCGCCAGGTTCTCGGCCGTCTCCACGCCGATGGCGCCGCCGCCGACGACGAGTGCGGACTTCGCCCCCCGCGCGGCGGCGATGAGACGGTCCATGTCCGAGAGCGCATTGAGCGTGAAGACGCGCTCATCGGGAAGCCCGGGGATGGGGATGCGGATGGGGATCGAGCCGGTGGCGAGGAGCAAGCGGTCGTAGGGCAATGCCTCCGCCGACCCATCGGCGTTGCGCACGGTAACGGTCTTGGCTTGTCGGTCGATGGCCGTGGCCTCGCAGTGGGTGCGCACATCCACGTTGAAGCGTTTGCGGAAGCCCTCGGCGGACATCACCAGCAGGTCGTCCCGCTCCGGGATGACCCCGCCGAGGTGATAAGGCAGGCCGCAATTCGCATAGGAGATGGCCGGGCCCTTCTCCACCATCACAATCTCGGCGAACTCGTCCAGCCGCCTCAGCCTTGCCGCCGCGCTCGCCCCCGCGGCCACCCCGCCGATGATGACGATCCTCATTGCGCTTCCTCTTTGATTTTCTCGATGGTCGTGCCGTCGGACGAGACGATGAGCACGCGGGAGCAGGCACGCATCATGGCCGTGTAAAGCAGCTTCAGCGCGAAACGGGCGCGTGCCCGGCGCGCCTCCGCGTCGGTGCCGTCGCGCACGCCGCAGGGGTCGAGCCATCCATCCAACACGATGACCACGCTTTCGCAGAGCCTGCTGGCGATTGAATCGTCCCAGAAGTGCGTACGCATCTGCAACACCTCCGCGTAATCCGGCTCGCTGGAGTACCACTTGCCGTGCGGCAGGTTGCAATTGTCCAACGCGGCGCGCAGATCCTGGCTGATTCTGTTCCGTATGATGATGGCATAGGCCCGCAGATTATAGTCGTCCCGGCGGCTCCACGCTTTGATGGTCTTTGCGATGACCGGTGCCATGGCGTTGACGTTCGGGAAGGTCTGCACGCGGATGGGCGCGCCGCCAGGGTTCACGGCCGTCGCGTCCGACCGCAGTTCGGGCAAGAGGCTTTCGGCGAAGGTCTGGATGGCGGCGGAGGTGCGGTAGTTGTGGCGCAGAGTGAAGGTGCGCCCCTCCACGTTGATGCCGCAGGCGCGCAGCTGCCCCATCACCGGATAGAGGCATTGATTGGGGTCTCCGGCGAGAAAGAGATTGCCCTTGGGCTTCTCCAGCGTGTTGCCCGTGAGCGCCGCGAGGAAGCGCAGCTCCGCCGGGCTGAGGTTCTGGAAGTCGTCCACAATCACCGCGCCGTATTGCCGCAGGAGGAAATCCTTGTCCGGGTTCTTCCCCGGCGAGCGACAGACTTGGGTGAGCACGTTCAGGGCGGCCGCGCTCGCACGGCCGCGCCGACGGTGCGCCTTGTGGATGAGTTCGTTCGCCGGTGCGAAAAGGCGTTCCCACAGCGCGGTCTTGGCCGCGTCCGAAAGCGCTCCGAAGCACGCGGGCCGCGGACACGCCAGATAGTCCTCCAACGTGCGCACGTCCCACTCCAGCACCACGTCGGCATACTCTTGGCGCGCCTGCTCTTCGTCCAAGCCCCCGATGCGCGGCGTCTGCGCGAAGGCCTCCTCGAAGAAGGGATCCACGTCCATGGAGAGAAACCGTTTGTCTGGCGTCACGCGGTCATAGCCGGCATTCGCCAGGTGGCCTCGTTCGCGATAAGACACGCCTGTGATCTTTCCACCGCGCCGCCACGCCCAATAGAAGAAGAGTTGGAACGTGTGCACCTCGATACAATCCAGGAGCGTCTCGGGAAGCGTGTCTGCGAACCACGCCTCCGCAAGGTCTATGCAACTGTGATTGTGCACAAGGAAGAGGAGCTTCTTCCGCTTCCACGGCCAATCCCTCAACAGCCATGAGGCGCGCGCCATCGCGATCAGCGACTTGCCGGTCCCCGCCGCGCCGGTCAGCAAGACCGGCCCCTCCGCCGTGCATGTCGCGGCAGCCCTTTGCTCTGCGTCAAACGTTGCGTCCATAGGCCTCCTCACAATTCAAGGACATTCAGTCGCGTGGAGGTTTGGAAGTTTGGAGGCTTGGAGGTTTGGTTTGCCTGTCGCGGGCCGCGCGCCAAACTGCCAAGCCTCTAAGCCTCCAAACTTCCGCGCGCCGGAAGGCGCGCTCACGCCTTCCAGACTTGGCCGGGGCGGGTGGGGACGGCGGCCATGGCGTTG
>CASEMS010000033.1 GCA_949288955.1 uncultured Lentisphaeraceae bacterium
CTTGGCGGAGGCGCGGATCATGCAGGGGCCGCCGATGTCGATGTTGGTGCGGGCCTGCTCGGGGGTGACGCCGGGGATGGCGACGGTGCGCTTGAAGGGGTAGAGATTGACGACGACGAGGTCGATGGGGTCGGCGGCGAGGCGGCGCATGTCGGCCTGGTGGGCGTCGTTGTAGGTCTCGGAGAGGAGGCCCATGTAGATCTTGAAGTCGAGGGTCTTGACGAGGCCGCCCTGCATCTCGGGCTGGCCGGTGTAGTCCGAGACGGCGCGGAGGCGGTCTTCCTGGCCGGGCTTGAGGAGGGCCTGGATGGCCTTGTGGGTTCCGCCGGTGGAGAGGATGACCAGCTCGGGGCAGGCGTCGAGGAGGGCGGGGACGAAGGTGTCGAGCCCCGTCTTGTCCGAGACGGAGATGAGGGCTCGGCGGAGCGTTACGCGGTTGTCGATGTCTTGGACGATGTTGAGCATGGGGGGCTCCTTTCTCGGTCAGGGGAGTTCGCCGGTGAGGCCGTGGTGGCGGCAGTGCTCGATGGCGGCTTGGAGGACGCGTTTGTTGAGGGGGATGAGGGCGGGTTTCTTGGCGAAGGAGCGTTCGAGCGCCTCGATGAGCAGCTGGGCGGGGATGCCGAGCGCGTCGAGGGCGAGGAGCCCGCCGAGCATGGCGACGTTGGCGGCCTTGGGGACGCCGGCGGCGGCGGCGATGTCGATGGCGGGGATCTGGACGACGCGGACGCCCTGGGGCACCTGCGCGGGGTCGACGCGCACGGTGGCGTCGGCCAGGACCAGGCCGCCGGGGCGGACGGTGTGGAGGTGCTTCTCGCAGGCGGCCTGGTTCATCACCACCAGCAATTCGGGGTGCTCCACGGCGGGGGCGCCGATGAGCTGGGTGGAGGTGACGACGGTGCACTGGGCGTCGCCGCCGCGCTGCTCGGGCCCGTAGCTGGGGAGCCAGGTGGTCTCCAACCCCAGGGCACGCGCGGCGTCGGCCACCACCAGCCCGAGGGAGAGGATGCCCTGGCCGCCGAAGCCGGTGAACTTGAAGTGGCGTTCCTTGACGTCGTGGGCGCTGGGGCGCGGGTCGTCACGGCCGTCGTCGCCGAAGAACTCGGCGAGCCTCACCCACGGTTTGGGCGCGGGGCGGGTGGGGGCTTCCGCGGAGCGGTCGCGCAGGCAGCCGAGGGGGTACTCCTTCTCCATCTGCTCGATGACGAACCTGGCCGCGTCCAACGGCTTGAGCCCGACGCTCGTGGGGCAGGGTGAGAGGATCTCGACGAAGGCGTAGCCCTTCTTGTCGCGCTGGATCTCGAGCGCGTGGCGGATGGCCTTGCGCGCCTGCATGATGCGGGCGGTGTCGGCCACGGAGACGCGCTCGACGTAGACCGGCAGGCGGAGGGCGTTGATGAGCTCGCAGAGGTGCAGGGGCATGCCGTCCGTGGCCGGGTTGCGCCCGAGGGGCGAGGTGGTGGTCTTCTGCCCGATGAGGGTGGTGGGGGCCATCTGGCCGCCGGTCATGCCGTAGATCGAGTTGTTCACGAAGAAGACGGCCATGTGCTCGCCGCGCGCCGCCGCCTGGAGGGTGTGCCCCAGGCCGATGGCCGCCAGGTCGCCGTCGCCCTGATAGGAGATGGTGATCGCGTCGGGGCGCAGGCGGCTGATGGCTGTGGCCATGCTCGGCGCCTGGCCGTGGCCCGCGCTCACGCCGCCCACGTCCCAATAATAGTAGCCGAAGACCGCGCAGCCGATGGGGTTCACGATCACCGTCCGGTCCTGGAGCCCCAGGTCCACGTAGGCCTCGGCCAGCAGTTTGTGGATGATGCCGTGGCCGCACCCCGCGCAATAATGCGTCACCCGCGAGGGCGAGCCGGAGCGGCGGAAGTCGGGGAACATCCCCTTCGTCTCGAGCGTGTCCATCACAAAGCCTCCTTCACCGTGCGCACGATGTCCGTCACCGGGATGAGCATCCCGCCCATCCGGTGGATCAGCCCCACCTCGGCCAGGATCCCC
The DNA here is from genome assembly GCA_949288955.1 of uncultured Lentisphaeraceae bacterium. Lineage (GTDB taxonomy): Bacteria > Verrucomicrobiota > Kiritimatiellia > RFP12 > DVOR01 > Spyradenecus. The sequence goes on from CASEMS010000033.1 coordinate 2,002, forward strand.
GCCTTCGCCAGATGCAGCACCACGTCGTCGCGGAACTGCCCCGCGCTCATCTCCACCGTCCACAGCCGCCTCCCCGCCAACGGCCTCAGCGCGTCGATCGGGAAGGGCGAGAGCGTGATCGGGCGGAAGAGGCCCGCCTTGACCCCCTCGGCGCGCAAAGCGTCCACCGCGCTCCGCGCCGTCCGCGCGCTCGAACCGAAGGCCATCAGCACCGCCTCCGCGTCCTCGCACCGGTAGAGCTCCGCGCGCTGGAAGGCCTTGTCCATCCGCGCGTACTTCTCTTGCAGGCGGATGTTCATCGCCTCCTGCGCCGGCGCGTCGAGGTAGATCGAGGTCAGCAGGTTGCGGCGCGTCTTCGCGTTGCCCTGCGTCGCCCAGGCCGCGGTGTCCACCGGCCCCGCCTCCTGCTTCGGCAGGCGCAGCGGCTCCATCATCTGGCCCAACTGGCCATCCGTCAGCACGATGGCCGGCGTCCGGAACTCAAAGGCCTTCTCGAAAGCCAACATCGTCAGGTCGCACATCTCCTGCACGCTTCCCGGCGCCAAGACGATGCACCGATAGGAGCCATGCCCGCCCCCATGCACCACCTGCCCATAGTCCGCCTGCTCGGGGTAGACGTTGCCCAGGCCCGGCCCCGCGCGCATCACGTCCACGATCACCGTCGGGATGTCCGTGGCGGCCATGTAGCTCAGCGCCTCCTGCATCAGCGAGAAGCCCGGCCCCGAGGTGGCCGTCAACGCGCGGCACCCCGCCGCCGCCGCGCCATAGAGCATATAGGCCACCGCGTCCTCGCTCTCCCCTTGCACGAAGACCCGCCCCGTCGCCGGGAAATACTCCGCCGCCTTGTGGGCCACCTCGCTCGCCGGCGTGATGGGATAGCCGAAATAGCCCTCCGCGCCCGCGTAGAGCGCGCCGATCACCACCGCCTCGTTGCCTTTCACGAACTTGGTCATTGCGCGCCCCCTTTCCGCACGATCCGGATCGCGTAAGGCTCCGGGCAATTGTAGAAGCAGATCCCGCAGCCCACGCAGCCCTCGCCCTTGTAGGCCACGGCCTTCACGCCATAACGGTTGTAGGCCTCCGAGATCGCCAAGCATCCCTTCGGGCACGCCGCCACGCACCGCCCGCAACTCTTGCAGCAGTCCGCCTCGATCGCCGGGTACGGCGCCTTGAAACACTCGTCCATGCGCATCCTCCCTTTCGCTTTCACACTAGGGAAACGCCAGCCGCGGCAGGACGCGCGCCCAGCCGCCGCACACTGCGCCATTCGCCCGCATTCTAACAAAACCCGCCCACGGCGGGCAAACGGCCGCCACCGGCCCGCCGGCCCTCAGTGGCCGTAGGCGGCGCCGCCGGAGGAGCCGCCGCCGCCGGGGCGGGGGCGGCGGCAGGTGTGGCCGTTGCGCTCCAGCCATTGGAGGGCGCGGGCGCGCCAGGCGGGGTTGTCCCACGTGCGCAGGGCCGAGCAATAACGGCAGCCCGAGGCCGCGAAGCCGCTCCGCGCGTAGTCGGGCACGTGGAAGCGCAGGTGGCGCAGCCAGGCGAGGTCGAAGCCGCGCACGCCCACGTCCGCCGCGTCCACGGGGATGAGGCGCACGTCGCCGAAGCCGCCGAGGGCGAGCGTGAGGGCCGTCGGGTTGCCCCCGCCGACGTCGCCGAAGGCCTTGGCGGCGGCGAGCCAGGTGGAGCCGTCGCGGCTGACGCTGATGGCGGCGCTGGCGCCGAAGTAGTCGTATTCCTCGCGGAGGGTGCCCTCGATGGGGAGGTTGCCGGGGTGCATGGCCTCCCAACGGCCCCACTTGCCGGCGTCGTAGACGCTCCAGCGCACGGTGGCCGCGCGCTCGGCGGCGGCCGGGCCCCAGGCGCCGTCGGGCGGGGGCGGCGGGGGGAGGGCGGGGTGGCCGAGGTCGCGCAATTGGTCGTTGAGGGCCGCCTCCGTCCCCTCGGTGGCCAGCAGGCCGTCCAGCGAGGCCTCGGCGGCGCCGAGGCGGAGGCCCAGGAAGGGCTCGGTGGCCAGGTCGGGCACGTCGCCGAAGTCCCGGTGGCCCGTGTAGTGCTGGAGGAAGGGATAGGCGTTGAACCAGAACCAGCACCAATCGTCGGCGAGGACGGCCTCATAAAAGTCTTGGTTCACCAGGAGCGTGGGGTGCTCGGAATCCTCGTAGAGCGGGCTGGCGGGGAAGGCGCGCAGCGGCCTGGCCGTGGCGGCGCGCACCATGCCGCGGAAGTCCGCGTCGGCGCCGGGGTAGAAATCGCGGAAGACGGCCTCGTCGGCCAGCTCGCGCAGGAAGTCGGCCGCGCCCTCCAGCTCATCGAGGCCGTTGGCCTCGGCCACCGCGTCCGCGGCGAGGAGGCCCAGGACGGGCGCGGTGAGCTGGACGCGCTGGCGCAGCTCGTGGAGGGCGGCGGCGGCCTCGAGGTTTTGGCGGTCGTCGGCCAGCATGTAGGCCTGGATGAGGTTCAGCTCGCCCACCAGGTTCAGGCCGGCGGCCTGCCAGCGGGCCGCGGCGAGGGCCGCGGCATCGCCGCCGTCGCGCACACGGAGGCGGCGCAGGGCGAAGGCACGGATGTCGGTGACCCACAGCGCCAGCGCCGCCATCGCCACCAGCGCCGCCAAGAGCAGCACCACCGCCTGACCCGCCCGCCGCGCCCGGCCCATCCCGCGCCCCTCAACGCCTCAGATAGAGCGCCGCGTGGTCCTCGAGGGCCCAGCGGCTGCGCAGGGTCTGCGTGTCGGAGGCCGGGACCGCGCCGAAGAGCGCCCCCAGCCGCCACGGCAGGGTGGCGGGCAACGCGAAGGAGGCCTCCACCTCCGTCCGCCCCGACGCGCGGCGCACGTCGTGGCCGAGCGTGTCCCACCGCTCATAGTCCAGGATGCCGTCGGCCTCCGGCCAGTCGCGGGCCTGGAGGTAGGTGCGCACGAGCGCCAGCTCGCCCGCGGCCCCGGCCACGCCGCGCCCGCCGTCGGGCACCAACCGGCGGCCTGAGACGGGGATCAGGCCCACGCGCATGGACTTGGCGCGGTGGAAGTCGTTGAAGCCAACGGCATCGGCGCGCGCGGCGTTGGCCGCCGCGTTGTCGAGCAGCAACCGCGCCACCAGGCCCGTCGCGAAGTCCTGGAAGAACAGGAAAGCCGCCACCGTCAGCAAGACGACGATGAGGCTCTCGACGATGGCCTGCCCGCGCCTGGGCGGGCGGCGCCTCACAGGTTCCCGCCCTCGTCCAGCCGACGGAGCGTCTCGGTGCCGTCGTCCAGGTTCTGATAGGCGTCCTGCGCCTCCGAGCCCACCTCCTCGTCAAGGGCCGAGGTGGCGCCGGAGAACTTCTTGGCGATGGCCTTGCCGAAGAAGCCCACGAGCACGATCAACGTGATGGCGATGAGCACGACGATGATGATGTACTCCACCATCGTCTGGCCTTGGCGTCGTTGCGGAAAGCGCATGGCACGCTCCTTTCCTTAGGGATAGTCCGACCCGAGCAACGTCGCGGTGCGCGCCGACTGCGCCCGCACCGCCCTCACCACCAGCCCCGCCGCCGCCGCCGCCCCCATCAGCAGCACCAGCACCAGCACGTACTCCGCCAACGTCTGCCCGCGTCTCATGCCGTCATTATAGCACAACACGGAAGCCCCCGGGCGCGGGAGGCCCGAAGGATCGGCGGCTGAGCCGAGATGGATCAGCCGCTGACCCGATGTGGATCGGCCGCTGAGCCGAGGTGGGTCAGCGGCCGACGCCCGGGGTGAGGGCCTCGATGAAGAGGCGGAGCTGCTCGGCGTCGTGGCGGTGGGCGCCGATGTGGTCCTCGCCGGGGAGGGGGACGAGGGTGGCGCGCGGGGCGGCGGCCTTGAGGCGCTCGGCGTGCGCGAAGGGGATGAGCCGGTCGGCGGTGCCGTGGTAGAGGCGGATGGGGCAGGCCACGCGCGGCAGCTTGGCCTCCGTGCGCAGCCAGTCGAAGGGAAGGAGCCAGCCGAGGCGGGGCACGGCGAGGACGGAGGTGAAGGCGCCGCCCAGGAGCAGCCCGGCCACGGGGCGCGCGAAGGCCACCTCGGCGGCGGCGGCCGTCCCCAGCGAGTAGCCGTGGACGATGAGGCGCGCGGGGTCGGCGCCGAGGGCCACCGCCGCGTCGTGGAAGGCACGGGCGTCGGCCTCGAAGGTGCGCACCGAGGGGCGCCCCGTGCTCCTGCCGTAGCCGCGGTAGTCGGCGGCGTAGACGGTGGCGTGGCGCGCGAGCCCCCGCACGATGCCCTCCACCTCGGCCAGGTCCTCGCCGTTGCCGTGGAAGTAGAGCACCGACCAGGCGCTCGCGGGGTTGCGCACCACGCGCAGGCGCCCCACGTCGCCATCGGGGAGGGGGACGGCCTCGGTGGGTGGGTAGTCGGGGCCGACGGCGGGCCGGGGGAAGGCCGCGAGGTCGGCGATGGGGCGCGCCAGGCAAAGGCAAAGCCCCCAGAGGGCCGCCGCCACGGCCACCCAGGCCAGGATTCGGGACGTTCGCATGGGCTCAGTATAGCACAGCCGCCGGGGGACGAAAAAGGCCCCGGGCGGCATCCGCCTCGGGGCCTCGGTATGGAGGGATAGGAGAAACGAAGATGAGCGAAACACCACTCATGCTTTCGGGACTATGATAGCGCGCAAGGGGGGCGCGCGGAATCTTTTTCGCGGCCCCCGGATCCGGTGCGTACCGCAGTATACGTCCCCACGAAAGGCCCGGCATGACCTATGGCTACATCCGCGTCTCGACCGACCGGCAGACCGTCGAGAACCAACGTTACGAGATCACCCAGTTCGCCAAGCGCGAGTCCCTCCACATCCACCGCTGGATCGAGGAGACCATCTCCGGCACCAAGGAACCCTCCAAGCGCAAACTCGGGCGCCTGCTCGACGGGCTGCGCCCCGGCGACCTGCTCATCTGCGCCGAGCTCTCCCGCCTGGGACGCTCCCTCTTCATGATCCTGGAGGTGCTCAACCGCTGCATGAAGAAGAACGTCCGCGTCTGGACCATCAAGGACAACTACCGCCTGGGCGACGACATCACCAGCAAGGTGCTGGCCTTCGCCTTCGGCCTCTCCGCCGAGATCGAGCGCAACCTGATCTCCCAGCGCACCAAGGAATCCCTGGCCCGCCGCCGCGCCGAGGGCGCCCGCCTGGGCCGCCCCAAAGGACGCCCCAACGCCACCGTCAAACTCTCCGGCCAGGAGGCCCGCATCCGCGCCCTCCTGCGCAAAGGCCTCTCCAAGCGCCGCATCGCCAAGCGCCTCCGCGTGGACCGCGGCACGCTGGAGAAGTTCCTCCGTGAGCGCCTCGCGCCCCTCAGCGAAGGGTGAGGGCGCGCAGGGCGTTGAGGATGGCCAGGAAGGCGACCCCCACGTCGGCGAAGACCGCCGCCCAGAGCCCCGCCAGGCCCAAGGCCCCCAAGGCAAGGATGGCCGCCTTGACGCCGATGGCGAAGACGATGTTCTGCCAGGCGATGCGCATGGTGCCCCGGGCCACGCGGATGGCCAGGGGGAGCTTCGAGGGCTTGTCGTCCATCAGCACCACGTCCGCCGCCTCGATGGCCGCGTCGGAGCCCAGCGCACCCATCGCCACGCCCAGGTCGGCGCGGGCGAGGACGGGCGCGTCGTTGATGCCGTCGCCCACGAAAGCCAGGGTGGCGCGCGGGTCGGCGGCGCGCGTCTCGGCCAAAAGCCGCTCCACGTGCGCCACCTTGTCGGCCGGCAGCAGGCGGGCGTGGAAGGCGTCGAGCCCCAACGTTTGGGCGATGGCGCGGGCGGCGGGCTCCGCGTCGCCCGTGAGCATGACGGTCTTGCGGACGCCCGCGCGGCGGAGGCCGGCGACGGCCTCGGCGGCGTCGGGCTTGGGTTGGTCCTGGGCCAGGAGGCTGCCGGCGTAGGCGCCGTCGCACGCCACATGGATGACGGAGCCGGGCGCCTCGGGCCACGGCGGCAGGGCGATGCCGTTGGCCGCCATCAGCGCCGCGTTGCCGGCCAGCACCGCGTGCCCTTGGATGCACGCCTCCACGCCCTGCCCGGCGATCTCGCGCACCGCCGTGACGGCGTCGGGGTCGGTCGGCGCGCCGAAGGCGGCGACGACGGCACGCGCCAAGGGGTGCGTCGAGGCGCCCTCGGCCAAGGCCGCCAGGCGCAGCAGCCGCTCGCGGGGGACACCGGGGGCGGGGCGGACGTCGGTGACGGCGAAGGCGCCGCGCGTCAGCGTCCCCGTCTTGTCGAAGACCACCGTGCGCACGCGGGCGAGCGTCTCCACGCAGGTGCTCCCCTTGAGCAGCACGCCCCGCCGGCTCGCCGCGCCGATCCCGCCGAAGAAGCTCAGCGGCACCGAGATGACCAGCGCGCACGGGCACGAGATGACCAGGAAGGTCAGCGCGCGGTAGACCCACACCCCCCACGCGCCCCCGCCCAGAAGCGGCGGCAGCGTGGCCAGCGCCAACGCCCCCAGGCAGACCGCCGGCGTGTAGACCCGCGCGAACTTGGTGATGAAGGCCTCCGTCCGCGCCTTGCGCTCGGCGGCCTCCTCCACCAACTCCAGGATCCGCGCCACGGTCGATTCGCCGTAGGGCTTCTCCGCGCGCAGCTCCAGCAGGCCGGAGAGGTTCACGCACCCGCTCGGCGCGGCGTCGCCGGGCGCCACCTCGCGGGGGAGGGATTCGCCCGTCAGCGCCGCCGTGTCGAGGGCCGACCGGCCGCGCGTAACGGTGCCGTCCAGCGGGATGCGCTCGCCGGGGCGCACCACGAGCGTCTCGCCCACCGCCACATCCTCGGGGGCCACCTCCACCGGCGCGCCGCCGCGCAGCACCCGCGCATGGTCGGGGCGGATGTCCATCAGCGCGGCGATCGAGCGGCGCGTGCGCCCCACCGCGTAGCCCTGGAACCACTCGCCCACCTGATAGAAGAGCATCACCGCCGCGCCCTCGGCGAAGTCCCCCAGGCACATCGCGCCGATCGACGCCACGGCCATCAGGAAGTTCTCGTCGAAGACCTGCCCGTGCAGGATGTTCCGCGCCGAGGCCCACAGCACGTCCGCCCCCGCCACCAGATAGGCCGCCGCCCAGGCGCCCAGACGCGCCATCCCCTCCGGCAGGCACCAGCCCGCCGCGAAGAGGATCAGCCCCGCCGCGATGCGGAGGGCATCCATCCGTTGCTCGCGTGTCATCGCGCCGCCTCCTTCCCGTGGGCGCTCAGGCGAGGACGACCTCGGGCTCCAGACGGCGGATGGTCGCGCGCGCCGCGGCCTCCACCTCCGCCCACTGCGCGTCCGCGCCCTCCAGCGTCAGGCTCTGGGTGAGGAAGCTGACGCGCGCGGCGGTCACGCCCTCCAACTTGGCGAGGGCGCGCTCCAGCTTGGCGGCGCAGTTGGCGCAGTCGAGATTGTTCAGGCGATAACGCTTCTTCATGGTGGTTTCCTTTCCGTTTGGCTCAAAGCACGGTTTGACCGAAAAACGCCCATAGGATAGCCGAAGGGTGGGCGCACTGTCAAGCGTCCGTTTGAGCGTCCGGGTCGTGTCGGCCACCGCGCGGCAAAAAAAAAAGCCCCCGGCCTCGCACGAGACCGGGGGGATGGCCCAACGCCACGCTCAGTTCATGAGGGAGTGGATGGGGGCGGGGATGTGGCCGCCGTGGCGGACGAAGGCCTCCTGGCCGTCGGGGCAGCGGGGGGCGACGACGGTGCCGCCGCCGAAGAGGCCGCCGAAGTCGAAGTAGTCGCCGACCTTGGCGCCGGGGACGGGGATGACGCGCACGCCGGTGGTCTTGCGGGCGGAGACGCCGATGGCGCATTCGTCGAGGATGATGCCGGCGAGGGTGGAGGCGGCGGTGTCGCCGGGGAGCATGATCATGTCGAGCCCGACGGAGCAGACGCTGGTCATGCCTTCGAGCTTCTCCAAGCAGAGGGTGCCGTCGGTGAGGGCGAGCTCGAGGGTATGGTCCTCCATGGGCGGGATGAAGGCGCCCGAGAGACCGCCGACGGAGGAGGAGGCGAAGGCGCCGCCTTTCTTGACGGCGTCGTTGAGCATCATGACGGCGGCGATGGTGCCGGGGCAGCCGATCTTTTGGATGCCCATGGCCTGGTAGATCTCGCCGACGGAGTCACCGACCTTGGGGGTGGGGGCGAGGGAGAGATCGAGGACGCCGAAGGGCACGCCGAGGCGCTTGGCGACGTGGCGGCCGATGAGCTCGCCGGTGCGCGTAACGCGGTAGGTGGTGTGCTTGACCTCCTCGGCGATCTCGTCGAGCGTGGCGTCGGGGTCGGCGGCGAGGAGCTTCTCGATGGCGCATTTGACGACGCCCGGGCCGGAGACGCCGGCGTTGATGACCACGTCGGGCTCGCCGGGGCCGAGGAGGGTGCCGGCCATGAAGGGGTTGTCCTCGGTGATGTTGGCGAAGACGACCATCTTGGCGCAGCCGAAACCGTGGATGTCGGCGGTGGCGCGGGAGACCTTGAGCATCGTCTCGGCGACGAGGTTGACGGCGTCGACGTTGATGCCCGCGCGGGTGGTGCCGACGTTGATGGAGGAGCAGACGTGCGTGGTCTCGGCCAACGCGCGCGGGAGGGACTCGATGAGGGTGCGCTCGCCGGGGGTGATGCCCTTGTGGACGAGGGCGGAGAAGCCGCCGAGGAGGTCGACGCCCAGCTCGCCGGCGGCGCGGTCAAGCGCCTTGCAGAGGGCGACGGCGGTGTCCTCGTCGTGCCCCTCCAGGAGCATGGAGGCGGGGGAGATGGAGACGCGCTTGTTCACCACGTTGACGCCGAAGAGGGTGGAGGCCTCCTCGCAGGTCTTGACGAGGTCCTTGGCGGTGGACATGATGCGGTCGTAGACGGCGGCGACCATGGCCTTGGGGTCGGGATTGGCGCAGCGGCAGAGGTTGATGCCCATCGTGCAGGCGCGCACGTCGAGGTTCTCCTCGTTGACCATGCGCAGGGTGGCAAGGACGGCCTGGTTGTTGATCATGGGGCTCACTCCTGGATGATGGATTTGATGGGGGCGACCTCGCCGGTGGCGCGGAAGATGGCCTCGTGGCAGAGCTGCGCGTCGAAGCCCTTGGCGGCCAACGCCTCGCGGAAGGCGGCCTGGACGGCCTTGAAGTCGGCGGGGGCCTCGCGGAAGGTGACGTAGGCCAGGTGGGTGACGTGGGGGCCGTCGAAGAGGGTGGACCAGTCCTCGATGTTGATGCCGTGCCCGGCCATGAAGCCGGCGATGGCCAGCATGATGCCGGGGCGGTCCTCGCCCGAGGCCGTCGCCACGTAGCGCTGGCCGGCGCGGGGGACGGCCTGGCGCACGGTCTCCGGGTGATCCATGACGGCGAGCACCGCGCCCTCCGGCAGCAATGCCTCCAGCCGCGCCCGAAGCGCCGCGCCCACCTCCTCCCCCTCATGCTCGGTGACGAAGATGAGGGAGAAGAAGCCGCTGACGATCGTCTGCCGCATATCCGAGATATAGCCCCTCAGGTCGACCACCGCCTGCGCGATGTCGCGCGTCAGGCCGATGCGGTCCGGCGTGATGACGGAAACGAGATACGTATGCTTACCCATGTGCGCTCCTTGTTGCTCGCAACTGACGCGGGCATTATAGCACAACGCCGCCGAATTGGGGGGCGGGCGCGAAAACGCCGGCGGGCCCCCGGGGACGCGCGGGCGCGGTTCCCTTTTGGCCGCGGATATGGTATAGTGTCGGGGTTTATCGACTTGTTCCCTCTTTTGGAAGGATTGCGACAATGACGAGCGACTGCGAACAGCTTGGCCCCTGCCGGGTGAAACTCTCCGTCGAGGCCCCCGCCGAGACCATCGACCCCATCTTCAAGAAAACCCGCGCGGCCTACACCCAGGAAGTCCGCCTCCCCGGCTTCCGCCCCGGCAAGGCGCCGTGGGAGCGCATCCGCCAACTCTACGGCGAGCAGATCGACCGCCGCGTGAACGAGGAGGCCATCCAGGCCCTCTTCAAGGTGGCCGCCGAGCGCCTGGGGCGCAAGGTGCTCTGCTCCGTGAACGTCGAGGACCTCCGCGTGGAGCCGCGCAAAGGCGCCTCCGCCACCCTGACGCTGGACCTGGAGCCGACCTTCGACCTGCCCGACCCCGCCGCCTGGAAGGTGGCCAAGCCCAACGCGGAGGTCGCCGACGCGGAGATCGAGGCCCAGATGGAGACGGCCAAGAAGCAGGGCCTCACCTTCCGCGACGCGGCCGAGGGCGACGCGGCGGCCGAGGGCGACCTCGTCGGCTTCGCCTTCGCCTCCGACCTGGATCCCAACGCCGAGCCCGAGACCGTCAAGCCCTTCCTCGCCAGCGACGAGTACTGGACGCAGATCACGGCCGACCAGGACCACTTCCTCCCCGGCCTCAGCGCCGCCCTCACCGGCAAGAAACTCGGCGAGCAGACCACCCTCGACGTCGCCTTCCCCGCCGACTTCCACGTCGCCGCCCTCGCCGGGCGCACCGTCCACTACACCCTGACGCCCAAATCCATGCGCAAGGCCACCCAGCTGGAGGGCGACGCCCTCGCCCAGCACTACGGCCTGCCCACCCTCGACGCCCTCCGCGGCCGCATCAAGGAGAACCTCCAGGCCTCCAAGGCCGCCCAGGCCCGCAACGCCGCCGCCCAGGCCCTGCGCGACAAGATCGACGCCTCCCTCACCTTCGACCTGCCCGAGACCAGCCTCGACCGCGAGACCTACGAGCACCTGGCCATGGACCCCGCCAAGCCCCTGGAGCAGTTCCGCGGCAAGCCCGACGAGCTCCGCGCCTCCCCCGCCTACGCCACCGCCAAGGAAGAGGCCGCCAAGAGCCTCCGCCGCCGCTACGCCCTCCTCGCCCTCGCCGACGCCCGCCAGCGCAAACTCTCCGAGGCGGAGTTCAGCGAGGCCCTCGAAGCCCTCGCCCAGCGCCTCGGCAAGAGCCCCAAGGAGACCAGCGCCCTCCTCGTCCGCAACGGCCGCATCGGCGACTTCGCCGAGACCGAGCTCGTCAACCGCCTCTTCGCCGACCTCATCGACGAATGCGCCACGCTGTGACGGAGGCGGCCATGGAAACGATGGAAGAGACCATCAGCGGCGCCATCGTCCGCGCCTTCTTCGCCAAGCTCCAAGGCAGCCTCGCCCTTGACGTCGGCATCGTCGGCGCAGGCCCCAGCGGCCTCGTCGCCGCGCGCTGCCTCGCCAAGGCCGGGCTCAAGGTCGCCGTCTTCGAGAGCAAGCTCGCCCCCGGCGGCGGCACCTGGGGCGGCGGGATGCTCTTCAACGAGGTCGTGGTGCAGGACGACGCCGCCCCCATCCTCCACGACTTCGGCATCCGCACCCAGCCCCTCGGCAACGGCTACCACACCCTCGACAGCGTCGAGATGGCCTCCGGCCTCATCTTCGGCGCCCGCCAGGCCGGCGCCACCATCTTCAACGCCATGAGCGTCGAGGACATCTGCGTGCGCGAAGGCAAGGTCTGCGGCCTCGTCGTCAACTGGTGCCCCGTCCGCCGCCTCGACATGCACGTCGACCCCATCGTCTTCACCGCCCGCGCCGTCCTCGACGGCACCGGCCACCCCTCCGAGATCGTCCGCAAAGCCGTCGACAAAGCCGGCCTCAAGGTCGACTCCCCCACCGGCGGCATCATGGGCGAGAAACCCATGTGGATGGAAGACGGCGAGCGCACCACCGTCGCCAACACCAAGCGCCTCTACCCCGGCCTCTACGCCTCCGGCATGGCCGCCAACAACGTCCAAGGCGGCTTCCGCATGGGCCCCATCTTCGGCGGGATGCTCAAATCCGGCCAGAAGGTGGCCCAGCTCATCCTCGAAGACCTCCGCTGAACCCCCTTGGAAGGGCGGCGGGCGCACCGCCCGCCGCCCTTTTTTCATACCCAGGAGCCGCCATGGAAGACTTCGGCCTCTACCTCGTCATCACCGACCCCGCCACCAGCTACGAGACCGTCGCCCAGGCCGCCGTCCGCGCGCGCCTCCGCTACGTCCAGCTCCGCATGAAGCGCGCCCCCCGCGCCGAGATCCTCCGCACCGCCCGCGCCCTCCGCGCCATCACCCAAGGCACCGACACCCTCCTCATCGTCAACGACGACCCCGCCGTCGCCGCCGAGGTCGGCGCCGACGGCGCCCACCTCGGCCAAGGCGACATGCCCATCGCCGAGGCCCGCGCCCGCTTCCCCCGGCTCCGCATCCTCGGCCTCTCCACCCACTCCCACGCCCAGATGGAGGCCGCCAAGGCCAACCCGCCCGACTACGCCGGCGTCGGCCCCGTCTACCCCACCCCTACCAAAGCCATCCCCGATCCCACCCTCGGCCCCGCCGAGGCCGGCCGCATCGTCCGCGACTCCCCCTGGCCCACCGTCGCCATCGGCGGCATCGACGCGACACGCCTCCCCGAGGTCATCCGCGCCGGCGCACGCAACTTCGCCGTCGTCCGCGCCGTCTGCCAATCCCACGACCCCTACGGCGCCATTTGCCGCCTCCAAGACCTCTGGCGCACCCTCCGCGCCCCCTAAGGTTGCCCTACAACCAACGACAAAGCGGCGGAATGAGTGTCCAAAAAAGCTCACTCAGTCAAACAATGGAAGAGCAGTCAAAACCTTTCCTTGCCATCGCCAATATTCAATCCCTCGATAGGCGCCAGAGGCACTGACCGTTCCGCTACGCTCTTTGAGCATTTTCGTTAAAGGCGAGAGGCGCCACAATCTCCCCTCAAATAAGACCTGCGCACCCTCAACGACCTTGGCTGTCACGGTCGGGTCATCCACATAAGCAATTTCTTGGCCAACCAGCCGACCCAACACAAGCTTCGTCGTAAGCGACAGAGGGTCGTGCGTTAACAAAGATGGAATAGGAAGAACTCGCGTCGTCAAAACCTCAGTCAACCATTCCGTTCGTTTTCGAATCGTTTCACTCGTCCACTCTGTTTGGTCTGTAATGAAGCTCTTAGCTATTTGGAGACCAGCGTTGTTCTCATACACCTCTCTCTTTTCTGCAAACAGTTTCTGCCCCAACTCCTGATTATGCCGAATGAGCGTCAGATTGCCAATAAGATTGACAACCTGCTGATGCTTAGTAATCTCTTCCAAGCCAAGAGCCTTCTTCCATGCGTCGGAAAGGGTCTGAGGCATAATGTGCTCAACTTGGAGATTGGCCTCGCGAATATCCGGTCGACTCTTCGTAAGCGACTCCTCAACCAACGCCAAGCAAAACTTTCGATATTGGAAACTGTAGAAATTCATGGTTCCCAACCGATCGCTCACTTCCTTATCGGATGGGAGACGGAGGACGAATTGCTGTCGACGGAGAAGGCGGAACATCTCTTCCTTCTTGTCTTTGACCTCCTTCAGACGTTTCAGTTCCCTGCATAACAGCGGGAACCCTTTGTTCTCCCCCGCCACCAGTTCACAAATCCGCCGACGAATGATGTAAGTCCGGAAAGTTTCCAAGATGATAATCAGATCGATATCCGTGAAATCCCCACGTCCACGCGCCTGCAACAACGCCAGGAAAAAGGAATAAGCGGTCGTAACCTTGAGAATACGAAAATCCCCCAAGATACGATCTAGCATCACGTTCCCCGTCCCTCCCGAAAGAATATTGGCGTAAGTCGTCGCATGACTCGCCAAAGTGGTAAGTAAACCTTCCCGATGTCCAATAACCTCCTCGCTGAAAATCTCCTTGAAGGCCCGATAAAGCCGTTTCGCGTTTCCGTCAGTCGCCTTCGGGAGTGGACGGCACTCGCGCATTTGCATGTAATCCCGGATAAAGTTGGAGACCTGCCCTGGCAACTCCCGCTCAAGAGTCATCCAATATTGATCATAATAATCCGTCTGCGTATCCGGATCTAACCCAAGCAGAAGATAATTTCTGACCAAGTCCGCAAACGACAACGGCTTCCCGAGTGAGTTCATCGACTCGAAGATTTCTTGCGGATTCTCCCAACAGTTTCGCATAGGCTCCAGCTCGATGGTGACGACACGAAACATCGAAAGGCCAAACTTGACCAAATCCAACGCGGCAGCCTCTCCCTTCTCATCGGCTGGTTTACAACGCCTCCATAATTCCTTCTTGAAATAGTCATAGTTCTGATAAACAGCCGTTCCTTTCTCCGGCTCGGACACGGGTCTCCCCAAAATAAGCTTTTTGTAAGTAGGCCAATCCGACTCTACTTGCTTGAGTTTGACGGTAAACGCTCCCTCGTCTTTCCCTGTCGGGTTTATCAAATACCGCTTATCAATAAGATCTCGCGCCTCTTTTTCCTTAAGCAAATCTCGAAGCGCCGCCAAAAACAACATCGTGGTCGTAATACGTTGCTGACCATCAACAAGAATAAGACGGTCTGGCTCACCGAAAGCGGAGGGCGTTTGGAAATACGTAATCGCTCCGAAGAAATGCTCCACGTGCGTCTGACCGCAGATGTTTTTCGTGCACGTGTTCGCAATATCATCCAAAAAAACTTGGCATTGCGGCTCCGACCATTCGTAATTGCGCTGATAAGGCGGAATGAAGAACGTGACATCGTTATTCGACAAAAGATTTAGTAAGCGACTATCGTTCGTTTTCATAGCTAAGCCAAGTAATCCGGTTCAGTAAACAAACGTCAGACCATCCACTCGCCAAAAGTCTCCACAGACCTTCACGACCAGACAATCCCGTTTTACGATTCGTTAACAACTTACTCTTCCGTGCCAATTTTGTCAATCCATCTGCAAACAATGCGTAGGGGGGTTGTCGATAACTTTGGATCGGCGGCTGACGCGAAGTGGGTCAGCCGCCGATCCACCTTGACTCAGCCGCTAAGTCTCCCAGACTCGGCCGCCGATCCATCGAGAGTCGGCGGCCGAGTCTCTTTGGGTCGGCGGCCAATCCATCGCCGGCCTAGGGGGCTTAGGCGTCCCAGCTGTCCCGGAGGTCCTTTCCCATGCGGCGTGCCGGGAGGCGCGTCCGCGGGACGCGCCCGGGGGTGCAGGGAGCCTTGCTCCCTGCCGGGGGTCATGGGGGCGGCGCCCCCATCCCCGCGAACCCCGATCGTTACGCATGGTCAAAAAAAAAAAGCGCCCCCGGGTGGGGGCGCTTTTTGGGTGTGAGGGGGGCTCACTCGTCGGCTTCGGAGTAGCCGTGGACCTTGCCGGCTTTGCGGCGCTTCTCGACGATCTCGTCCTGGAGGTTCTTGGGGACGGGCTCGTAGTGGTCGAAGACCATGGTGAAGGAGCCGCGGCCCTGGGTGAGGGTGCGGATGGTGTTGGAGTAGCCGAACATCTCGCCGAGCGGGACGAAGCCGTGGACGAGGCGGGCGCCGCCGCGCTCTTCCATGCCTTCGACGCGCCCGCGGCGCTGGGAGAGGGAGCCGGTGGCGGCGCCCATGTAGTCCTCGGGGACGACGACCTCGACCTTCATGATGGGCTCGAGGAGCTGCGGCTGGCTCTTGAGGAAGACTTCCTTGAAGCACTGGCGCGCGGCGGTCTGGAAGGCGAACTCGGAGGAGTCGACGTCGTGGTAGGAGCCGTAGAAGAGGGTGGCCTTGAGCGGGAGCACGGGGTAGCCGGCGAGGGGGCCGGACTCCATCGCGGCGCGGATGCCCTTCTCGACGGCGGGGATGTACTCGCCGGGGATGACGCCACCCTTGATGTCGTTGACGAACTCGAACTCCTTGCCGGGCTCCTGCGGGGCGAACTTCATGCAGACGTGGCCGTACTGGCCGCGGCCGCCGGTCTGCTTCTTGTGCTTGTACTCGCCCTCGCCCTCGACGGCGATGGATTCGCGGTAGGCGACCTCGGGGCGGCCGACCTCGCAATCGACGTTGAACTCGCGCTTCAGGCGGTCGACGATGATCTCGAGGTGGAGCTCGCCCATGCCGGAGATGATGGTCTCGCTGGTCTCCTGGTCGAAGGCGACGGTGAAGGTGGGGTCTTCCTGGGCCAGGGTGTGGAGGGCGTTGCCGAGCTTCTCGTTGTCGCCGCGGGAGACGGGCTTGACGGCGATGGAGATCACCGGAGCCGGGAAGTCGATGGACTCCAGGTGGATGGGGTTCTCGGGATCGCAGAGGGTGTCGCCGGTGCGGGTGTTGGGCAGGCCGATGACGGCGACGATGTCGCCGGCGTAGGCCTCCTCCAGCTTCTCCTGGTGGTTGGCGTGCATGCGGAAGAGGCGGGAGATGCGCGCCTTCTTGTTGATGGAGCTGTCGAGGATCTCCTCGCCGGCCTTGAGGGTGCCGGAGTAGACACGGGTGAAGATGATCTTGCCCATGTTCTTGTCGGCCATGATCTTGAAGGCGAGGGCGGAGAGGGGCTCCTTGTCGTCGGCCTTGCGGACGATGGAGGGGTCGGCCTCGTCGGTCACCGGCGGGATGTCGAGCGGGCTGGGGAGGTAGCTCACCACGGCGTCGAGGAGGATCTGGATGCCTTTGTTCTTGAAGGCGGTGCCGCAGAAGGCGGGCATGATGGAGCGGCTGATGCAGCCCTTGCGGATGCCGCGGATGATCTCCTCCTTGGAGAGGGTGCCCTCCTCGAAGTACTTGTTCATCAGCTCCTCGTCCTGCTCGGCGGCGGCCTCGATCATCTCGTGGCGCATCTCCTCGCACTTCTCCTTGAGCTCGGCGGGGATCTCGGAGTAGATCTGCTTCATGCCCTGGGAGGCCTTGTCGTAGGTGACGAGGCGCTCTTCCAGCAGGTCGACGACACCCTCGAAGGTGTCACCGGCGCCGTAGGGGCAGACCATCGGCACGGGGCGGGCCTTGAGCTGATCGCGCACCTGGTCCATCACGGAGAAGAAGTTCGCGCCGATGCGGTCCATCTTGTTCACGAAGATGAGCTTGGGCACCTTGTACTTCTCGGACTGGCGCCAGACCTGCTCGGACTGGGGCTGGACGCCGCCGACGGCGCAGAAGACGGCGACCGCGCCGTCGAGCACGCGCAGGGAGCGCTCCACCTCGGCCGTGAAGTCCACGTGGCCGGGGGTGTCGATGAGGGAGATCATGTAGTCGCCCCACATGACCGCGGTGGCGGCGGAGGTGATGGTGATGCCGCGCTCCTGCTCCTGCACCATCCAGTCCATCGTGGCGCCGCCGTCGTGCACCTCGCCGATCTTGTGGTTCTTGCCGGAATAGTAGAGGATGCGCTCGGACGTCGTCGTCTTGCCGGCGTCGATGTGGGCCATGATGCCGATGTTGCGGACGTGGTCCAGGGGGATTTTGCGTGCCATACTCGTTGCTCCTTGAAAGACTGCTCGGGTGAAATGTCGCACTACTGTACCAAATCCTTCCCTGCCACGCAAATATGGCCGCCCATCCCAGGCGCGCGCCGTGCTATAATGCCGGGCGAAAGGAACAAGGCGATGGTCGAGGCGATCGAGGTGCGCGGCGCGCGTGTGCACAATCTCAAGGGCGTGGACGTGGACGTCCCGCTGGGCAGGCTCGTCGCCGTCGCCGGCGTCTCCGGCAGCGGCAAGAGCTCCCTGGCCCTCGGCGTCCTCTACGCGGAGGGTTCGCGGCGCTACCTCGAGGCGCTTTCCACCTACACGCGGCGGCGGCTGACCCAGTCCGCGCGGGCGGAGGTGGACGCGATCCGCCACCTGCCGGCGGCCCTGGCGCTCCATCAGCGGCCGGGCGTGCCGGGCATCCGCAGCACCTTCGGCACCGGCACGGAGCTGCTCAACAGCCTCCGCCTCCTCTTCTCGCGCTGCGCCACGCACCGCTGCCCCAACGGCCACGACGTGCCGCCGAGCCTGGCGGTGGCGGCGGAGAAACCGCTCGTCTGCCCCGTCTGCGGGGCGGAGGCGCGGGTGCCGGGCGCGGAGGACCTGGCCTTCAACAGTCGCGGCGCCTGCCCACGTTGCCAAGGCACCGGGGATGTGTGGGAGGTGAACCGCGCCGCGTTGGTGCCCGACGAGAGCCTGACCATCGACCAAGGCGCCGTCGCCCCTTGGGGCTCGCTCATGTGGAGCCTGATGACCGACGTCTGCCGCGCCATGGGCGTGCGCACCGACGTCCCCTTCCGCGACCTCACCCCCGCCGAGAAGGCCATCGTCTACGACTCTACCGCGCCAAGAAGGGCGACGACTTCGCCGAGCTCGACTTCACCTACTACTCCGCCGTCCGCACCGTCGAGAACGCCCTCTCCAAGGTCAAGGACGAATCCGGCATGAAGCGCGTGGCCCGCTTCCTCACCCGCCGCCCCTGCCCCGACTGCGCCGGCACCCGCCTCTCCCCGGCCGCCCGCGCACCCCGCGTCGCCGGCATCGGCCTCGACGCCGCCTGCCAAATGCCCTTGATTGACCTGGCGGCGTGGGTGGCCGCCGTGCCCGCCACCCTCCCACCGCCCATGCGCCCCATGGCGCAGAGCATCTGCGACGCCTTCGCCGCCACCGCCCGCCGCCTCCTCGACCTGGGCCTGGGCTACCTGGCGCTCGACCGCGCCGCCGCCACCCTCTCCACCGGCGAACGCCAGCGCATGCAGCTCGCGCGCGCCGTCCGCAACCGCTCCACCGGCGTGCTCTACGTCCTCGACGAGCCCTCCATCGGCCTCCACCCCGCCAACCTCGTGGGCCTCTCCGCCATCCTCCGCGAACTGGTGGCCGACGGCAACACCGTCCTCCTCGTCGACCACGACCCCACCCTCCTGCGCCAGGCCGATTGGCTCATCGAGCTCGGCCCCGGCGCCGGCCGCGACGGCGGCCGCATCGTCGCCCAAGGCCCCATCCCCCGGATCGCCGCCGACCCCGCCAGCCGGATCGGCCCCTTCCTCCGCGCCCCCCAGCCCCGCATCCGCCCCGAGACGCCCACGGCCGACCTCTTCGCCCACGGCGCCCTCACCCTCCGCACCGGCCCCATCCACACCGTCAAACCCCTCGAGGCCCGCTTCCCAAAAGGCCGCCTCACCGCCGTAACCGGCCCCTCCGGCAGCGGCAAGACCACCCTCGTCCTCGAAAGCCTCCTCCCCGCCCTGGCCGCCCGCCGCGAAGGCCGCCCCCTCCCACCCCACGTCCTCGCCCTCGACGCCCCCGGCCTCTCCCGCGCCACCCTCATCGACGCCACGCCCATCGGCCTCAACGTCCGCTCCACCCTCGCCACCTACGCCGGCATCCACGACGAGCTCCGCCGCCGCTACGCCAAGACCCCCGAGGCCAAAGCCCGCCGCCTCAAGGCCGGCGACTTCTCCTACAACACCGGCCGCCTCCGCTGCCCCACCTGCGACGGCACCGGCGAGATCTCCCTCGACATCCAATTCCTCCCCGACGTCTCCATCCCCTGCCCCGACTGCCACGGCACCCGCTACGCCCCCACCGCCGACGCCATCCCACTCGGCGCCCACACCCTCCCCGACCTCATGGCCCTCGACGTCCGCGCCGCCCTCGACGCCTGCGCTGACATCCCACCCGTCCGCAACCGCCTCCGCACCCTCGCCGACCTCGGCCTCGGCTACCTCACCCTCGGCGAGCAGACCCCCGCCCTCTCCGGCGGCGAGGCCCAGCGCCTCAAACTCGCCGAGGAGCTCGGCCGCGCCCAGCACGACGCCCTCTTCGTCTTCGACGAACCCACCATCGGCCTCCACCCCCTCGACGTCCAGACCCTCCTCCGCGTCTTCCAACGCCTCCTCGACCACGGCGCCACCCTCATCGTCATCGAGCACGACCTCGACCTCATCCGCAACGCCGACTGGGTGCTCGACCTCGGCCCCGGCGGCGGCGCCCAAGGCGGCCGCATCACTGGGTGCTCGACCTCGGCCCCGGCGGCGGCGCCCAAGGCGGCCGCATCGTCGCCCAAGGCACCCCCGAGCAGCTCGCCCGCGACCCCGCCTCCCCCACCGGCCCCTTCCTCCGCTGACAAACGAAAGCCGCCCCACATATACGCCCAAGGCGGCGTGTTTAATTACCCTTCCTATCCGGTTCCCAATCTCCTAAAATGCTGGGACAAACGCAAATTAGGAGATTGCCTCTCGCATTCTCAACACGTTATTGAAAAAAGCAAGGAGATTATCCATGCCTTCCCCTGTCGTTCACGATTATAACACAAGGTCGGTCGCGGCTTCGCGGCCCCCTACCCTGCCACGATTGCGCGCAGCGACGGACGGATCGGGGCGGTGATTGGCGGTTTATCAACAGTGGTTGATAAAGCTGTCGAGAGCCGGGATTCTGAACAGGGTTATCGACACTTGTCGAAAAGAGGACGCAAACAGGGGTGTTCGGAAGCCGACAGATTATCAACAACGGTTGATAACTTTGTCGAAAGGCGGCGGAGGGGGCACAAAAAAAGCCGGCGGGCGCCAAGGGCGCCGCGCCGGGTGGGGCCATCCGTCGGACGGTTTGAGTGGGAAACGGGTCAGACGGTGGCGATGCGCAGGGGCATGATGACGTAGAGGAAGGGGACGCCGGGGCACTTGATGACGGTGGGGGCGTGGCCCTCGGTGAGCTCGAAGGTAACGTCCTCGGTGTCGAGGTTGCGGAGGCAGTCCATGAGGTAATCGGGGTTGTAGGCGGCGGAGAGGGGGCGCCCGGCGTATTTGATGGGGAGGACGTCGTTGGCCTCGCCGGTCTCGGCGTTGCTGGCCGAGAGGGTGAGGGCGCCCTCGGCGAAGGCGAGGCGCACGGCGTTGGCCTTGTCGTTGGACATGATGTCGACGCGCTGGATGGAGGCGATGACTTCCTCGCGGTTGAGGGTTACACGCTCGTCGCAGGCGGTGGGGATGACGGCCTGGTATTTGGCGTAGACGCCCTCGATGAGCTTGCTGTAGAAGCGGAAGGCGCCGCAGTCGAAGACGATCTGGCCGGGCTGGCCGTAGACGCGCATGGGGCCTTCGCCGCCGAGGAGCCGCCCGAGCTCGGAGACAGCCTTGGGGGGGAGGATGAGCTCGCACGCGCTCTCGGGGGGGAACTCCAGCTCCTGCTCCACGAGCGCGAGGCGCTTGCCGTCGGTGGCAACCATGGTGAGCTTGCCGTCGGCGAACTGCAAAAGCACGCCGGTGAGGATGCGGCGGGTCTCGTCGGTGCCTGCCGCGTAGGCGGTCTTGCGGAGCATCTCGCGGAAGAGGGCGCGGTCGAGGGTGAAGCACTTGGCCTCCTCGGCGGGCTCGCGGATGACGGGGAACTCGCGGGCGTCCAGGCCGATGATGCGGTATTTCGCGGCGGGGGTGAGCACGCGCGCCACGTCGTCCCCGTCGATGTCGAACTGAATCTCGCCCTCGGGGGCCATGCGCAGCAGCTCGACGATGCGGCGGACGGGGAGGGTGGTCTGGCCGGGCTCATCCACCTTCACGTCGGCCGAGAGGGTGGCGCGCACCGTGACGTCCAGATCGGTGGCCGTGAGCGCCAACGTGCCGTCCTCCCGCGCCTCGATCAGGGCATTGGAGACAATCTGCAACGCGGGCTTGTTGGGCACCACGCTCTGCACGTTGGAGAGCAAATCCAGGAAACGGCTGCGGATGACGGTGAACTTCATGGGAACTCCTCAAAAACTGGTGTTGCCATTAGTATAGCACACCTCCCCCCACCCTGTCCCACCCAGAACTGCGGGAAGGCGCCTTCGCAAGGCAAAACCGGATCGGGGGCTGACCCGACTCGGATCAGGGGCCGATCGACCTTGGGTCAGCCGCCGATCCACCTCGGCTCAGCGGCTGATCCGATTCGGACTGGCGGCTGACCCACCTTGGATCGGCGGCCGATCCGATCCGGTCTCCCTCCCCCACCCTTTTCATCGACAGAAGGGTAAAAGAAAGAAAAGGAGTCTATGATGGATTGTCGAAAGCGTGGATAACTTGGGGTCGCGCCTGAAAGCTCAATCGGTTGCGGCGGATTGGGCTGTCAGCCGCGCGTTGAGGGAATGTGGAAAGCGGAGATGTCGGTGGGGGGATCGGGGGGAGGATGGGAGGGAGGCGGTCGAAAAGCCGGGCGTTCTGCACAACTGATTGGTTCATTATCAACAAGGTTTTCAACAGCGCCGCCGTGCAAAAGGGTTGTCAGGAATTGGTTTGGGGGGTGTTGGGGGGCTTTCCGGGGGAATTGTCGAGAAGGTCGCTCGGTTGCTTCGCAACAGATTGCCGTTGCAATGGTTTGTTTTTGCGTCAAGGCGGGCTCCGCCATGCGTAAACCCTTTTCGTTGCGTCGGTTCAAGGGGGCGCCGGGACGGTGCGCGCCAGGCGTTTCCATCGCGTTTTCGACAGAGTTTTCAACGTTTTCCACCTGGCCGGAAACGAAAAGCCCACCGGCTTGCGCCAATGGGCTTGGAGGGGGGTGGGCGCGGCGCCGTGGGGCGGGGCCGGGTCAGTTGAGGTCGCCGGTCGTCCGGCCGAGTTTCTCGACGAGCGCCTTGAGGGCGGTGGCCGTCTCCGGGTCCCCGCCTTTGTAGAGGGTCTGGACGGTGGAGGAGGAGTAGAGGACGGTGGCGTGGTTGCGGTTGAAGGCGCGCCCGATCTCCGTGGTGGAGCAGGAGGTGAGCTTGCGGCAGAGGAAGATGCCGATCTGCCGGGGGCCCGCCACCTTCTTCTCGCGGCTCTTGCCGGTGAGCTCCTCGACGGGGAGGGCGAAGTAATCGCAGACGGCCTTCTGGATGTCGGCGCAGGTGAGGTGGACGATCGCCTCCTCCTGCTGGATGTAGTTGCGCAGGATGGTCTTCTCCAGGACATCGACGGTGACGGCGGACTCGGCGTTGCCGGGGAACATCCGCGCGTAGTTCACGGTGGTGGCAAGGGCCCCCTCCAGGGCGCGGACGCTGCTGCTGACGCGCTGCGCGATGAACTCCAAGACCGGTTGGCTGAGCGTCACGTCCGGATAGGCGCGGAGTTTGAGGAGAAGGATGTTCATCCGCGTCTCGTAGGCGGGGATGTCCACGTCCGCGGTGATGCCGCTCTGGAAGCGCGAGACCAGGCGATCCACCAGATCCGGGATCTCGGACGGCGCGCGGTCGCTCGTCATCACGATCTGCCGGCGGGCGTCCTTCAGGGCGTTGAAGATGTTGAAGAACTCGTTTTGGAGGCCCTGCTTGCCGGCCATGTACTGGATGTCGTCCACCAATAGGATGTCGGGCGTGCGGTATTTCTCGCGGAAGGCCTCCTTGACGGTGTCCGATTGGCCCGCCCCCGCCGACCACTGGCGCATGTACTCGTTCATGAGCTGCTCGCTGGTGGTGTAGAGGACGCGGAGGCCCGGGTTCAGCTCGCGGGCCAGGTTGCCGATGGCGTGCAGCAGATGGGTCTTGCCCACCCCCGTCGGCCCATGCATGAAGAGCGGGTTCGTGCGGCTGGCCTCGTCGCCCGGGTGCTGCGCCACATACTTCGCCATCACCAGCGGGAATTGGTTCCCCGGCCCCTCCACGAAGTTCGCGAAGGTCAGGTGCGGCAGGAGGCCGCCGCCCTCCCCCACCCTTCCGGCGCGATCCGGGCGCGCCGGGGTCGCCGCAGGCTTAGGCTCGGGCCGCACGTAACGGACGCTCGCACCCCCGCCGCCCACGTGCTTGGCGAGCGCCGCGGTGACGAAGGCCTCGAAGGGCGCCAGCTGCGCGCCCTCCTTCCCCTCGGGCAGACGCACGGTCAGGACACCATTGGCAAGGGACACCCCCTCCGTGCCGCCGAAATAGCGCAGCACCGTCACCTCGCTCAGGATCTCCTTCAGCTCGTCCAAGATGCCCTGCCAAAGCGAAGCGGCGTCGGACCCTGTCGTCTCCATCGTTCGTTCCTCTCGAAAATCCCATGAAAAACTGTCGAAAACCCCATCATTATGGCACGCATCGACGCCGTTTTCAACAACTCTTTCTGCACATTCGACTGACCGGTTTTCGACAGGCCGACGGCTCATGAAAACACAGTCATGGCGCGATTTTGACGGTTTTCCGACCGGTTTTCGACAGCCTGTCGGTAACTTCGGTGGAAAACCCTGTCGAGAACCTTGGGAAACGCGGTGTTCCACGTGGAACAATTCGCCCCTCGTTTCGCCGCAGGCAAGCCTTCCGGGCCTCCGGTTTGCTATCATTTCGGACATGATGAGCGAGCAGGGATGGTTTGATGTGCTGGTGGTCGGCGCCGGGCACGCAGGCTGCGAGGCCGCGTTGGCGGCCGCGCGGATGGGATGCCGCACCGCGTTGGTGACGCCCTCGTGGGAGGCGGTCGGCCTGATGCCGTGCAACCCGGCGGTCGGCGGGTTGGCGAAGTCGCACCTCGTGGCGGAGATCGACGCCTTGGGTGGGGAGATGGGGCTGAACGCCGACCTCACGGGCCTCCAGTTCCGCACGCTGAACGCCTCGCGCGGCCCGGCCGTCCGAGCCGTCCGCGCGCAGTGCGACAAGGCCCGCTACAGCGCGCGCCTCGCGGGCGTGGTCGCCGGGCAGGCGAACCTCACGCCCATCGTCGGCTTGGTCGGCGACCTGGCCGTCGCCGCGGATGGGCGGAGGGCGGAGGGCGTCGTCCTTGCGGACGGAAGGGGCATCCGCGGACGGTTCATCGTCTTGGCGCTTGGGACGGCGGTGCGCGGTCGGGTCTGGGTGGGCCGTCAGGGCCGGGACGGCGGCGGCGACGCGCGCCCCGCGACGCCGCTGTGGGCCGCCTTGTCGCGCCTCTGCCCGGAGCTCGGGTGGAGGCGGCTCAAGACAGGCACGCCGCCACGGCTGATGAGCGACTCGATCGACTGGTCGGCCTTGGAGCCACAGCCCGGCGAGCGCGATCCCGTGCCCTTCTTCTCGCGCCGGATGCGCCTGGCGCAACAACGCCTCCGCGCCGTCGGGGTGGGGGGAGTGGGCCCGGAAGACCCAAAATGTTCCACGTGGAACATTTCGCCGGACGCCTCGGTCTGGGGGGTGAGGGAGGGCTTCGCGACCTACCGTCCGCGCCAGGGTGGCGTGGGCGAGGCCGTCGCGGACGACCCTGAGGCCGTGATCCGACGCGCCTGGGCGGGGCAGACGCCTTGCTTCCGCACGCACACCACACTGGAGACGCACGCCATCATCCGCGCCCATCTCTCGGAGTCCGCGCTCTATGGCGGCGCGATCTCGGGCGAGGGCGTGCGTTATTGCCCGAGCATCGAGGACAAGGTGGTGAAGTTCGGCGACCGTGGCGGGCACCATGTCATCCTGGAGCCGGAGGGCGCGGGCTGTCCGTGGTGTTACCCGAACGGCCTCTCCAACTCGCTCCCGGCGGAGGTGCAGTTGGCGATGGTGCGCTCGGTGCCGGGCTTGGCGCGCGCGGTGATGGCGGCGCCGGGCTATGCCATCGAGTATGACTGCGTGGATCCGCGGGCCTTGGACGCGCGGCTGGCGGTGCGGTCGGCGCCAAACCTCTTCCTGGCGGGGCAGATCAATGGCACCACGGGTTATGAGGAGGCGGCGGCGCAGGGCTTTCTGGCGGGCGTGAACGCGGCGTTGGCGGCGCAGGGGCGTCCGCCTCTGACGCTTTCCCGCGACGAGGCCTATCTGGGGGTGATGGTGGATGACCTGATCACGAAGGGCACGGACGAGCCGTACCGGATGTTCACGTCGCGGGCGGAGCGGCGCCTGCTGCTGCGGCCGGGGGATGTTCATCTGCGTCTGCGCGGTCATGCGGCCAAGCTGGGCATCGTCTCGGGGTCTCTCTTGCGCTTGGCGGAGGAGGAGGCCGCGTGGCTCGCGGCGACGGAGGGGGCGTGGAAGGCGGATTGGCTGGATGGCAATGGGTTGAGCCGGTGGCGTCTGTTGGCGCGTGAGGGGGTGTCTTTCGCGGAGGCTTCGGATGGGGTGGGGGTGGATGTCCCGGCGGATTGGGGGGAGGAGTTGGCCCTTCGCGCGAAGTATGAGGGCTATATCGCCCATGAGCGCACGCAGGCGGAGCGTCTGAGGCGGGATGAGGCGTTGGTCATCCCGGATGGCTTCGATTACGACGCGGTGCGGGGCTTGCGCTTCGAGGCCCGCGAAAAGCTGCGTCGCGTGCGCCCGGACACGCTGCGTCGCGCTGCGTCGATCCCAGGCGTGAACCCGGCCGATCTGGCCTTGCTGTCGCTGGCCCTGCGGAAGCAGGGGTGGGGGACGTGAAGTGGGGGCTCTGCCCCCAAACCCCCGGCAGGGGGAGACACCCCCTGCACCCGCGGGCGCGTCCCGCTGGACGCGCCTGACTGGAACGGCGATGGCGGGTTTGGCTTTTGTGTTTGGAGGGAGGTTTTGTGGGGTGGGGGCTCTGCCCCCAAGCCCCCGGCAGGGGGAGACACCCCCTGCACCCGCGAGCGCGTCCGAAGGACGCGCTTGATTGGCACGACGGTGGCGAGTTTGGCTTTTGTGTTTGGCGGGTGGTTTCGTGGGATAGGGGCTCTGCCCCCAAACCCCCGGCAGGGGGAGACACCCCCTGCACCGGCGTGCGCGTCCTGCGGACGCGCCTGACTGGCGCAGCGATTGCGGGGGTGCGTTCGGTTGTAGGCATTGTGTGGAAAGGGGTTGCGCGGGGGATGAAACTTTAGTATTATCTGAAGTGTTGAAACAAGGAAGGGCGTCATGGATAGGCGTGAGAGCGAATCGTTGCGGTCGCGTGCCGAGGTCTTCAAGGCCTTGGGGCATCCGACCCGTCTGTGGATCGTGGAGCGGCTGGCGGAGGGGGCTTGCTGCGTGGCGGACTTGGCGGAGGGTGTGGATGGGGGGATGTCGGCGGTGAGTCAGCATCTGGCGCAGCTTCGGTCGGCGGGGATCGTGCGGGATGAGCGGCGGGGTCGGCAGATCTGGTATTCGCTGACGTTCCCGTGCGTGGCGGAGATGGCGTCGATGCTGGATGGGCGTTCGGTTCGGCGGGCGTCGCCGTTTGGGCGTCTGCGGCGTGCGCTTGGGGTTGGGGTGGTGGTGGCCGGGATTGGCGTGGCGGCGGCGGTCGGCGCGTGGTGGGGTGGGGCGGGGGAGCGTGATTTCGGCCGGCGGCCTCGGCGGGGGGTCCCGCCCATGGCGTTGGCCCAACAGACACAGAAAGGAGTGTTCAACCATGAAAAAGGCAGTGGCATTGGCCGCGGCGGTTTTGGCCGCGGTGGTGTTCGCCCAGCAAGAGGCGTGCCCGGGTGGCGCGTGCGTGGCGCGGCCCCAGGCCGCGGCCGCGGCCCAGGAGGCCCAGCCGGCGCCCGCCCCCGAGGCGAAGGCGGCGTGCGCGTGCGGTAAGGACTGCGC